>JAURGK010000001.1 GCA_030833845.1 Crocinitomicaceae bacterium | reverse complement strand
TTGAAGGTTTTTTAGTCAGGGGCTGCCTCTTTTAAAAATTGGTATGATTTTGGTACCTTTGTGGTCATGAAAAAAAGCGCTCCATTTTTTTTCAGTCTTTTCCTCGTTTCGCTCTTGCCTTTGCAGTTTAATGCACAGGTTGTTTCTGAAAATGAAGAACTTGATACCGATACGGTTCGAATAGAGACGCCGGAAGTCAAGGAAAAGATTGTCATTCCGCCGTTTTGTTTGATCAATCCTGATACATTGAAGCTAGGCCCTTATGATGAGGTGCTCTGCGATTCTTATGTAGCTTTAGGTATGCCATCGGCATACGATGCATTGCACTCCTTCAATGCGCGCCGCATGGATAATTTCGGGGGTTATATCAATTCAAAAGTAAACAAGGGCCTAGAGGACATCCGTAAAAAAGGTTTTAATTCTGATTTAAAGCAGCTATATATTCAAATCAACCCTCAGACACTTACCGTATACTGGACGGCCGTTGTGGGCCCTAGCGAAGACGGCCGCTGTTATGTGCGCCTCGATAGTCGCGGATCGGCCAATGGTGGGCTAGGGGCAGTGAAGCCGCAGCTTTCTAGAATGCATAATATTTACCCCACCCTTACGCCTGTGATGGTTTTGGATTTTGATGAGAACGTAATTCAGTGTTTTGATTGGAGCAGTAGGCCCCTAGATACCATATGCCGCTTTATCAACATCCGTCAGCAATTTTTTAAGTACTACGATTCAGAAATTGGCAATAGCATTACACTACAAGAATACGTTGAGAAATATCCCTATGCCACCAAAGGCGAGGAGCTCCCTGGCGTAAAGAAATACGTAAAGCCAACGTATAGAACCTATAAAGTAAAACTCGGAGACAACCTCTCGAGAATTGCCGTCAAGCACCACACCACAGTTGCCAAAATCAAAAGGGCCAACAACCTGCGTTCGGATTTTATCCGTGAAGGGCAAATTCTGAAAATACCCTATTGATATTTTACCATTCAACTGCCGAGACAAACACGGTGCCTTTGAAATAAGCCACGAGTTTTTGGTCTTGGTTGGTGATCTTCACTTCATATACCCCCGTGCGCTTGCCGCGGTGCAGTTCGGTGCAGTGGGCCCTGAGGGTATCGCCTAGCTTTACTTTGGCCAAATGAGAAATTTGGGTATCGATACTCATGCATTGCAATCCGCGTCCATTGGACGCAAAAGCCAAGGCAGAATCGGCCAAGGAGTAGGTGAGCCCACCGTGGGCAATGCCAAAACCGTTGGTGGTTTGGGCACTTACCGAACAAGAGAGCGTGCAGGTGCCTAAATCTATTGCCAAAACCTGCATTCCAAGCAGCTGGCTAAAGGCATCATTTTCAAGCATCAGGTGCTGCACTATTTCTTGTGGGCTTTTCATTGGGGGGTTAAATATCTGAGAATGCGAAAGTATCCTTGAGTCGGATGCCTTTTTGGGTGTGCTGCACTGTGCAGCATTCTGTAAGGGCGTCGTGTTCTAAAAAAAGTATGTATTCATTATCGGCAGCTTCAATCAAAAAGCGTTCTTTTTCTGTAAGGGTAAGTAGCGGGCGGGTATCGTAGCCCATGACATAAGGCAGCGGAATGTGTCCGGTGCTGGGCAGCAAATCTGCCATGAACACCAAAGTTTTGCCTTTGTATTGGATTTGTGGCAGCATCATGCTTTCGGTATGGCCATCAAAAAATGATATATCCATGCCTGGCAGCGCCTCTTTGGTAAGCAAACCATTGCGCTTAACAAATCGTAGTTGGCCACTTTCTTGGATAGGCAGAATATTTTCGCTTAAAAAAGAGGCTTTCTCACGTGGGTTGGGCGCAGTGGCCCACTGCCAATGGCTTTCAGTACTCCAGTAGGTGGCGTTCTCAAAAACAGTGCGGTAGGCTTCTTTTTGAGTATCAAAGGCGATGGCGCCTCCGCAGTGGTCAAAATGAAGGTGGGTTAAAATGACGTCCGTAATGTCTGAGGCATGAAAACCCAAGCGCGCTAAATTGCCGTGTAGGCTATCAGTGCCATGTAGGTGGTAGTGCGAGAAAAATTTCTCTGATTGCTTATCGCCGATACCTGTATCCACTAAGATCAGGCGCTTGCCATCTTCGATGAGCAGCGAACGCATGGCCCATGTGCACATATTGTTTTGGTCGGCGGGGTTGGTTTTTTGCCAAATGGTTTTAGGGACCACCCCAAACATAGCCCCACCATCGAGCTTAAAAAAACCGGTATTGAGTACGTGTAGTTTCATATCAATTGGTAGCAATTCTGCCTTCAGTAGCAGGGTTTTTTATGACATCGGCGCCAATTTTTAACACCACCATTTCTGGTTTGGTATTGGCCAGAACGGTAACGGTTTTATCTTGGCGGCCTAATTGGCCAACTTTTGGGTGAAATTCTACGGCGATGATGTCTGATTTGCCAGGGGCAATGGCTTTGGTTGGTTTTTTGGGCGTAGTGCAGCCGCAAGAGGCCTTCACATCGGCAATATACAAGGGCTTCTTTCCAGTGTTTTTTACTTCGAAATTATAGAGGTGTTTGGTGTCTTCCATGACGGTGCCAAACTCATGGGACAGGGCTGTGAATTCCATGGTGGTCATGTTGATGGCGGCTTCCTTTTCTAGGCGTTTTTCTTCCTCGGCCACCTCCTTTAAGCTGTTTTGCAATTCTTTGGTAGTCTCGTCGGTAGCCACTATAGATTTTGGCTCAGGAGTGTTGGTTTGGTTGGTTTGAGTGCAAGAAGCAAGACCCAGGGTCAGGATAAAAAGAGGAAAGAAATGGCGTTTCATGTGCGTGAAATTTGATGTCTTAAAATTAATGAAAAGCTTCAAATAATGGATTATCTCGCTGCGCTCGGTATTCCATAAAAAAAGTCCTTCCGGAACGGAAGGACTTTTTTTTGTGCCCACGACTGGATTCGAACCAGCACACCTGTTGGCACCACCCCCTCAAGATGGCGTGTCTACCAATTTCACCACGTGGGCAGCAGACTTTCCGATAAAGGAATCGGGAGGCAAAGATAAATATTTTACTGAAATTTTTACTCAGAAATAATAGAAAGGCATAACTTCGGCAAAATATTTTTGTTTTTCATGTCGCACGTCTCAACCCAAAAGATTTCGATCGCCGGATTATTGATCACCACAGGTATTGTTTTTGGTGATATCGGTACTTCACCACTCTACGTATTTCAAGCCATCACGGGGGGTGGTAAGCACATTTCTGAGCCCTTTATTTTGGGAGCCCTTTCGAGTGTGATCTGGACGCTCATTCTTTTGGCCACAATCAAGTACATTTATTTTGCTCTGAATGCAGATAACAAAGGTGAAGGGGGGATTTTCGCATTATTTGCGCTACTTAAAAAACGCAGGGTGAAGTGGATCATTATACCGGCATTGATAGGCTGTGCCACGCTTATGGCTGATGGATTCATCACACCAGCTATTTCTATTTCTTCAGCGGTTGAGGGTATCAATGCCATCAATCCGGATTTACCTGTGATCCCCATTGTGGTAACGATCATTGTCATATTATTTTCAATTCAGCAGTTTGGTACTGCAGCTATAGGTAAAATGTTCGGCCCAATCATGACCCTCTGGTTCATTTTCTTGGGTTATTTGGGAGCTATTCATATTATGGATAATCCGGTTGTTTTACAGGCCTTTAATCCATATTGGGCCTACAACTTGGTGGCCAATGTAGAAGGAGGCTTTGCAGTATTGGGATCGGTGTTCTTGTGTACTACCGGAGCTGAGGCACTTTATTCTGATTTAGGTCATTGTGGCAAGGGCAATATCCGCTTGAGCTGGACTTTTGTTTCGACCTTGTTGGTCATCAACTACCTTGGTCAGTCTGCACTTTGTTTGTCGCCGGATTTTCATGTAGTAGAGAACCAAACGATATTTTACAGCATGGTGCCACAGCACATCTTGCCTTTCGCTATTGGCTTGGCAACTGCAGCCACCATCATTGCCTCACAGGCCCTCATTACGGGTGTATTCACCTTGATGAATGAAGCCATTAAGCTCAAGCTCTGGACCAACCTCAAGGTAAAATACCCCTCCGAACACCAAGGCCAAATTTACATTCCGTTTATCAATTGGTTCTTGATGGGAGGATGTTTGTTGGTGATCGCTATTTTCAAAGAATCGGCGGCCATGGAACACACTTATGGGTTGGCTATTACCATCGATATGGTCATGACCTCTATTTTGCTTGGATTTTTATTGACCTTAAAATACCCTAAGGCGAAGTTGTTTTACATTGGCATCTTTATCGTATTCTTGGCTATTGAAGGGGTATTTTTACTCTCTAACCTAGGCAAGGTGGTTTCGGGTGGTTGGTTTACGCTTATTTTGGCTTCGAGCTTTTTTGGAATACTTTTCCTTTACTATAAAGCCAAGCAATTGCGAACGAGCATCACTGAATACTTACCTATGAATTCAGTGATTCCATTGCTCAATGCGGTTCGTGATGATGAAACGATTGAATTTGAGGCCACCAATTTAGTGTTCCCAACACGCTCAGATTCTGCCAATAGATTGGATTTGACTGTTTATCATTCATTGTTCTATAAAAAACCACGCAAGGCCGGTACCATTTGGTTCTTGCATTTAGATATTTTAACTGAGCCCTGGGGCGTACATTATTCTGTTCATCAGATCATTGATCAGCGTTGCTATTATGTGACACTTCAATTGGGTTTCAAAGAAGAACATCGCATTGAGTATATGATGCGAAAAATCTATTGTAAAATGATAGAAAAAGGCGAATTTCCTGGCGAGAGCATATTTGAAAGCGTTCGTGGAAAATTAGACCAAGTGGACTTTAAGTTCATTGTATTGAACTCGCGCGTGGCGATGGATAACCACTTGACGCCATTTCAAAAATTATGCGTAAAAGCCTATCGCTTTGTTAAATCTACAGGGCTCAAACCAGCCGAAGACTTTGGCTTGGATAAAACCAACGTTATGGTGGATTATATTCCCATTACCGTGGCCAATCAAGTGGATCAAGAACTCATTGAAGACTTCGAGAACTATTCGCAGAAGATCTAGTTTTAGCTGATTTCAAAGTAATCGAGGTCTTTGGCAAAGGTTTCTTGCAGTTTGCTCAGACTAAAAGCTGCTAAGCCAATAAAGAATAGGCCTACTAGCAAGGCAGACCAACCGTCTGAGATGCCCATAGCCAATAAGGTGCCAAAGAGCAGCATAATTATATTGACCGAACCTCGCACAAAATTGGGGATCGTATTGGCAGCAGTAGAGCGGATGTTGGTGCCAAATTGTTCGGCCGCAATCGTTACAAAGATGGCCCAATAACCCGTGCCGGTACCCAATAAAAAACAGAGTAGGTAGTAAGTATCTGAAGAAATATTGTAAGTATGCAGTACTATTAAAAACAGCACTGTACAAAGCAAGGTAAAGGCCAAATAAAGAAATACAACCTTTTTTCTACTTCGGAGCCATTGGCTCAGCACCCCTGCAAGCAAGTCGCCGGCACTAAGCCCCAAATAGCAATACATGACTGCCTTTCCATTAGAAATATCATAGACACCTAGCCAAGGGCCGAAATTATCTGCAGAATTCATGACCAAAAGCCCAACAGTATACCATATTGGAATGCCTATACTGATACAATGCAAGTATTTGATCAAATTGGCTCTGTTGGCGAAAATGATTTTCAGGTTGCCTTTTTGAATTTTTGGGTCGTGATTAATTTTTTCAAAAAAGCCTGATTCAAGGGCACCCACCCTAAGTAGAAGCAAAACAAGCCCCATGAGGCCACCAATGATATACACCACCTGCCAATTGGCGGGCTGCCACCCACTGAGCCCCGCAATGAAATGGCCAACTGCATGCCCTTCAGCGCCAATCAAAGAAGCTACTACGGCGCCTAGCGCACCAAAGGTAACCACCAGCATGGTACCATAACCTCGTGTTTCTTTGTTCATCAGTTCAGAGATGAGCGTAATGCCAGCGCCGAGTTCTCCTGCAAGGCCAATACCTGCAAGTAATCTAATGAAGGTATAGCTCGTGATATCCGTCACGAAGGCATTGGCGATATTTGCAATGGAATAAAGTAAAATAGATCCAAATAGCACCTTGATGCGTCCTTTTTTATCTCCTAAAATTCCCCAAAGTATGCCACCGAGCAACATTCCAAACATTTGCACATTGAACAAAAACTTGCCTGTGGCCGCTCGGGCCTCATCAGTAGCATCGGGTATGATTTGAGCTAGGCTTTCAGCTTTCACTACCCCAAAAAGTACAAGGTCGTAGATATCAACAAAATAGCCCAATGCAGCTACTAAAATCAAAAAATATACCTTGCGAGAATCTTTCATGAAAAGTAGTTTTTAATCTAAAGAATGCCCAATAATACGTATTTTTAAAGAAAAATAAGGATGGTACATCATATCGGTTTACAAAGTTCAGTTTTGGGCCAATACTTAGCAGAAATTCGCGAGGTAGGGACCCAAGATGACCGCCTGCGATTTAGACACAACCTATGCCGAATTGCCGAAATTTTGACCTATGAGCTATCCAAAACCTTACCTCATCACGAGGTTTCGGTTCAAACCCCTTTGGGTGAGGCTAAAGTCAATAAGCCAGCAGAGCAACCCGTTTTGTTCACCATACTCAGGGCTGGCCTTGCCATGCATGAAGGTGTCTTGAGGTATTTTGACCGCGCGGATAGTGCTTATATTTCAGCCTACCGCAAGCATAGCTCACCAGAGGTTTTTGAAATTGAAGTGGAGTACCTTGCAGCACCCCTGATTGATCAAAAAACATGGATCATTTCTGATCCGATGCTAGCTACTGGTAGTTCAATGGTAGCCGTTTATGAGGCCTTGCGCAAACATGGCATGCCGTCCCAGATTCATATTGTGAGCGCCATTGCTACTCCAGAGGCATTGAATCTTTTAAAAGAAAAACTACCACCCGCTACTCAAATTTGGGTGGCAGCCATAGATCAAGAACTCACAGCCAAGTCCTATATTGTGCCGGGCCTAGGCGATGCCGGTGATTTGGCTTTTGGTGTTAAAATATAAGCTATAAAACATCAATAATGAATTGGGTCGGTTTTTGGAGTATTTACGGTTTGGCTACAGTAAAATTCTTGGTAAGTACTTTGCCAGGTCCGCGGTTTGAGCTTACGTTTTTTCAAACTTGGTTAGCCGCCTTTCTAGGTGCAGCTACCGCGTCTGCTTTCTTTTTTTATGGCAGTGAACTTGTGATGCTCATCTCGCATCGTCAACGCTTAAAGAACCGCGCCAAGGCACTATCTCAAGGAAAGGAGCCAGTGAACTACAACCGTGTTACGAAACTCAAACGTAGGATCATAACGATCAAAACCAAAATGGGTTTTTATGGCATTACGCTTTTTGGTCCGCTTTTATTTTCAGTACCCATTGGGAGTTATGTGGTCGCCAAATTCTATGGGAAGTTTCCGAGTGCTTTTTTATTTGTTTTAATGGGCTTGGCTGCCAACGCATTTTTGCTCACTTTTATAAGTTATGCCGTTTTCTAAACAACACCTCTTTTTTGACCTCGATAGAACGCTCTGGGATTTTGATAAAAATTCTGAAATTGCGCTGCGTCGGTTGTTTAAAGAAGAAGAACTTGAGGCACAGACGGGAGGCTTTGATCATTTTCATCAGCAGTATGTTTACCAGAATGCGCATTTATGGAAACTATATGGCAAGGGCAAGATTAAAAAAGACGACCTGCGCTATGAGCGTTTTCGTGTTACGCTCAAGCATTTTAAAATCAATGATGAAGCCCTTGTTCGGCGCCTTTCCGATGCCTATGTAGAGATTTCACCTCGCCAGACAGCTCTGTTTCCAAGGGCGATTGAAACCTTGAGCGAATTAAAGCAAATGGGTTTTCAATTGCATATCATCACTAATGGTTTTGAAGAGGTGCAGTTCATCAAACTAGAAAATTGTGGCATGCGCGCCTTTTTTGACGTGGTGGTGTGCTCGGAGTTTGTTGGTAAAAACAAGCCAGACCCAGCTATTTTTAACTATGCGCTCCAGCAGGCCGGGGCCAGGGCTTGGCAATCGGTCATGATCGGCGACGATTATCATGTGGATGTTGCTGGTGCCTTAAGGGCGGGCTTACACGCCGTTTGGTTTGATCCGACAGCCAAAAACAGCTTCAATTATGAGCATTGTATTGATTCCCTTGATAGGTTGCCAGCTTTGTTACCAAAATTGCTTTTGGCCCAATGATTTTGAATCAACCAACTAATTCTTGTCGGATTTTCTCATAGAGCACCATACCGGTGGCAACGCCAACGTTTAAGGACGATATAGCGCCTTTCATTGGTATTTTACAACTGATATCTGCTAAATTGATCAAATCTTGCGTAATGCCTGATTCTTCAGAACCCATAATGATAGCCACACTTCCGCGCAGGTTGGTTTCGTGCAGTGGCACAAGCGCTTTTTCGGTACAAGCAACAATGCGCATGCCGGATTGTTGCAAATAAAATAAGGAGCTTTTGAGCTGTTCGGTTTTGCAAATTGGAATGCGGTTCAGTGCGCCTGCGGAGGCCTTCATGGCATCTGAAGTAGCTAGGGCTGATCCCTTACTTGGAATCAAAATAGCATCAATACCCATGCACTCGGCACTGCGCACAATGGCGCCAAAATTGCGCACATCCGTAATGCGGTCTAGCACCAACACGCTTGGTTTTTTACCCTCTTCAAGCCATTGATCTACCAGAGGTTCGATTTCTTGGTAAGCAATTGGAGGTACCATGGCAATAACGCCCTGATGATTGCCTGACGTAAGTGAATCCAGTTTTTGATTGGGTACGTATTGCAAAAAGTAGTTTTTGCCTGTGAGGGCAGTGCGCAATTCTTCAAAAAGCGCTTTGTTGATTCCTTTTTGAATCAATATCTTATTGAGTTCCTTATCGGCATGGATTGCCTCAATTACGGCGCGAATACCAAAAATGATGTCTGTGCGTTCTTTGCGTTGGTAGGGTTTGTCGCGGCGCTCTTGACGCTCGTTTTTATTGTATTTCTCTTCCATTAGTGGATGTTAAGTTCAAGGACAACATTGCCCTCAAGGGTGCGTGCCACTGGGCAGGCCTTTCCTGCTGCAATGACTTTCTTTTTGGTGAGTTCGTCCCAGTGGTTGCCACTGAGGTCCATGTCAAGGACTATTTTAGCAACGCGCCTTGGGTCTGAAGCCATGTGCTTTTCAATGCTTGCCTCAGCTGAATTAAATGTAATTCCATGGGTTTGGCAATAGATACCCATGATGGTCATGACACAGGAGGCCAGGGAGGTGGCAACAAGGTCTGTAGGTGAAAAAGCTTCTGCTTTGCCATGGTTGTCTAGTGGGGCATCGGTAATTATTTTTGTACCTGAGCTCAAGTGTGTGCACTCGGTGCGCAACTCACCTAAATAACGTATGCTCGCAGTTTTCATCTAGCAAAGTTAATACTTCACCTCGACAAAACCGTGTTTCTCGACAGGTATTCCACCGTCAAAGACTGCTTTGATGACATAAAAATAGGTGCCTTCCTCTACCTTATCACCATTTTGGGTGAGGCCATTCCAAGAAGCGGCCGGATCGGTGTATTGATAAATGGTGTTGCCCCAGCGGTTAAGGATAGTGCATTCAAATTCAGCAATGCCACTATATTGCACAAAGAAAGTATTATTGCCCGTAACTGACGAGAGTACAATAACGTTGGGCGCAATGATGTCGCATGGTTTAAAGCCAATCGTTGCAGTATCGGCATAAGTATAGCATTCATTGGCGATGGAGTAAATATAATTACCCACCGTTGAAATAACGCGTGGGTTGTCGGTATTGCCGTCGGTCCAAGCACCTAAAAACTGAGGATTGTAATTGGACTGAAGGGTCCATTCTGTAAGGGTGCTGTCTTTGGGTACATTGAGTTGATAAGGGTTGAGTTCAAAACTAGAGCCCTGACAAATGTTCGTATCTAGCAGTTGTAGGTAGATGTATGGAGGAAATTCAATAAACTCCGTTAGGGTAATGCCACAAGCACTATCTGTAAAGCTGATGGGATATACACCCGCATAGAAACTTGTAATGAGTGGGTTTTCAGCGTGAATATCTGAAAATTCTATTGTCGTATCGGGGCAAGACCACGTGCCTCCTAGGGCTGAAAGTGTTCCGGTAATTTGTGCTTCATAATTGCAACCAATGCTATCCAAATGTATGTATGGCTCTGCATACAACTCAAGGGTGGTTGTTGCACTGTGGTTACAAACAGCATCGGTGAAGATAAGGGTAAAAATGCCAGACTCACTGGCGTTCAGTGTGGGGTTGAGTGCCGCATTATTGGGTGTGAAATTTAGCGTTGCCAACGGATTGTTCGTGGTATAGCTCCAAGAGCCTCCTGCGGCATCGGCCGTAGTTCCAAGCACTTGAAAATTTAGCTGACACAAGGCCGAGTCGGCAAAAATTTCAGGATTTTCTGGAAGCGTGAGGGTCGTGCTGAGGGTTTGCTGACAAACGTCGTCTGTAAAAGATAGGGTATAGACTCCAGGAGCGCTTATGGAAATCAATGGGTTGAGTGCTGAGGTGCTACTAAAGGTTATGTTTGGCGAAGATGCCGTCCATAGACCACCAGGGGAATTGGTTCCTTGCACTTGATAAGTATTTTGGCAAATAAGGGTATCGTCAAAGATCGAAGAGGCAGTCGTACCAAAGACAGTAAAGGTAGTATCTGTAGTGCAAAGGCCAGCAGAGTCTTGTAGGTTGATGGTATAGGTGCCGGGGCCAAGTATATTGGTGTATTGCGCATTCAAAATGGGGTCAAGGAGGCCCCAACTCACGGTGGAATACGCCTGATCATTCGGGATGCTTAAGGTTACGGCTGTATCAGGTGGGCAAAATGCCATGGGCCCTTGCAAATTGATGGGCAAAGGATTAATGACATCAAATGTGTCGGAAATATGCTTGTAGCAGCCGTTTTTAGAGACCGTTACACCATAGATTTGGTCGTTACTAATGCTACTTGTGGGCAATACCGTAAAATCGTCCCAGAGGTAGCTGTCATAGGGGCCGTTGGATACACTTAAATCTATTGCTCCACAAGAGTTGGTTGTGAGCAGCAAAGCTGAATCTAGGTTATTGACAATGGTATCGATGACAACCACAAAAGTGAGTGCCGTAACTCCGGGGTTGGGTTGGTTGTCATCGGTGGCTGTCACGGTGATGTTATAGGTGCCCATGGTGGCCAAAGAGCCAATGGCCCGCAAAACAATATTGGCCGTATTGCCTGGTGTATTGGAAATTTGTTGTAAGGTAGTAAGGCCGCCGTTTGAATAAGTTATGCTGGTGCTTTGATTGATTTCTGGCGACAAGAAATTGATACTGAAATCTGCAGAATCGCCGAGTGCACAAATTTTAAAGGTATCACATGAGGCAATCCCTTCTGGGATCGGCGGAATGTTGCCAGAATTGGAGGCATCGAAGGCAAAACTTTTGTAATCTAGCCAATCAATGCCATCAGGGTTGCCTAAAGCGCCATCAAAGTCGTTGCCGGGGTGATCAAAACGTGAAATCAAGAAATAGGAAACCCCGTCGCCTTTATTGGCTCCGCAAGTGGCGGGCACCCCATAAAATCCGTTGATACCCTGAGAGGCATCGCCTGTAGTCCAATCCATGTTTTGATAGCAAAATGCCACATTGCCGCCATCAATAACCGGATCCGAACCATTGGTGATGATCAATTGAAAAGTATTGAGTTTGTCGCCGTGAAAGGCATAGTAACCTACCGCGACCCAATTGACATACACTGCCGTTGGTGTTATTTTGTAAAGCACTTGCCCATTGCCATTGCGTGTGTCTACATCGCCCCAAAAAGGCGCTACAATGGCATTGCCAACCGAAGGAAAAGCAGTGGCTGAAAAAGTGGCCATGGGGCCTGTAAATGTCAGATTTCCGTTGTTATTGATGTAGAGGGAGTTGTATGATTGCCCATAAAGATTAAAGGTAAAGGGAATGGGAATCAAACTTGATGAGCCATCGTCATTGGGCGCCATGGCCAAAGTGTAGGTGGAGTCGGGCTCAATATAGCAATTACAGGCATTGGCCTTGGTGTAGGAGGCAGGCTTTACACTTGCTACAGGCAATTGGATACTCGGGTTGGCCTCACTGTTTACTGTTCCTAATTGCCCTGAAGCCTTGAGTTGTTGGTACAACGGAGAGTCGGTGATTACTTGTGCTTGCAATTGCGTAAGTAAGCAAAAACAAACAAGAATATATACAGATTTGAACATAGCAGTAGGGTTTGGCCTAAATAATAAAGACGCTAATTTAGGGTTTGAGGTTGCACGAATTTAACGTATTTTTAGCAAAAAAAAGAAGCAAATGAAGTATTTAGCAAGTATTCTCGTGATGTGTGTAGGGTTTGTTCAGGCCCAAAAAAAAGCCACGGTAAGTGCACCTGCCTTGCCCTATGATGCCAGTACGGTTGGCGCCTTGAAATTTCGATTGGTAGGCCCGGCTCTTACCTCAGGTAGGGTGATAGATATCGCAGTGCATCCTACACAAAGAGATACTTGGTATGTGGCTGCGGCCTCGGGGGGTTTATGGCTCACCAAAAACCATGGCATCACTTTCGAGCCAATTTTTGACAATTATGCTTCGTATTCATTGGGATGTGTGACCCTTGCGCCCTCTAATCCCAATACTGTATGGGTGGGTTCTGGAGAGAACAACAACCAAAGATCGGTCTCTTATGGTGACGGGGTATACAAATCGGTAGATGGCGGCAAGTCCTTTACCAATATGGGGCTCAAGAACAGTCAGCACATTGGCAAAATCATTGTGCATCCAACCAATGAAAATATCATTTGGGTGGCAGCTTATGGTCCGCTGTGGAGTAAAGGTGGAGAGCGTGGTGTATACAAAAGTACCGATGGCGGTAAAACTTGGGCCCAAACACTTTTCATTTCTGAAAACACAGGGGTTTCAGAAATTGCCATTGATCCCAGTAACCCAAATATTTTATATGCTGCAGCCCATCAGCGTCGTCGACAAGAATATACTTATATCGGTGGTGGCCCAGAATCAGGATTGTATAAATCGACAGATGGGGGCCAAACATGGTCTGAAATTAATTCGGGCTTACCGCAAGGTGATATGGGCCGCATTGGACTGGCTATTTCGCCTGCCGACCCTAGTGTAGTCTATGCTATTGTCGAGGCACGCTATGACAAAGGCGGTGTATACCGCTCTGATAACAAAGGCGAAAGCTGGGCCAAGCAAGGCACTTATTCAACAAGTGGCAATTATTACCAAGAAATAATCTGCGACCCCAAGGACGTCAATAAGGTTTTTGCCATGGATACTTATATGCACCACAGTACCGATGGTGGTAAAACATTTGTGCAAACTGGTGAAAAAAACAAACACGTTGATAACCATTGCATTTGGATTGATCCAAACAACACCGATCACTGGTTGGTGGGTTGCGATGGCGGCTTATACGAAACCTATACCCATGCCAAAGAATGGAGCTTTTTTGGCAATTTACCTATCATTCAATTCTATAAGGTCGTTACTGATAATGCTTCACCATTCTATAACATTTATGGAGGCACCCAAGATAATAACTCTATGGGTGGGCCATCGGCAACTCAAAATGTTTCGGGGATCATCAATACCGATTGGTTCATTACCAATGGAGGTGATGGCTTTGAATCAGCCACAGATTGGTCCAATCCGAATATTACTTACGCTCAAGCGCAATATGGATGGCTCGTTCGCTACGATCGTGCCTCAGGAGAGAAAGTACCAATTCAGCCTATGCCAGGACTAGGTGAGCCGGCGTATCGTTGGAATTGGGATGCTCCTTTAATTGTGTCCAAACACAACGCCAGCACGCTCTATTTTGCGGCCAATAAACTTTTTAAATC
The DNA here is from genome assembly GCA_030833845.1 of Crocinitomicaceae bacterium. Lineage (GTDB taxonomy): Bacteria > Bacteroidota > Bacteroidia > Flavobacteriales_D > Crocinitomicaceae > UBA952. The sequence goes on along the minus strand of JAURGK010000001.1, from coordinate 170,253 downwards.
TACCAACCGAGGAGACGACTGGCAAACCATCAGCCCCGACCTTACCCAACAAATTGACCGCAATGAAATTGAAGTAATGGGCCAAGTTTGGAGTATCGATGCAGTGATGAAAAATGCATCGACAACCATTTATGGCAATATTGTGGCCTTGGATGAATCGCCTATCAAGCAAGGTTTGTTGTATGTGGGTACCGATGATGGCCTGATTCAGGTTTCCGAAGACGACGGCCAGACTTGGATTAAATACCAATCTTTTACAAGTGTTCCGATCAATACCCGCGTCAATATGTTAACAGCATCATTGCACAAGGAGAACGTGGTATATGCCTGTTTCAATGCGCAGCGCCAAGGTGACTTTAGGCCCTATTTACTCAAGTCTTCTGATAAGGGAAAAACTTGGACAAACATCACCTCTAATTTACCAGTGCGCGGTACAGTCTATTGCCTCAAACAAGACCCTGTAGTTGAAGACTTGCTCTTTGTTGGTACTGAGTTTGGCGCGTATTTCACTACCGACGGTGGTGTTAATTGGACTAAACTTGCAGGCTTGCCAACCACTGCCGTTTATGATCTTGATATCCAAGAGCGTGAAGTTGATTTAGTTGCTGCCACCTTTGGCCGCGGTTTTTATGTTCTGGATAACTACAGCCCACTGCGCACTTTGAGCAAAGAAAATCTCGACAAAAAAGCTCATTTATTCCCCATCAAAGATGCTCTCCTCTACATTGAGGCTGATCCTCTTGGTTTAGAGGGAACGGGCTTTCAAGGCCACAACATGTGGGCTGCAAAAAATCCAAGTTTTGGCGCTACATTCACCTTGCATCTTAAAGATGTTCCTGCATCGCTCAAAAGTGAACGCCAAAAAAAGGAAAAAGAATTGGAGAAGGATAAAAAGGATGTGCTGTATCCAAGTTTTGATCAACTCAAAGAAGAACAACTCGATGAACATGCACAACTCATATGGATTATTTCAGACGAAAAAGGAAATGAAATAAGGCGTATGGTAAGCGATGCTCAAAAAGGAGTGGTAAGACAGCAATGGAATTTACGCAAAACAAGCACCAATCCAATAGGGAGAGGTGGTCAAGGGACCTTGGTGGTGCCCGGCAGCTACTACTTGCGCGTCGTGATGGTACACAATGGTGAGGTGGATGAATTAGTGGGCAAAACATCTTTTATGGTGAAAGGCTTGAACAACCAAACCCTTGTAGCTCAAGATCAACCAGCCCTTGATGCCTTTAGAGGATCGGTGGCTGAACTTAATCGAAAAGTAAGTGGCTCACAGATGCTTTATTCGGACCTCAATGAGGGGCTCATACTCATTGAAAAAGCAGTGCTGAATTACCCCAACACAGACCTGCAAATTTTAAAAGAAATCAGAGAATTAAAGTTAACGAAAGCGCAGCTCAAGGAGCAGCTTTATGGCGATGAACTGCGTGCCAAATATGAGTTTGAATCTGCCCCATCTTTTACAAGTCGATTGGGTCTGCTTGAATACCAACTTTCTGAAAACACTACTGCCGTAAGTGCAACACACCGCGCCACTTTACAAATGGTAGAGAAAGAATACGGACAGTTCAAAGAGTTGCTGGCGGCTTATCAAAAACGCATTGAAGAATTGCAACGCACTTTAGAAAAGTCCAACATTCCCTATACCAAGTATAGATTGAATTGGAAAGAGGATTAAAATTCTCTACCAAACAAAAAAGGCCGCAATTGCGGCCTTTTTTGATGAGTGAGTTTTTTTTTATTCGTCTCCAAAACGCTCAATGACTTGTTGAGTAACTCCAGTGTTAGAGAACCCTCCGTCGTGGAAGAGGTTTTGCATCGTGACATAACGAGTAAGGTCAGAAAACATGCTGATACAATAGTCTGCACAGGCAATCGCACTTGCGTTGCCAAGCGGCGACATTTGCTCAGAGAAATTGATGAATTCCGTAAAGCCCTTGATGCCTTGACCTGCAGTTGTAACCGTAGGCGATTGAGAAATGGTATTGACACGCACTTTTTTCTTGATACCGTAGTGATAGCCAAACGAACGAGCAATTGATTCCAACAAAGACTTTGCGTCTGCCATATCGTTGTAATCTGGGAAGATGCGTTGTGCGGCTATATATGAAAGAGCAACCACAGAACCCCATTCGTTCATGGCGTCATGCTTGTATAAGGTAGCAAGCGTTTTGTGTAACGACATTGCTGAAACATCCATGGTTTGACCGTAGTAATTGTAGTCATTCTCAGTATAGTGTTTGCCTTTGCGCACATTGGGAGACATGCCAATGGAATGCAAAACAAAATCAATTTTACCACCCAAGATTTCTTGAGCTTGGGTAACTAAATTTTCCAGATCTGTTAGGCTTGTGGCATCGGCCGGGATTACTTGACTACCAGTTTCTGCTGCCAATTCATTAATTTCTCCCATACGCATGGCAATGGGTGCATTGGTAAGTACAAAAGTTGCGCCTTCTTCATGGGCGCGTTGTGCTACTTTCCAAGCAATACTCTGATTGTTTAATGCACCAAAAATGATGCCTCTTTTTCCTTTCAATAATTGGTTTGACATGTGCTTCAATTTTCAACAAAGTTAACAACTTTATTTTTCGAGAATGCGTTTGAGATTTTTTAGTCCTTTTTCCAAATCCGTACCGAGCTGTTTTTCCATATCAATGAACAATGACATGATGTTGCCAGGGTAGGGCATTTCACCACTGATACCCCAAGTAACTTGCGTTGTGGTGCTGTCGATTTGTTGGGTGCTCATAAATGATTTATTGGTCGATTCAAAGGGTTCGAAGAATTGTAATTCAAGGTCGATGCGCTGGCCGGGCTGAAGTGCCATTATTTTTTGCTGACCAGAGCCCACTTCGGCATTTTTACTTCTCCATGTGGTGGTAAATCCGGGCTGCCCGTCTGTACCGCTGTGAGTTACCTCCATTTTTGGATCCGCTTGCCACCAAACCCCATATTTTTCCTGGTTTTCGAGCAAACTGACGTAATTGTAAATACTGTCTTTGGGTTGTGAGATTACGGCACTGCGCTTTACATTAAATTTAGTAGGTAAAAACAAGGCAACTACCAAGACAAGGGCAATGAGTGCCAGTATCCAAAAGAGGAGGCGTTTTAAAAATTTAAGCATGTTATAGTGTTTAGGTTGAACTAAATGTACTCAAATCTCTTAAAAACTACAATACGTCAAGGACAAAATTAGGATTATCTAATTTTCTCTATAAATGAATGGCGAATAATCTAATATTTATCTTAAATACTTTTTTTCCGCACAGAAGGTTCCGAAAGGTAAAAAGGCGGTGATAAAAAGCACCAAACATTTTTGAAAAGGCCATTTTTCTTCAAAATAGAAATAAGCGATATATAGACAATAACCAATAAACAATACGCCATGAATCATACCTACCCATTGATTAGGCTCGGGCATCTGTTGCCCATATTTCAAATACATAGTAAAGAGCAAAGCTATCCAAGAAAAGCCTTCTGCTATGGCAGCAATTCTAAATTGTTTAAGCGCATTCATGATTTTTGTTTTTCAAGGTTAGTGATAAGGTCTCGTATGCGCGCCGCTTCAATGAAATCTAATTCTTTGGCTGCACGCTGCATTTCTTTTTTTAAGTTTTTGATCTCTTTTTGAATGGTTTGAAGATCCAATTCAGATAGGGCCTCTGCTTTAATAGAAACCGAGGGCTCTTTTTGCAGGGCTCGTGCCAGTCGGGTGGGCTGATCACCATCGGCAACCTTGGTACTTTCCAAGATTTTATCTTTTGATTTTACCAGGGCGCGAGGCACTTGGCCATGAGCAGTGTTATACTCCTCTTGTGTTTTTCTGCGTCGGGCGGTTTCATCGATGGTGCGTTGCATCGAGACTGTAATTTTATCTGCATACATCAGCACCATTCCATTGACATTTCTAGCTGCTCGCCCCACAGTTTGTACCAGTGAGCGTTCGTTGCGCAAGAAACCCTCTTTATCTGCATCGAGAATGGCCACTAAAGAAACTTCGGGAAGGTCCAGGCCTTCGCGCAGTAGATTGACACCTATGAGTACATCAAAATCACCAAGCCGAAGTTGTCTGAGAATTTCAACGCGCTCAATGGTGTCTATTTCTGAGTGTATATACCGGCAAGGAATCCCGAGGCGGTCGAGGTATTTTTGGAGCTCTTCGGCCATGCGCTTGGTAAGTGTGGTAACGAGCGTGCGCTCGTCTGACTTGCGCCTTTGTTGAATGTGCTCGATGAGGTGATCGATTTGATTTTTACTCGGATGCACCTCAATTAAAGGGTCGAGTAGGCCTGTAGGTCGGATGAGTTGTTCTACAATAATGCCTTCGGATTGCTGCATTTCATAATCTGCAGGTGTTGCCGAAACATAAATTACATTTTTCAAAAACCCTTCAAATTCAGAGAATTGAAGGGGTCGATTGTCAATAGCGGCCTGCAATCTAAAACCGTAATCTACGAGGTTGATTTTTCTTGAACGGTCGCCACCATACATGCCGCGCACTTGTGGAAGGGTTACGTGGCTTTCATCAATGACCATCAAAAAATCATCGGGGAAATAATCCAACAAACAAAACGGGCGTTCACCAGCTTGACGGCGATCAAAATAACGCGAATAATTTTCGATGCCGGAGCAATAGCCGAGTTCACGAATCATTTCAAGGTCGTAATTTACGCGCTCTTCTAATCTGTTGGCTTCTTCATCTTTGCCTTCGGCTTTAAAATTGGCCACTTGCAAAGTGAGGTCATCCTGAATTTGAAGGATGGCTTGCCTCGTGTTGTCAGGACTAGAAACAAACAAGTTGGCTGGAAAAATATCAATCGACTGAAAAATTTCTAAGGTGCTGCCACTTTGGGGGTCTATAGCAGAGATACTTTCCACTTCATCGGTCCAAAAGCCAATGCGAAGTGCGTAATCGGCATAGGCCAGATAAATATCAACGGTATCGCCGGCTACTCTGAATTGGCCACGCTCAAAATCATCACCAGCCCGCTGATAAAGATTCTCGACCAATCTGAATAAAAATTTATTGCGCTCAACGGTATCACCTATTTTAAGGTGTAGAATGCTATTTTTAAATTCTGTTGGGTTGCCAATCCCATAAATACAACTCACCGACGCGACAACGATGACATCTCTGCGCCCGGAAAGCAAAGCCGAGGTGGCGGCCAATCGCAGTTTTTCAATTTCATCGTTGATTTGTAAATCCTTCTCTATGAAGGTTCCAGTTGAGGGAATATAGGCTTCAGGTTGGTAATAGTCGTAGTAGGAAACAAAATATTCTACAGCGTTATTGGGAAAGAATTGCTTGAATTCGCCGTAAAGTTGAGCAGCTAGGGTTTTGTTGTGTGAGAGTATGAGCGTGGGGCGTTGCACTTGTGCTATGACATTGGCCACCGAAAAGGTTTTACCACTTCCTGTAACGCCTAGTAGGGTTTGCTGACTTGATTGGCCCTGTAGCCCCTCCACCAATTGCCTGATGGCCTCTGGCTGATCACCAGTGGGTTGATATTCTGAAACGAGCTCAAATAGCATGCCTCAAAATTACCAAATTTAATGCGCATGGTCTTATATTTGCCTTATGGATGATAAGCACTGGATTATAGTTACTGCTGAAATTTCAGCAACCCTTGATCAAGTCTGGGAAAAATGGACCCAAGGGGCCCATGTAGTCAATTGGAATTTCGCGCACCATTCTTGGTGTTGCCCGAGGGCCACAAGCGATTTTAAAGTAGGGGGCATTTCGAGCTACAGAATGGAGGCCAAAGATGGCAGCATGGGTTTTGATCTCAACGCCACCTTTACCCAAATAGAACCGCTGGCAATGATCGCATCGGTATTAGAAGATGGCCGCAAGGTGGAAGTGCGTTTTACAAAAAGCGAAAAGGGTATACATATTGAACAGCGCTTTGAGCCCGAAAGTCAAAACTCAAGAGATCTACAACAAATGGGTTGGCAAGCGATTTTAGATCAGTTCAAGACTTATTGCGAGCAATAATGCATCCTGATATTGCGGCACACATAGCCCAATTTCCACCGACAACGCAAGTCCGGTTGAAGCAATTACATGGCTTCATTTGCGAGCAAATGCCCGCACTTACACAAAAAATTGGCTACGGCATTCCAACCTTTCAAAAAGAGGGCAAAAACTTTATCCATTATGCAGGCTATTCCAAGCACATTGGTTTGTATCCAGGTGCCAAAGCAATTAGCCATTTTTCAGAAGAATTTAAACGTCGAGGCTTTAAATATTCAAAAGGAACAGTTCAGTTTGCTCTCAAAGAGGAACTGCCTTTGAATTTGATTGCCCAAATTTTGAATTATCTCAACAATAAATGAAGCCAAAAAAAAGCGCCCTAAGGCGCTTGATTAATTTTTTGCTATCCATATGCACTGCTTTTTTCCTTTGAGTACTTCAATGGACGAACTGTATTGTTTTAAGAAATTCAGTACTTGAGGACTGGCAAGAAGGGCTTTTGTAGCTTTCGAATGTGTAGTGTAAGTATTTTTAATCATAGGCAACAATTGTTTTATGCTATAACGCAATTTTATTACAAATATTTTATGTCAGATAATTTCTAATTTTGTGACATCAATCAACAACAAATATTTCTTAAATGATTCAGCCAGGAGTTGCCACAGGCAATGAGGTTCAAGCCATTTTTAGGCTTGCCAAACAAAAGGGTTTTGCATTGCCAGCAGTCAATGTATCGAGCAGCAGCACAATAAATGCCGTCATGGAAACAGCAGCCAAATTGAAGGCGCCCGTTATTATTCAATTTTCAAACGGTGGTGGGCAATTTATTGCGGGAAAAGGCCTTTCAAATGCATCTGAACAAGCAGCAATATTAGGCGCCATTTCAGGGGCCCGTCATGTACATGCATTAGCCGCTGCCTATGGGGCAACAGTTATTTTACATACAGACCATTGCTCTAAAAAACTGCTTCCATGGATAGACGCCCTTCTCGATGCAGGCGAAGCATTCTTTAAAGAAACGGGCAAGCCTTTGTTCAGTTCTCATATGATCGATCTTAGTGAAGAGCCCTTGGCTGAAAACTTGGAGATATGCGCCCAATATCTTGAGCGCATGTCAAAAATAAACATGACTTTAGAGATAGAACTCGGCATTACGGGAGGGGAGGAAGACGGCGTCGACAACACCGAAGTTGACAATGCGAAGTTGTATACACAACCAGAAGAGGTTGCTTTGGCCTACCAAACCCTTCTTGGCATTTCTCCCCGTTTTACAATTGCAGCTTCATTTGGCAATGTGCATGGCGTTTATAAGCCTGGTAATGTGCAGCTTACACCAGTAATTTTGAAAAATTCTCAATCCTACATCCAAGAAAAATTTGACACCGAATACAACCCTGTAGATTTTGTTTTTCATGGCGGATCAGGTTCTTCAATTGAAGAAATTCGAGAGGCGATCAGCTACGGAGTTGTCAAAATGAACATTGATACAGACCTCCAATTTGCATTTACCGAAGGAATTCGAGACTACATTGAAGCGAAAATGCCTTATCTTCGTACCCAAATTGGTAATCCCGAAGGGGAAGATCAACCAAATAAAAAATATTACGATCCACGCGTTATATTGCGAGCAGGCGAAAGCACTTTTGTAAAGCGCCTCGAGCAATCATTTGCAGATTTAAACAACATCAATACATTGATTTAATAATATGGCTTGGTTTAAAAGAAATAAAGAAGGAATCACGACTTCAACTTCCGATAAAATGGAAGTTCCAGAAGGTTTATGGGTACGCTGCTCTAATTGCAAAACGCTCTATACCAGTGAAGACCTCACTGCCAATAACTATGTTTGTGACCGTTGCTCGCATCATGAGCGTATTGGTGCAGCACAGTATTTTGAATTACTTTTTGACGACCAAAAATTTGAAGAACTAAACGCTAATTTAGAATCAGGTGATCCACTCGGCTTCGAAGACACCAAGAAATACGCCGACCGCATTGTGGCCACACAAAAAAATACAGGCTTAAAAGATGCCATTCGCACCGCCAAGGGAACCCTCAATGGGCAAAAGCTAGTGGTTGCAGCTATGGACTTTAATTTCATTGGAGGCTCTATGGGTTCGGTGATGGGTGAAAAAATAGCGAGAGCTATAGATGTTGCTATTGCTGAGAAATCCGCCTTTATGATCATTTCAAAATCCGGTGGGGCCCGCATGATGGAGGCAGGATTTTCATTAATGCAAATGGCTAAAGTTTCTGGCAAACTTGGGCAATTGTCAGAGGCAGGCCTTCCGTATATTTCTTACCTCACTGACCCCACCACAGGGGGTGTCACTGCTTCTTTTGCCATGCTGGGCGATATCAATATTGCAGAACCTGGAGCTTTGATAGGCTTTGCAGGTCCAAGGGTTGTCAAGGAAACCATTGGTCGAGACTTACCTGAAGGATTTCAGACCAGTGAATTCTTATTGGAGCATGGCTTTTTGGATTATATCATCGAGCGCACACAGCTCCGTGAAACCCTTGGCTTGTCTCTTGAATTGTTTTTCAATTAAAACTAAATAGTTTGTATTTTAGAGGATATTTTTTTCCTCGCTATGAAGTACCTACTATTTGTTTTCATTCTCCTTCATCAATGTGCACTTTTTGCCCAAGATACCACCTGGGTGCAAACCTTTACCTTTGATTCGATCACGACGCGTCGGGCAAATTTTCAATTCCCTGCTTCTTTAGATACCGAACGCTTTGAGAAAGTACAGATGTACTACAAGCTCAAATGTTCGCCGCTCACGACCTGGGATCAATACAACTGCGGCGAATGGGATTATTTGACTTACACAAAAGTTTACGACCATACCGGTGCATTTGATTCAGTTGCCGTCAACGGAATGCAGTTTTTAGCCAATTGCGCCAGTCCGGCTCAAATTAACCTCAAACCGCTTCCATATACAGAAGTGGATCAATACCAAATGCCAGTATATACAAGGCCTGATACAGGCCCAGGAGGGGCGCCGCTGAGTCATGTTGCATTCAATAACGGTAGTGTTGTGTCAACACAACCTTTTGTCAATAGTGCTCAAGGTAGTCGTTATCAGTTCATCATGACTGCAGCAGAACTTAGCGCTGCAGGAATTCAAGCAGGGCCGATTAGTTCAATACAACTCAATCTTGTAACTGGAGGAGAATTACAATGGCCCCAAATATGGATGGCCCATACCCAGCAAACTACCCTTTCGGAGTTTATTCAAGCGCCATTTTTAGGTGTTTTTAATGCTTCCTTTGGCCCGGGTATGGCAAATGCACCCTTAGTTGCGGGTTGGAATACCTTTGTATTTTTTCAAGATTTTGTTTGGGACGGCACGTCAAATATCTTGGTGCAATTTGATTTAAACAACAATGATTTTCCAGCCAGTCAGAACTTGGAATTCCTTATGGAGCAGACTTCAAGCCCGATGTCTTTAGCCTATGGAAGCCGCAACGGCACACTCTCGCTTTCGGGTTCAAATTATACCATGTCTTCATTTGTTAACGAGGAAATTGGCGGCGCCTTTACCGTTGAATTTTGGGCGCGTTCAGAATTCAATATGGGTGTAAATACAAGCATCATGGAAGCACTTGACAGCGCTGGCCGCAGGGTCTTTAACATTCACATGCCTTGGAGCAATAACAATATTTATTTCGATGCCGGTGATGAAACAGGCTACGACAGAATCAATAAGGTTGCCACAAGCAATGATATTGGTGATTACCAATGGAATCATTGGGCCTTTGTCAAGGATCAAGCCAGCGGTCAAATGTTTATTTATAAAAATGGCACGCTTTGGCATAGTGGCACGAACAAAAACAGAGAAATAGGCTACTTACAAAAATTCATCATTGGAGCCAATGGCAATGCTGCCAATTTTTGGAGTGGAAAAATAGACGAACTCCGTGTTTATAAAGCGGCTTTGAATGAAACTACCATCGCCTCTTTCTACCAACAAAAGGTAGATAATACGCATCCTAATTGGAATGATTTGGTGCTATACCATGATTTTGATAACCTGCGCTATGCCATTGATTTGAGTGGCCACGGCCATACCCTCATGCCCTCTGAATTCGGGATGGTAGCACCAGACCCTATTTTTGGCGTTTATGCAGGGGCACAAGCGCAGAATTTAAGGCCAGTACTGAAAATTGGCCAGGATGTTGCGCAAGGCATGAGCACCACCTTAGTGAATCAACCAATTCTTAAAGAGCCCGTAGTTGTATTTGAACAGGCCCCATTAAACAGGCATTTTGAATTGATTGAAACCTACATTGGCGCACCTGAGGGTGTGGAGGCAATCATTGACGGCAACGGAACTGTGCTAAGTTCAACACCAGTGCAAACAACTCTTTCCTTAAATAACCAACCCATTGTGGTTTACAACCCACCATATGAAGTCATCAATAATGTGGAGATTGCTCGTTACATTACACCCTATGGTATCCAATTTGATTTAGGCCCGAACGGATTTACGTGGATCTATGATGTGACGGACTATCAGCAATACCTGCACGGGCTTGTTGACCTATCTGCACATAATACCCAAGAACTTCTCGATTTGAAATTTGCATTCATCAAGGGTACTCCTCCTAGAGATGTCATCAAGAGGGAACCCATTTGGGCCGAATCCAAATCTTATAATTTTGGTCAAATGGCCGCAGATGCTGTCTTGCAAGCCAAACCCATTGTGCTTTCAGATAGCGCCGAAATGTTTAAAATCAAAACGCGCATGTCTGGCCACGGACAAGTTGGAGACTACGCTTGTTGTGAATGGGTCAATAACAGTCATCAAATCAAGGTTGATGGCATCCCGCGCTTCAATTGGAGCATTTGGGATGCGATGGTGTGCGGAGACAACCCCAATATTGGCCAAGGTGGTACGTGGCCCTATGCCAGAGAAGGTTGGTGCCCTGGCGATATGGTCAAGGATTTTGAATTTGAACTCACACCTTATGTCAGCCCCGGCGATACCGTAGAATTAGATTACGCTGTCAATTCCGTACCCGCCAATGATCCGGGGCAAGCAGGTGGAAATTACATTGCTGCCTACGATTTGATATCTTATTCAGCACCAAATTTTGATTATGATGCGGCCATTGTTGATGTGCTCAATCCTAATAACTACGAGTATTATTCCAAGTGGAATCCTACATGTCAAAACCCGAGAATTATTCTCAAAAATACCGGTGCTCAGCCACTGACTTCCTGTAGAATTTTTTGTTGGCTCGATTACGGTTCCAACATGGTCTATGATTGGACGGGTAATCTTGACTTTATGGAACAAGCTGTCGTTGAAATTCCTATTACTGATATGAATTGGTGGTACGAGCAAGACAGCTCCTATACCTTCACGGCCTGGGTTGCTGATGTCAATGGAAATATCGGCCCAGATTTATACAATCAGAATAGTTTAATGACAGTAAAATACGATGCCCCAGAGCGCATAGATGGGCCGTTTTTTGTGTGGCTAACCACCAACAACAAGGCTGTTGAAAACAGTTACCAGCTATTAGACCATGCTGGCAATGTATTGTTTGAGCGCAATAACCTTCAGAATTCCACTCAATACAAAGATACTTTTGACTTGGCTCCGGGTTGTTATTCAATTATTATAGAGGATACTGATCATGATGGTTTGTCATTTTGGTATTCGGCACAAGTAGAAGGTGAAACCGCTGGTCAGATGCGCTTGCGTAAAGTAGGGGGGAGCTACATCGAATTTTTCCCAGGTGATTTTGGCCATTATCATCGTTATGATTTCACCGTGGGCTTCACTTTAGATGTCCCAGAAATGAATCAAAATGCAGAGATTAAAATTTTTCCCAACCCAACAGCTGGTTTAACCACCGTTGAATTGAGTGGGCCAATTAATGGGGAGGCACAACTTAAATTGCTCGATTTGACAGGAAGGCAGCTTTATCAAGAATCGATGCATGCCACAGATCTCTTTGCTGAAAGTTTCATAGATATGAGTGCCTATTTATCTGGCACTTATCTGATTCAAATTGATACACCACTTGGCACCTACACGAAAAAAATAATAAAACCATAGAAAATGTATATACTGCGAATTCTTTTCATTGTTCAATGTGCTTTTTTTTCTTTGGCTTATGGTCAATTCTCAATTGATTCGCTTTCTCATATTGATTACCAGGCTTTGCATGGGGCAAATCTCAATGACGTTTGGGGATACACCGATGAATTCGGCAATGAATATGCCATTGTAGGAACCTCCAAAGGCACGTCGATTGTAAACATTACAAATGGCGCCCAACCCCAAGAGGTATTTTGGATGGCAGGCACCGAATCCATCTGGCGAGACCCTTGTGTATTCGGAGATTACGCTTATGTCACTACCGAGGCTGAAGACGGACTGTTGATCATTGATCTTAGCCCGCTGCCTCAATCCACCAACCTACCCACTGCCATCTATACAGGTCCTGCATCTAATCCTTGGCAAAGTGCGCATACTTGTTTTACCTCTGAGAGTGGTTACGGGTATATTTTTGGAGCCAATCGCGAAAATCAAGGGGTCATAATTTTGGATTTAAATAACAATCCAATGCAGCCCCAGGAAGTTGGTGTATTTGATATTTCTTATGTGCACGACGGTTTTGAACGCAACGACACCTTATACACAGCGCATATTTATGATGGTTATTTTTGCATTGTGGATGTATCAGATCATAGTAACCCAGTACTTTTAGCAACCCACAATACACCAAACTTTTTTACCCACAACATATGGCCAAGTGCCAATGGGCAAACGGTCTACACCACCGATGAAATTTCGGGTGCATACGTAGCCGCCTATGATATCAGTAATTTACAACAAATTACAGAGCTAGACCGCATACAAACAATGCAAGGCACGAGTGTCATACCACACAACACTCACGTAAAAGGCGATTATTTAATTACAAGTTACTACAGCGATGGCATCGTTGTTCATGATGCCCATGACCCGGCAAATCTCATTCAGCTCGGGCGCTATGATACCTACCCAGGCCAAACTCCAGGTTTTGATGGTTGTTGGGGAGTATATCCTTTTTTTGCTTCAGACAAAGCTGTGGCAGCAGATATCACTGAAGGTCTTTACATCTTGAAAATCAATTATGCTCCGGCAGCTAGTTTGGTAGGTGTGGTAAAGGACCTGACAAGCGGGCAAGTACTCTCCGGGGTGAGTGTTTCCTTACTCGGGGCAGCAATGCAAGAAAATACCAATGCCCAGGGGGTTTATAAAACCGGGATAGCCACCTCGGGTAACTATGTCGTGGAGGTCAATAAACCAGGTTATTATCCGCAAACAGTTCAAGTTTCATTAGTAGAGGGCTTTACAACAACCCAAAATTTCAATTTATTGCCTATCCCTCCTTATGCATTGCAAATCAAGGTTTTGGACCAAGCAACAAACCTGCCCATTTCAAATGCAGAAATCAAATTGGTCCACCCTCAGCTCATTCATCAGGGCGTCTCTAATGGATTGGGACAGGAAGATTTCACACTTTATTACCAGGATAGCTATGAGCTGGTGGTTGGCAAATGGTCTTATCAAACCAAATGCTCAACTGTACAAATTGATGCCAATACCCAACAATTGATCGTCTATCTCAACAAAGGATATTACGACGACTTTACCTTCGACTTTGGATGGACCGTACTTTCCAATGCCCAAACAGGCAATTGGGAACGCGCCAAACCTAATGCAACTACCAATACAGTATTTGACAATGATTCGCCACTGGACTGCTTTGATCAATGTATGCTCACCGGCAATGGCACGACACCAAACCCGGACCAAAATGATGTCGACAATGGATTTACGACCTTGAAATCACCCATTTTTGATTTGAATGGCATGAGCACCCCCTATCTGAATTATGCCCGTTCTTTTTTCTGTTTTCATGGGCCAGGAACTTTCGATGACACCCTCAGTATTTGGTTGTCCAATGGCCTCCAAAGTGTGCTCATTGAACAAATCATAGGTCCGCAAGGAAATCCCATGGAGTGGGAATACAAAAGTATTGCCCTCGATAATTTAATTCCTTTTAGCAATACCATGATGTTGAGTGTAACGATTGCGGATTATCCTGGTAGTCCGAATATTACTGAGGCTGCTTTTGATCATTTTAGCATAACCAATGAGCCCGTGTTATCAGCACCGAATGCTCCAATTTCCGATGAGCTACGGCTTTATCCAAACCCGGGCATAGATCAAATATCAGTCAGTGGCATTCAAAATGAATGTGCTTTTGAGGTCTATCAAATGGATGGTAAAATACTAAGTTCAGGAAGCATTTCACCTAGTCTTCCGACCATCAATACAAGTGCATTGCCCTCTGGATTTTACTTACTGAAAATTGGTAGCAAGTATTATCCTTGGCTCAAATCAGGACAATAACATATATCTTTGAAGTAAGAAAGACCCCATGCAACTATCAATTGTTATTCCATTATACAACGAAGCTGAGTCCTTACCAGAATTGCACGACTGGATTGTGAGCGTGATGGCCGCCGAGCAACTTAGTTATGAAATTTGGTTCATCGACGATGGCAGTAAAGACAATTCCTGGGAGGTGATTACACAATTAAGTGCACAAAATGCCGCTGTAAAAGCCTTAAAATTTCAGCGCAATTACGGCAAATCTGCTGCCCTCCAAGTTGGTTTTGAAGCCGCTCAAGGCCAGGTTGTCATTACCATGGATGCCGACTTACAAGATTCACCTGATGAAATCCCTGAGCTCTACCGCATGGTAATGCAAGAAGACCTCGATGTGGTCTCGGGTTGGAAAAAAGTGCGTCATGACCCATTGTCTAAAACCATACCAACCAAGCTCTATAATTGGGCTGCTCGCCGCATTACCGGAATTTATTTACACGATTTTAATTGCGGTCTGAAAGCCTATAAAAATGAGGTGATCAAAAGCATCGAATTATATGGAGATATGCATCGCTATATACCTGCACTGGCAAAATACGCAGGTTTTCAAAAAATTGGAGAAAAGGTAGTGGTGCATAGAGCTAGGCAATATGGCGTGACAAAATTTGGTCTCAATCGTTTCTTAAACGGCCCACTAGACCTCATGACCGTGGCCTTTATGGGCAAATTTGGCAAAAAACCGATGCATTTTTTTGGTGCCATTGGGGTATTTATGTTCCTACTTGGCTTTGGATTATTTGCCTACATGGGCATTGATAAATTGCTCATTCACCAATCGGCCGAAAGGCTTTCTAGCCGTTCAGACTTTTATGTTGCACTTGTGGCCATGGTAATTGGTGTGCAATTCTTTATGGCAGGTTTCATTGCCGAATTGATTGGAAGAAATTCCAGCACCCGCAATCATTACCTGATCTCAAGCAAGATTGGTCAATGAATGAACTTCCCAAAATAGGCCCGGGCTGGACGCTTTTTTTAGACCGAGATGGAGTCATCAATAAACGACTCTTCGATAGTTATGTGCTTGACTGGTCGGCGTTTGAATTTACTCCAGGATTATTAAATGCGGCAGCTAAAATTGGCAAGGCTTTTGATAAGATTATCGTTGTAACGAACCAACAATGTGTTGCCAAAGGGCTACTCAAACAAGAAGAACTTGATGCCATACATCAACAAATGCTTGAAGCGCTACATGCAGCCGGAATGCATATAGATCTTGTTTTAGCGGCGACGGAATTTAAAAATGGAACGGCCCAACGCAGAAAACCAAATATTCGGATGGGACTTGAAGCAAAGGAGCTAATTCCTTCCATTGATTTTAGCCGCTCTATAATGATTGGAGACACCAATACAGACATTCTCTTTGGCAAACGACTAGGAATGTTCACTATTTTAGTGGAGTCTGAAGAACGAGTCAAGGAAGTTGCAGATTTAAGGCTTCCGCATTTGGCACACTTAAGTACTTACTTATGAAATATGTTTTTTCTTTCTTACTTACATGCTTGGCGGTATTGTGTGCCACTGCGCAACTCAATCAAACAGATGCCAAAGGCAAGAAGCAAGGCCCTTGGCAAAAAAACTATCCTGGCACCAATATTCCTCAATACAGAGGTCAATTCATAGATGATTTGCCCACAGGACTGTTTACGTACTATTTTGAAAGTGGGCAAAAACAGGCTGAAATTCAACACGGTTTGCCAAATAAAACTGCAGCCGTACTCCTGTACTATGAAAATGGGCAAGTCATGAGCGATGGCTTTTATAAAAGTGGCCGCAAAGATTCACTTTGGTATAACTATGCGATGAGTGGTGAACTGATGAGTGCCGAAAACTATAAAAACGATGTCCATGAAGGCAAATCTATTTATTACTACAAGGAAGGTCAGTATTTAGAAAATAAATTACAAGTACGCAGCGTGCAATATTGGACTAACGATGAACCCAATGGCCTCTTTGAAGAGTATTTTTATAACGGAAAATTGAAATTAACCGGCACCTACAAGAATGGCGAAAAAATAGGTCTTTGGTCGGAGTATTACAACACTGGTCAGCTCCAAGCGCGCATCAACTACAAGAACGACTTACAGCATGGCTGGACAACCTCCTATGATAAATTTGGCAAAACACAAAGCCGAGTTATGTATCGGGATGGATACGCCCTCTCTGAAAGTGAACTCAAAGTGTTTTTGGAACGATGCAAGGCAAAAAACATTGACCCCAACCAATGAGACAAAATCCAGCAAAATGGCTTTTTTTTTCAGCTTTGCCTCCGTTTCGGGGAGGGATTTCAAAGTTTAGTGCAGCTACAATTAAAGCATTACACACCAGTGTGGAGCTAAAGGCATTTACCTTTAAAAAACAATACCCCGACATGCTTTTTCCCGGCTCAAGCCAGTATGATTTTGAGCTTCAAGACGTGGGTGCCAAACGCGTTGTTTCCACATTTAACCCCTTCACTTATTTATTTTCGGCACTACGTTTTAGAAAGGAGAAGCCCGATGTTTTTGTCAGCTCCTATTGGATGACATTCATGGCGCCTATGATGATTTTCTGGACTTGGTTTCTTCCAAGGCGCACCAAAAAAATTGCCATCATCCATAATTTGAATCCGCATGAAAAACGTTTTTACGATACATGGTTAAACAAGCGCTTTCTACGTGCTTATGATGCCTTTGTGGTGCTTTCTGCGGCAGTCAAAAAGGAAGTATTAGCCTTGAAACCGGACGCCAATATCATTTTGCTACCTCATCCTCCTTATGAGCTTGATACACCTCGTCTTTCTAAAGAGCAGGCCTGCGCAGCCTTGAATTTAAATCCTCACAAGAAGACTTTATTGTTTTTTGGACTGATTAGATCTTATAAGGGCCTGATGGAATTGATTTCTGCCTTTGAACTATTAGGCCAAGATTACCAGTTATTGATTGCAGGTGAAGTTTATGGTGATGCGGCAGCCTATCAAAAAAAACTCGAGCTTTTGAGCAGCTCAAATTGGCGTTTTGACCAACGATTCATACCCGAAGAAGAGGTGGCGACTTATTTTCAAGCTTCAGATTTGGTTGTTTTACCCTATCTCAGTGCAACTCAGTCTGGTGTACGCGCCTTGGCCTTGAGTCAGCAATGTCCGGTATTGTGCACAAATGTTGGCGGATTAGCCGAAGGTTTAGAGGCCACAAATCAAGGTTTTGAGTTATTGGAAACCGACCCAATAAATTTTTCAAAACGCATTCAAAGTCTTTTTAATCAAGGAGATATACTAAAGTGTAAGGCCCATCTTTCTCAAAGTAATTTGAATATCGAGCAAGCATGGAAAGATTTTGCTTCGGGCCTGATTGAAATTGCTCAAAACACCTAGTTATTTTATTTGAATTTGATGATGCAAAATCCTATATTTGCAACCTTAATTCAAATTCAAATACACTAGAAATGCGTTTAAAAGGATTTTTTTGGTTCTTATCCATACTGCTTACAGCTGTTTGCCTTTACCAGCTATCATTTACTTGGGTAGCAAGCAACGTCGAAACCAAAGCAGCAAAAGAGGCTGACCTCAAGGTGAGAATGCTTCAAGACGAAGCCAAAGCCAATGGCGGTAAAGCAATTTTACCTAACAGTACAGAAATTGACTTCAATGACCCTGAAGCTACAGAATTGGCCAAGGCTGCCTTCTTAAATGAGATCTTAAGAGAAAAAGGTGAAAAGCCTGTTTATCCGGTACTAGGGTCCACGTTTGCCCAAGTCAAAAAGATGTCTTTAGCCTTTGGTCTAGACCTTGTTGGTGGAATGAGCGTTACTGTTGAAATCTCTTACCCAGACCTTCTTCGCGGTCAGGTGAAAAGCATTACAGATCCTAAATTTACCAAACCGTTCAATCGTGCAGTGGCTGCTTACAACCGCGACGGTGGTGATTTCATTGCCACCTTCATTACAGCCTATAAAAAAGCCAATGGCTCTTTGCCTTTGAGTTACATCATTCGTGGAGAATCTATTGGTATCAAAACAACGGATGCTGAAGTAGAAAACTACCTTCGTGAGTTGGTTGCCTCTTCTATGAAAGGAATTGAAGACATCATTGGTCGCCGCATCAACCAATTTGGCGTGGCTCAACCAAATATCCAAAGAGACCTTTCCACAAATCGCCTTTATATTGAACTTCCTGGTGTACAAGACGAAGAAACAGTTTCACGCAAAATTCGATCCACCGCAAATCTTGAATTCTACGAAACCTACATGCCTGAGCAAATCCAACGCCAATGGCAAGAGGCTGCTCGTTTGAGCAAGCTCAATGAGGTAGTGATTGAAGACTTAGTGGTCGCTGACTCTACTGCAGATTCAACGGCAATTGCCAATGATACAGCAGTTCAAACCCAAGCAGCAAATACACAACAAACCGTTTCCAATGCAGCCAAGAAAAGTTTGGCTGAATATGTAACTCCAGTAGGTGGTTATGCCATTGGATATGTAAATGCTGCTGACAAGGCAGTTGTTGATCAAATTTTGCGTCGCAAAGACATCAAAAATACCTTTCCGCAAGATCTTAAATTTATGTGGTCTGCAAAACCGGAGAGTATTGACAACAAAACCAAAAAAACAGCTTATTTCCTTTATGCTTGCCGCATACCAGACAACGGTAAGGCGCGCGTGCGCGGAGAGCATGTAAACAATGCGAAAGTGGATTATGACCAAACAGACGGTAGTATCGTAGTTAGTTTGTCTATGACAGATGAGGGTGCTGATGAATGGGGCCGCATGACTACAGAAAATAAAGATCGCATCATTGCTATTTCTATGGATAGTGTGGTATACAGTGCTCCACGTGTAATCAATGCCATTACTAATGGAAATACCCAGATTTCTGGAAGTTTTTCATTCCAAGAAGCCGAAGACCTTGCCGGACTATTAAATGGTGGTGCACTTCCGGTTCCTTGTGTCATTAAGGAATTACAAAAAGTAGGACCAACCATTGGAGCTGAAAACTCTAAAGCTGGTTTAATCTCCTTTGGCGTGGCCTTCATTGCAGTATTGATTTACATGATGTTCTATTATGGCAAAGCAGGTCAGGCTGCCAATATTGCACTTATTGTGAACGTACTGTTTATTTTTGGTTCGCTTGCATCTTTTGGTGCTGTCTTGACCCTTGCAGGTATTGCTGGTATTGTACTCACCATCGGTACGGCAGTAGATGCCAATATCTTGATTTTTGAGCGCGTCCGCGAAGAACAAGCCCAAGGAGCAGATACCGAAACTGCAATCGGTACAGGTTTCCGCAAAGCACTACCTTCAATCATTGATGCCAACGTAACACACCTTTTGGTAGCAATTATCCTCAAAGTATTCGGTACGGGTGAAATTGAATCATTTGCAACCACATTGATCATTGGTATCTTTACTTCGATGTTTTCTGCCCTTGTGGTAGCTGAATTGGCTATTCATACTTGGATGTCCAAAGGAAAAAATGTAAGTTTCAATACCACCTATTCAAAAGGACTTTTCCAGAATTTCAATTTTGACTGGATGGGCAAGAGAAAATATTTTTATATATTCTCTATTCTTGTAACGGTTGCCGGAATAGTTTCTTTAACGCAACGTGGCCTCAAGCAAAGTGTGGAATTTACAGGTGGCCGCACCTTTGCAGTTAAATTCGAAAAGAAGGCTGATATCGAAGTGATTCGTAAAGAACTCAATAAAGTTTTTGTTGAAAACGGTGAGCAGGCCTCCGTTGATCTCAAAACAAAATCTAACGATTATAACGTAGAAATCGTTACGAACTATTTGCTCAATAACGATGGAGCAACAGACCAGGTCAATGCCAAATTGAAAGAGGGTCTCAATGCATGTAAAGATAAAATGGGTTCCTATGAAATAGAAGGTTCACGCGCTATTTCAGCATCAATCTCAAGCGAGCTCTGGACATCTTCGAGCATAGCTATTACGCTGGCTTTAATTGCAATTTTTGCATATATCCTCATTCGTTTCGGACACTGGCAATATTCCTTAGGAGCTATTGTAGGTTTGATTCACGATGCTTTCTTTGTAATTTCTGTATTCTCTTTACTTCATGGCTTCTTGCCTTTCTCTCTTGATGTGAATCAAGCATTTATAGCAGCCATTCTAACAGTCATTGGTTACTCGATGAACGATACAGTAATTGTATTTGACCGTGTACGCGAAAACATGCGCAAAAGCAAGCCTGATGACAACCACGTACAAATCATCAATGCATCACTCAACAGAACGCTTTCGCGTACATTTAACACCTCAATGACCTTGTTTGTCGTTGTGTTAATCATGTTTATTTTTGGTGGCCCAGCCATCAAAGGCTTCTTATTTGCATTATTAGTGGGTGTAGTTATTGGTACCTATTCTTCACTTTGTGTTGCTACACCAATTTTACTTGACTTCTCTAAGCGTCTTCGCGGATAGGAACAAAAAATAATTGAAAATTAAAGCCGCTGAAAAGCGGCTTTTTTGTTTCCTATACGTCTGTATAAGTAATGAAAATTAAAAAACTAAAGATTGGATTAGTCATTGGGGCTGCCACTTTATTGGCTGGGCTAGTATGGCTTCTTACTATTCCTTCAGCCAAGTCAATCGCAGATCCTTATGCCTCATTGATTTTAGATGAAGCTGCTGATCAAAGTGCAGATAGTATTCAGTCCTATTTGAACTTGCCCGAACTCAAAGCCAGTGGCACGCTATCAAACCCTTTGAAGTGTCGAAAGATGCACATTACTACCCAAATCGATCAAGGTATAGCAACAACAGATTATGATTTGGTTTACTACAACCCAAATGATAAAATCTTAGAGGCCAATTTTGAAATGCCTTTGTCTGCCGGTTCGGTAATAAGTTCTTTCGAACTACAAATCAATCATCAGATGCGTAAAGCCGTAGCCGTTGAGAAACAACAAGCACGCATCGCTTATGAAACTACAGTGCGAAAAGGAATAGACCCAGGCCTCGTGGAACACAACACGGCAAATCTTTTTAAAATGCGCGTATTTCCTTTGCAGCCCAGGCAATCAAAGCGCATTCGTGTTCAAGTCACTACACTGTTAAAATCAAAAGGACCCAAGGCCCAAATTCAATATAGCTTAATGAGTAAGCAAGCCGTGTCTAGATTTAATTTTTCAGCTACTCAGCAAAATGGAAATGAATTTAGAGTGCTTAAGGAAATCGCAACCAATAATGAAAAGATAAATAATAGCTTCACTTTGGATTTTTCAGCAAATGAGGATGCTATTCAGCACTACAGTAGAGGTGATTTTGATTACATACGCACCACAATTCAAATTCCAAAGAAATATGCCAAAAAGGCTAAGCCAAAATGCATTACGGTTTTTTGGGATGTGTCAAGGTCTCGTCTTAATGCACAGTTAGTCACTGAAAAAAAACTACTAAAGGAATATATACATTGGGTAAAAAAAGGCCGTCTGGAGTTCCTTTTCTTTGCTCATGAGGTACTTCAAAGACATACTTTCTCTATTCAAAACGGCACGGTTAAAGAGTTGGATTCACTATTGGATAATGTCAACTATGATGGGGCAACAGTTCTTTCCTCCTTGCCATTTGGGAAAGTTGAAGGCCAGGAAATTATACTTTTTTCTGATGGAATTCAAACCATTGCTAAACCACCCAAGCTAAAATCTAGCGTGCCAATTTATTCTGTAACTAGTGCACAGGTTGCCCAAAATGGATTTTTAGAAAATTTAGCAGCTTCAACTAACGGATCCTACCTTGATTTAAAGCTATTAGGGTTAGATCATGCATTGCAGCAATTACAAAGACGATACCTTAAATTTTTGGGTTTCCGTGAAAAAATACCCGCATTGGAATATTATCAGCACCCCATTGGAGCTCAAAATTTGTTGCTGATATTGAAAAATTCAAAATCTACAACTCTCCTCACTGCACAATTTGGTTTAGACAAGGATCATATCTTGAATTCCCAAAAAATCAAAGTGAAACGTGTAGCGCAGCATACAGAATTCAGCGATTTATATAGACAATTTCAGCTTTTAAAGCTTGCAGCACTTGAAAAGGAGCCAGAGAAGAATCATGATCAAATTCTTACGCTGGGTTTAAAGCAAAACGTGGTCAGCTCTGCGACTTCTTTACTCGTTTTGGATGAACTAGAAGATTACATTCAACACAGTGTTTTGCCCCCAAAAGAAATGCGAGCTGCCTATTACAAAGCATTGAAAAATAATAAGTCAAGAGAACTCAAACAATCCATATCGCATCTGCAAAAGATTAAAAAGGAATGGATAGGTTTTCAGAGGTGGTATAAAAAACCACCCATTTCAACAAGTACAAAAATCTCATTGCAGGCCTCAACACCCAATGCATTGCTCACTACACCTGTAATCCAAGACTCCTCGTTAAGAAGCACCCCCGACACCATAAATATAAAAGTTGATAGCATTAATACCGCCACTGCAGTACTGAATACCAATGCTTTTGGTACTAACTCTTATACATGGACCAATGCCTCGGTATCGGCTAATAGTGTCGGATTTGATGCCTTTAATTCAAGCGGCAGCTATACTATGACCCTAGCCAATGCTTGTGCCAGCACACAAGGAGCAACTACTGCTCATGCAAAAATAACACTTGCCGCATGGAATCCCAAAACACCTTATTTATCTAAACTAAGGACAGTCAGCTTAGATATTGCATATTCAAAGTATATTGAACTCAGTGAAAAATATGCCAATCAACCTTCGTTTTATATAGATGTTGCGGATTATTTTGCTGCTCACGATCAAAATAATATGGCCATTCGTGTGTTGGGTAATCTATCAGAAATGCAACTCAAAGAGGTGGCGCTCATGCGTGTCTTGGCTCAAAAATTATTGCAATTGAAGGCTTACGATTTGGCGATAAAGGTGCTCATAGATGTCGTGGATTTAAGGCCGGAAGAACCACAGTCTTATAGAGATTATGCCTTAGCCTTGGCTCAAATTGGCGAGTTTAATAAGGCAGTAAAAATATTATACACCTTAGTTTCTAAGGAATTTGATGCAAGATTTGAAGGAATTCACCTCATTGCACTCAATGAAATCAATCACTTATTGAAAAAGCATCCCAATGAAATTCAAGCCACATACATTCCAACATACTTCAAAGTTTCCATGCCTATGGACATTCGTGTGGTGCTAGATTGGGATCAAGACAACACAGACGTAGATTTGTGGGTCAATGAACCCAATGGCGAAAAATGTATGTATTCCTATCAATTGACCAAAAATGGCGGGCGAATTTCAAATGATTTTACACAAGGATATGGTCCGGAGGAATACCTAATTCGCAAGGCACCCAAAGGCACTTATCGGATACAAGCACATTTCTTTGGAGACTACCAACCAGCTTTGAATGGGAAAGCCATTTTAACTGTTCACTTGTATAAGTATTATGGTACTGCGCATGAAAAACATCAAGTCATCACACGAAGGTTAGAAACCGTAGACCAAGAAATTGATTTGGCCACCTTTACTTTTTAATTAAAATTATTCTTTCACCAATTCCAAAACAGCTGATCTTTGACCGTCGTAGACACCAAGATAATAGATACCTGCCGAAATTTTCGGACTCAATTCTATCGTTTTATTTACACTACCATTAGAGGTGTTGAGTTGAAAAGTTCCAACAAGTTGCCCACTCAAATCAAATAACCTTAATTCCACTTCTTGCCCTTGTGCTCCGTTGATTTCAATTTGAAACTTCCCACTGTTTGGGTTGGGATAAATAGCAATAGCTTCAAAGCTAAGATCCGTCAAGCTAGAGCTATTTACGGTAACAATAATGGTTGAAATACAACCGTTATTGTCTTTCACATAGCAGGTATAATTCCCAACTAGTAAATTAGAGAAGAAAGATCCGCTATAGTAAACAAAGCCATCGATTGAATAACTATATGGCGCATTTCCGCCACTCGCGCTGATAGAAATTGTTCCGTCGTTAAAATTTGAAACTGTTGTATTGGCCGTAACTTGCAAAGCATCCGGTTCTACTATCGTAGCACTGACGTTTTGGATGCATCCATTGACATCAGTTATATTTACTGAATAAGTTCCTGCAGAAAGATTATTAAAAAACGAGTTACTTGAACTCATTCCATTGACCTCATACAAATAAGGAGCGGTTCCGCCTGAAACTTGTACTGAAAGGGCGCCATCATTGGCGCCATTGCAGCTGATCATCGTTGGGATTACATTGCCTGTCAAGGCACTTGGCGCACTTATCACATATTCAATTTGTGCACTGCAACCGTTGGCATCAATGATGCCAATGTTATAGGTCCCTGCACCTAAATTGACAAAAGTATTGCTTGGCTGGTCTGCTCCGTTGTTGATGCTGAAGCTGTATGGAGCAGTACCTCCATTTGGATTGACTTCAATGCTTGCCGTTTGGTCGCCGGCACAAGCTATGCCTACCAATTGAGTCACAGATGCTGATATATTAGTACTTGAAAGTAAGTCTACAGAACCTGATACTGCGCAGCCAAAAGAATCTTCTACGGTATAAGGGTACATTCCTGCGCTTAAACCATTAAAGACGGGAGCATTCTGAAGTGGAAGTGTGCCCAATTGGAAAGTTAAAGTTCCAGAAGCTCCAGAAACATTGAGATCAATGATACCGTCATTGCCGTTGCATGAGGGTTGCTGAACGATGAGTGGTAGAACATTAATAGACAAGGTTCCAGAAACTTGAATTTCTAAATTAAATTGGTCGTCACAAGTGTTTTGATCATTGCCCATGCCATTGATATTTGCAAGATTTAGCAAAACAGTATTCCAACCAGGTTGAAGTCCACCAACGGTATAATAAATCGTGTCAATAGATTGATAATTGGCCAGGTTTAAACTGCTAAAGGTTTGGTTGTTGCTAGTAGTAGAACCTATGGTGGCATTCAATTCAAATGAATTGATGGCATTCAAGCCCCGGTTTTCTACTACCACTCCTATTTGGGTCGAAGAGCCACATATGCCCCCATTTTGTGTAGTAAAAGCACCAATTAGTGCTAAATCTAAGGTGTCTGGGTCCATTTTGAATGCAGATACGTTGGTCACAATATTATTGCTATTATTCATTACAACGCCTGTGTAGTAGAATGTCAGACCGTCGAAATCATCAATGCACATGTGGTGGTAATCACCCCAACGGGTGTTGGACGTACGGGCTGAAAGCCCTTGTTTGATGATTGTTTCTGGCACAGTCATTTGACCCAACGGGTCGCAAGCTTTTCTTCCTGTCAATTGAATGGAGGGGTAGTCTGGCGTATTACTGCTCGAGGTAGAATAGGCCATCATGATATTGCCATATTTGTCAATGTTGATTGCAGGCATCCAGCGATTGAGGGTTGTTCCAGGGGCATAAGTCCCTTCTTGATATAAACTCCATGAACCTGTGCTGCCTGTTGGTCGGCGCAACTCTAACCAACGCACTCCTGCACGGTTATTTCCATTGACATCTGTAGCCAAACACAACACCATAGCCTGATGGTCTGCAAATATTCGCATAGGAGCTTTGTACATTACACATTCACGTAAGGGGTCCAATTTGACTGTTGTGCCTGGTTGTGGGATGCAAGAAAAACTAGTTAATCCACATAAATCTGAATCTATTTCGGTTATGGGTACATCTTGAATTTTTGCCACACTTGCGGTATTGTTTGTCCAGTTGATGGTCATTTCCCAAATTTCTATCCAATCATTGGTTGGGCTATCGGGTGAGCCATTGCTGTGTTTTTCGTCGTCTCGATGCCGCACAAATAATGGTTTTTGCCCAATGGGTGCAGGTAAATCACCTTCTAAATCAACGGGAGTAATGGATTGAAAACCAAAGCCGTTGAGCGTATAACCAATTGGCACACCTATAAATGGTGAAGTTGTACCACTTACTAGGGCACTTAATTTCATAGCATAAACACGTGGGGGGCCACCTTCATTGGTAGAGGCCAACAGGGCGTCTGAAGATTCACAAATACTCCATTTGGGATAATCCGGAAAATTTGGACAGGTAAACTGATAGAAATAATAGGCACCTTGCGGGTTGCTGGTTTGGGATACATAAACAAGCAGCTTCTTTTGAGACTGCGTAGAAAATTGTGTAATGATCCAGCGTTTGGCCGTTTTGTAATAGAGCACAACAGGGTCGCCTAATCCTGTCACATTCGGTGATCCTAAGGATGCCATCACTAGGGTGCCACTTACTGCGGCCCCTGTGGTTTTGTTGAAAATTTTATAGGATCCTCCGCTCCCTGCATTCGTACCTTGTATATATACTGTCGAGTCTGCCTCACCAGTAGGATCTGGGGGCGAAATGCCATTTCCAATTCCCTGGACTTGCCAAAGGATACTCGCCGTTGTCGATTTTTGTACCGATTGATGCTGCTGCCACACCCAATCTGGATGATGCGTATTGCTGGAGATTTCTAATGGTAGTTCTCGGCCTTTAAAGTTGGGCACAATGATGTCTTTTTTGCCATTATCTTGGACAGGTGCTGGCACAAGGTGAGCTAAACCAGGACTAACAAAGCCGTAAAATTCAGTTTGTTGCGCACTGAATTTCCAAGACGATACGATCAAGAAAATAAGGAGTAGTTTTTTCATTATCTGAATATTGAATTAGGTGAGATGAATTTATGATATTTTTATCAAATTCGTTGCATAAAGCGATAATTTTGTAAACGATGATCCTATTGATGTCTCCTGCTAAAATGATGCGTAGCCATGATGCTCAATCTAGGCATGATAGGGCCTTTATTAAAGAGACACGTTATCTAAGTGGTTTATTAAAAAAGTGGTCAGTTAATGACCTCCAAACGCACATGAAGCTTTCCAAAGAGAAAGCACATCAGACACATGTGATGTTAAAAAATTGGGGAAAAAAGACAAATCAAGTCAATGGTGCGCCAGCATTGTATGCCTATATTGGCGAGGCTTACAAGTCGTTGGATGCCGATTCGTTGAATTTGGATGAATTGATCTATCTCAAAGAAAGTCTTTATATTTTATCTGGTCTGTACGGAGTATTGCGCGCCGATGATTTCATTGAGCCCTATCGTTTGGAAATGGCACAAAGAGGCTTGCTGCCAACCGGAATATCCTTATACGCTTATTGGGAAAAGGCTGTCAATACCTATTTTCATTTGATTTATGAAAACCAAGCCCTTATCAATTTAGCTAGCTCAGAATACAGTGCGGTAATCCAAGATGGAGTTTTGCGTTCTAAAATGATTACCCCAACTTTTTTTGAACTAAAAAATGGCCAACTGAAGGCCATTTCGGTGTTTTCAAAACAGGCCCGTGGAGCAATGATCAGGTGGTGTGCTTCAAATCAGGTGAAGGATCCCGAAAAAATCAAGCATTTTGATTTACTAGGCTACCGTTTTTCTAAAGAGCTATCAAATGCAACAGAATGGGTATTTGTGCGGTGAAATAAATTTAGGAATCAAAGTTAAAATCTGGGCTTTGCTCGATGATATCCCAAGTATGATCGGCCAATAACTTCACACTCGCTAAGAATTGTAAATCTTTTTTAGATTTACCCCAAGCCTCCTTATCTATGAGAGATAGCATCAGTTTTTGATCCGCTTTACGATAGAGGTGATAGACGTGATTAATGAGTGGTTCGAAGCGCAGTTCTGTTTGATAAATGTAATCAGAAATGATTTTTCGGGCCTGTATTTTCTGTGCTTGAGCTGCCAATAATTGCATCTGTTCATAGATCTGAGAAAGCTGCATATCGGTTTGTTGGTTCATGGCGCTCAAGGCCCTTCCTTTGAGTTTGCCGGTATCTTCAGGCTTGATTACTGCGCCTCCAACCGTATGGGCATAGGGTAAAAGATGAGGATGATCAGCTATCTTATCG
Organism: Crocinitomicaceae bacterium; assembly: GCA_030833845.1. Taxonomy (GTDB): domain Bacteria; phylum Bacteroidota; class Bacteroidia; order Flavobacteriales_D; family Crocinitomicaceae; genus UBA952. The sequence goes on along the minus strand of JAURGK010000001.1, from coordinate 141,936 downwards.
GAATCAATTGGATTGATGATCGATTTTTTAGCTTGTTTTTCGTCGTCTTTGGTCATTGTTAAGCAAGTTTACTCAGTGCATCGCCAACCGCAGACGCGATTGCTACACCCATTCCACCCATACGAACACCTGCGTGCACGTTTTTGTTCACAGATCTGATGATGGGTTGTTTGTCCTGACCCATACCCATAATTCCAGACCAACCATAATCAATTTCAAACGGTGCGTGAGGTAAAATCTCTTCTCTTAATTTATATATCAAGGCTTCGTGAATTAAAGAATTAGCATGTAATTCTTCGGTGGTTTCAGTAATTAAGTCGAGGTGTCGGCCCCCGCCAAAAAGAATGCGATTGCCAATATCTCTAAAGTAATAATAACCCCTATCCGTATGAAAAGTTCCTCGAATTTGATGTGAAAGAGGTTTGGTGATGATTACTTGGGCCCTTGCCGGCTTGAGTTCATTCTTGAATATGTGCTGTGCAAATCCATTGGTACAGATAAATAGTTGTGAGCTTCTTAATAGTCCAAAGGTTGTTTCGATGCTTACCTCCGAAGCGGTGGCCGTCCAGCCTAATACTGCTGTTGAAAATAAAAATCGAATATTTTTAGCAATGCATTTTTGATGCAAAGCGTGCATTAGTTTACCGGTGTTGATACTTCCTTCGTACTGATTTTTTATGGCGAAGGTAAAACCCTTGAACCCTGATTTTTCTATTTTGTCAGTATCATTACAATACACTTCTTTGAATCCGAATAACCTTTCAAATTCTGAATTCAGGTAATGGAGCTCTTCGCTCTTTGGCGCATTCATATTGGACGAAATCAAATCCCATGAGCCGCATGAATCAAAGTCCATGGAAGCCAAACCAATTCTCTCCTTGAGCTTTTGCAATCCTTCAATTCTGAGTGCAATTGTTTGCCATACTGATTGTTCGGCCATGCAACTCAAATCATCAAGTATTTCGGTTGGACTGCCAAAACATGCGAAACCTGCATTTTTGGTACTTGCTCCAGTGGGCATGTAGCCACGTTCCAAAATTAGAATTTTTTCATTCGGATAACGTTCGCGTAGTGCAATGGCAGCAGACATTCCAACGAGTCCAGCACCGACAATTACAAAGGTGTTGTCTTCTAAATATTCTTGCCTTTCCCAGAAGCTGAGTTGATCAAAAGATAGCATTTTTTTTACTCGTTGTTTTTTAGCAAATTTGTGTGTGAAACAAATGTACCAATTTGCGTTAGAAATACATTTGAACTATTCCATTTGCTATGACTAGAATTTTATTATTCTGCTTACTTATTTTTCCGCTGCACTTTACCGCACAACGAGACTATTTAGTTGTCATTGAGGGAAATACAAAAAATTTTATTGATCATTCGGATCTGTATGGTGTAAATGTTGATCTTTTGCAGCAAGATGCTGTTTTGACCAAAGTGCTTTCAAATGAAGACGGTGCCTATTTCATTTCAGCCAAAATTACACAGGCCCAACCCATAGAATTACGTTTTACCAAAGGAGGATACCTCACTAAGTATGTATTGTTGGATCTGACAAATTTACAAGGGCAAAGCCCCTCTCCAAATGGTTTGCAATTGAGTCGAAACCTCAACGCAGATCTATATAGGTTACAACCAGATGTCGATTTGAGTTTTGCAAAAAATGTAGCTACAGACAAATATGAGTGGTCATCTACCACCAAAAAACTAGAACAAATTAGTGCTGTTAAAATAGAGGCAGATACCAAGGCCAAAGAAGCCTATCAACTCGCCGCTGAAAATAAAAAATGTGCTTCGTTACAACAAAAAGCGCTAAAATACCTCGGTGAACAAAACGAGACAAAAGCTATTGTTTATTTAGACTCCATGTTGGTCATTCGCCCTGATGATCAATTTGCATTACAACAGAAGCAACTTATTTATGCAAGACAACAAGAAGCCAAGTTAGCTGCAGAACAATCGGAAAGTCAAAATAGTTTATTGAATGAGGCCCTAGCAGCCAGAGCTGCCGGTGACTTGAACTTAGCCGAAAAGAAACTCAAAGAAGCCTCAGCTCTGCGTGCTGGTAATACCGAAATTGAAAAAGAATTAGCAGAAGTAAGCGCTGAGCGCATCGCTGCAGAACAGAACAAAGTGAAGGCCTTAGACTTTCAAAAAGCAATGCAGGCGGCAGCAGCACTCATGAACGCCAAGCGCTACGATGAGGCGGCCAAAAAATATGATGAAGCCATACAAATTCAACCAAGTGAAAAAGAAGTTGTTGAAATTGAACTGCGAAAAATAAAAGAGTTCAAACAAGATATTCTCACTGAAGCTGAGCTGAAAAAAACCTTGAAATTAGCCAATGATCAATACCTGCAGAAAAAGTATGAGTTGGCTCTAGAAACGTATAAGAATGCGGACAAACAAATTGGTCTTTTTCACAAACAAGTCCTTATTGATAATTATTCTAAGGAGTTACAAGGGGGGCTCAAAAGGGTGACAGAAGGTATCAACTCCATGTCACAGGTGTATCAAAATCAGTTGGCCAAAGCCAATGAAAACTTCAATAAAGGCCCACAGTATTATAATGTTGCTAAGAATATTTTGAATTCAGATCCAATGAAAAGTCGTCAAAACGAGCCAGAGGTGATTGAATTGAAACAAAAAATTAGCGAAATGGAGGCCTATTATTCAGACCGCAAAAGCGCCTATGCTCTTGTCAAATCTAAAGATAATTCTGCAGCACTTAAATCTCTTGAAAAATTACATACCGTAGGCCTTAGTCACCAAGCTTATTTAGGGATCGCTGAACTCAATGCCGTTCAAAAAAGTGCTGATTCATTACGTTTGCTTTTGACTCCTGCTACGGCTTTAGTTGTGCGCGAAGCCGTGATTGAAACTCCTGCAGGCAAACAATTAACGGCTCCTGGTACCGAAGTAACGGCAGATAATTCAATGGTTTTTTCAGATTTAAGACAAACCCGTGATAACAAAGAAGAGGCGCCCTATCGCATCCAACAGGATATACGTAATCAAATAGAATATCAAAATTACTTTGCAGGACAAAGCGCTCAAATTGGTTCTTTTGAAACTGCAGCGCAGTTAGAGTTAACTCGCTCTCAAAGGGAATTGAATGTCAAAGAGTCCAATCAAACACAAGCAGATTTACAAAGTATACAGCAAAATTCCTTGCAAAAAACAGAAGTAGCAATCGCGGATAGAAATGCAGCCACAGCCGAACGCCAACAAGAAAATTCACAAAATTTGAGCGCTTGGAAAGATGCCAAAGATTACCAAGAACAGGTGGAGGTACAGGCAAGCAACGAGAGGCAACAATATGAACTCAACAGACTCAACACCATTCAAAATCAAAAAGATCTAAAACTTGCCAATGGCAACATTCAAGAGAATAAAAATGTAAATGAGATGAATCAACGCACCCAAGAGGTGTCTTATGTCAAGCAAAAACAACAAGATCAAGCCACAAACACAGGGTTGCAGCAATATGAGAAAATACAGCAAACAGCAGCCTCACGCCCACAGCTCAAGACTTCTGCTAATTATCTTCGTGATGAAAATGGAGTCTTGTTTCCTGCCAATTCAATGACAGAAAAAACTTACCAGATTAAGAACAAGGAAGGCTATGTGACCAAAGTTATTGTGCGTCGCGTAGTGGTTGATGCCAACGGCTATGGTGTGGTTTACGAACAAACAACCGATGAGAATGGTAAAACATATTTTACACGAGATGGGCAAGTGAGCACAGAATATGTTTGGTTCAATGACTCAACTGGTGCCAATGTTTTGATTAAATAATACCATGCAAGTTCATTTTATCGCCATCGGCGGCAGCGCCATGCACAATTTGGCCATTGCGCTTTCAAGAAAGGGAATAAGCGTTACTGGATCTGATGATGAAATCTTTGAGCCATCGCGTTCGAGATTAGATAAACAAAGAATTTTACCCAAGCAACTTGGTTGGGACAGCAAACGCATTCACGAGGGGCTCTCTGCTGTGATATTAGGCATGCATGCACGCGGAGATAATCCGGAATTAGCAGCAGCCAAGGCGCTCAACATTCCTATTTTTAGCTACCCAGAATACCTTTTCGAACAAAGTAAAGATAAAATTCGGGTGGTGATAGGAGGGAGCCACGGTAAAACAACCATTACCTCCATGTTGCTACACGCAGTTGCAAAATTAGGTATTGAAGTTGATTACATGGTGGGCGCCCAACTTGAGGGTTACGACTGTATGGTGCGTTTAACTGAGACTGCCAAATATATGATCCTAGAAGGTGACGAATACTTGAGTTCACCAATTGACCTGCGGCCCAAATTTCATCTTTATCAACCAAACATTGCACTTTTATCTGGCATCGCCTGGGACCATATCAATGTCTTTCCCACTTTTGAAAATTACTTAGAACAGTTTGACAAATTTGTTAAGCTCATAGAAGCAAATGGATCTTTGATATTCAATAGCGAAGATGTCAATATTGAGCCAATTGCTCGCAATGCCAAAGGGATTAAGCTCGTGCCTTATCAAACACCGGATTATTCTCCAACGAGCACAGGAACCACACTAAATTTTGATAGTAAAAGTTATCCACTTCGCATTTTTGGGGCCCATAATCTTCAGAATTTATTTGGAGCAATGCGCGTTGCTGAACAAATGGGTATTGGTCCGCATGATTTTTTTACTGTGATGTCTGATTTTACAGGTGCTGGCAAGCGTCTTCAAAAAGTAATTGAATCAACTGATTTTGTGATGTTCAAGGATTTTGCACACTCTCCTTCCAAATTAAAGGCAACCACGGCAGCCATCAAACAACAGTATTCAGGTAGGGAGGTAGTAGCGTGTATGGAGCTACATACCTTTAGCTCCTTACAAAAATCATTTTTACCGCAATATGAAGGCTCCATGGATGCTGCTGATCAAGCCTTGGTTTATTTTAGCCCTTCGGTTGTGGCTCATAAGAAATTACCAGCCCTTGATCCAAGTGAAGTACAAGAAGGTTTTGGCGGAAAAGTGCTGATTTGTACCCAAACTGATGATGTAATTGAACATATCAACAGTCAAGATTGGCACAATAAAGTGCTGCTCATGATGTCTAGTGGAAATTTTGATGGCATCGACTACGATGCTTTAGGTCAGCAAATAGTGGCTAGGCTCTAAACACCACTTTACGGTAAATTACTGCAATCATCAAGCTATTAAGTGTACTGTAAACTAGTAAAGCCAAGAGGCTAATACTCAGGGTGAATTGGGGGTTGTACATCATAGCGGTGTTTTGTCTAGCCAATATTTTGATTTCTTCGTCGCTCTTGTTTTCAAGTGCGGAATTACCCTTGCGTATTACCGCAATTTTCTGTGGGGTATTTATTTTTTGTTCAAATGCAGCGCGCTTATTTTCATTGAACTCAGGATAGATATCACGGTAGTAAAAGAAAAGAAAAAAACTTACAATAAGCGTATAAGGAAGGCCTACTTTGAGTCCATTTTTGATATCATTCAACAAATTGCTCTCAGTTTCATTTCTTTTTGTGCTGTATAAAAAAAGTGCAATTGCAGCAGTGAGTAAAGCCATGTTTAAAAGCACAAAAACTTGAATCTGCTCTAATTGCCAATTCAAAGAGAAGGCCAACATTTTCAGTGCGATCCACAAAGCACTGAAGCAAAGTGCATAAAACCAACCGCTTTTCATTAGCTATTCATCGATACCAGAAATTCTTCGTTGGAAAGCGTATTTTCCATATGTGATTTCATGAATTCCATCGCCTCTACAGGATTCATATCAGCGATAAACTTACGAATCAACCAAACACGTTGCAATACATCTTTACCAACGAGTAAATCTTCTCTACGGGTACCAGATGCAGTGATATCAATGGCTGGATAAATACGTCTGTTGGAAATTTTACGGTCTAACTGAAGCTCCATATTACCCGTGCCTTTGAATTCCTCAAAAATTACTTCATCCATTTTAGAGCCCGTTTCAGTCAAGGCGGTAGCTAAAATAGAAAGTGAACCACCGTTTTCAATTTTACGTGCCGATCCAAAAAAGCGCTTTGGTTTGTGCAATGCATTGGCATCCACCCCTCCAGACAACACTTTGCCCGAGGCTGGCGAAACAGTATTGTATGCTCTAGCCAATCGGGTAATGGAATCCAAAAGTATACATACGTCGTGGCCACATTCCACCATGCGCTTGGCTTTTTCTAACACCATATTGGCCACTTTCACATGGCGATCTGCAGGTTCATCAAAAGTTGAAGCAATGACCTCCGCTTTTACTGAACGTGCCATATCGGTAACTTCTTCTGGCCGTTCGTCGATGAGTAGGACAATCAAATAAGTTTCAGGATGGTTTGCCGCTATTGCATTGGCAACATCTTTAAGTAACATGGTTTTCCCTGTCTTGGGTTGTGCGACAATCATACCACGCTGGCCCTTTCCGATTGGGGCAAAAAGATCCATTACACGAGTGGATAGCGTTTCTTGAGGATGCCCTGTCAATTTGAATTTTTCAGAAGGAAAAAGAGGGGTAAGGTATTGGAAAGGTACACGATCACGGATATATGATGGATCGCGGCCATTGATTGACGCCACTTTAACTAAAGGAAAGAATTTCTCTCCTTCTCGTGGAGGCCTAATGGTTGCTTTTACGGTGTCTCCGGTTTTGAGACCGTAAAGTTTAATTTGGTGTTGAGAAACATAGATGTCATCAGGAGAAGGGAGGTAGTTATAGTCAGAAGACCTCAAGAATCCATATCCGTCTTGGATTACCTCCAAAACACCTTCAGCAGATACAATGCCTACTAAATCAAATTGTTCCTCTTTTGCTGCTTGTTCTTGACGTTGAGCACGTTCTTGCTCATGGCGCGCATTTCTTTGCTGCTCATGACGTTGATTGTTTTGCTCATGACGTGCACTGCGTTGCTCTTGAGATGGAGCTTCCGTTTTATGTTGGCGCTGATTTTCAGGCTGATTATTTTGGGAATTAATCTCGCTTTGATTAGCTTTTTCGTCTTCTTGAGCTTCGGAACTTTTCGTTAGTTCTGCCTCAACATCGCTTTGATTTTTTGGCTTTCTACCTCGCTTTTTGGGTTCTTGAGCTGATTGTTCAGGCTCTTGTTGAGTTTGTTTAGTCTCTTGACTAGAGCTAAGTGCTGAAATGATTTCATTTTTTTTCATATTGCTAGCATCGATGCCAACAGATTGAGCGATAACGCGCAAATCCGAGATTTTTTTGCTCTCTAGGGTGGTAATGTCCATTAATGGGGTCTTAGGTACTGAATTTGGAGAAGCCCAGAATTTGGGTTTAGAATTGTGCTGCAAGTTTAAGTAAAAATTTGTTACGACAAACAAATTCTATCAAAAACTATGTTTTTCGTTTTTGCTTTTTAGCTGCTGGAAATAAGATATTATTTAAAATAAGGCGATAACCAGGTGAGTTTGGATGTAAATTGAGGTCTGTGGGTGGGTCCCCAACAAGGTGCTGGTAGTCTTCTGGGTCATGGCCACCGTAGAAAGTCCAAGTTCCTTGTCCAAATTCGCCGTGAATATATTTGGCCGTATTGGCCGCTTTGTTTTCGCCTAAGATAAGCACATTTGGTTTGATGAATTCTTTATGAAAATCAGTAGTTTGCCCCATAAATCCATTAACGACATCTACATGACACTGGGTGAGCATAGTGGGCACAACATCCCATTTGGCAGAAAATTCAAATAAGGTAAATTGATCGGTTTTTTCAGTGATTTGCCTTTGAGTGCGTAAATCCGTACCGTCAATATCGCTGTATTCATAAATCATTGGATCCTTGATGATATGAAAATCTTTGAAAGCAAAAGTTTCGTTATAGTCAAGTTTTTCTTGTGCCCTTGGATCAGATGGGGTGCCATCAAAAACAGTTTCTTGGATATCCACATTTTGTGCGGCCAGAGCAATGTCAAAGGAATCAGTACCAGAACACATTGTAAATAGAAATCCGCCACCTATTACAAAATTCCTAATGTTCAAGGCTACAGCGCGCTTCAAGGCGGCAGTGGAAGCAAAACCTAGTTGCTGCGCCGATGCTTCGGTGCGCTTCACTTCTTGTTGGTACCAACTTTGCATTCTTGCAGAGCCATAAAATTTACCGTATTGGCCAGTAAAATCTTCATGATGTAAGTGCAACCAATCATATTTCGGAAGCACTCCACTGACGATAGCTGAATCGTATATCTGGTCGTATTTAATTTCTGCGTAAGTTAGTACAAGTGTAACGGCGTCGTCCCAGGGGAGTTTGTTAGATGGTGTATATACGGCAATCTTTGGTGCCTTCTCAAGTTGCACCACCTCCATATTTACTTCCGGATTTGCAATTTCAGATTTGATTCGATTCACTTGCCCATCTGCCAATATTTGATAGCTAATGTTTCTTACAAGCAGTTCCTCTTCAATGCGTTGCAAATGGGGAATTAAAAAGCTGCCACCACGGTAATTGAGTAGCCATTCGATGGTGATGTCGTTTTCAAGCGTCCAATAGGCAAGTCCATAGGCCTTGAGATGATCTCGTTGACCTTCATCCATCGGCACCAATATTTGTGAACCAAAAGCACGAAGGGTAAAGATGGATACAAAAAGTAAGAATAGAAACTTAGAATGGATCTTGTTCATTGTCATCTTTACTGAAAATATCTTCTTCGGTTTCATCCATTTTACTTTTGATGGTGTAGGTGGAGAACGATTGGTTAAACTGGGCGAGCCCTGAATTTGAATTTTCTGCCAAATCAAGCGGTTCTACCTCATCAAAGTTTTCAAATCGGGCAAATTCGGGCACAAACCTCAGTCGCACATTTTTTAAGGCCCCGTTTCTATGTTTTGCGATGATAATTTCGCCCATGCCTATAGTCGAGTTACCGTCGGCATCTTGAGTCAAATCATAGTATTCAGGTCTGTAGATAAACGAAACAATATCGGCATCTTGCTCTATGGCTCCGGATTCGCGCAAGTCAGAAAGCATGGGGCGCTTGTCACCACCTCGCGTCTCTACCGATCGACTTAGCTGAGACAAGGCAATGATAGGAACATTCAGCTCCTTGGCAATTTCTTTGATGGATCTTGAAATAGTTGAGATTTCTTGTTCGCGATTGCCGCCGCTTTTTGAATCTCTGGCACTCATTAGCTGCAAATAGTCAATGATGACCAAATCGATGTTATATTGCGCTTTGAGTCGGCGGCATTTGGCACGAAAATCAAAAATATTGATGCCTGGAGTGTCGTCAATAAAAATTGGCGCTTCGGCAAGTTTGGTAATGCGGGTGTGCAATTGCTGGAATTCGTGTTCCTTGAGATCACCTTTTCTTAATTTTTCGGCCGAAAGTCTTGACTCACTTGCAATGAGCCTTTTGACTAGCTGTACCGAAGACATCTCTAAGGAAAAAATGGCTACACCTTTGCCATACTCAACTGCTGTATTTCTAGCCATGGACAAAACAAATGCCGTTTTTCCCATACCAGGTCTGGCTGCCAAGACAATCATATCTGAACGCTGCCAACCAGAGGTTACCTTGTCAAGGTCATGAAAGCCCGTTGGAATTCCCGAAACGCCATCAGTGTTTTTGGATGCCAATTCTATCTCATGAATAGCTTCTTGAACAATATACGACATGGTACCAACTTGTTTGGACATATTGTTTTCGGCAATACTAAAGAGATCTGCTTCCGCATCATTGAGAAGATCAAAGACATCTCGAGTGTCATCATAGGCATCGCGGATAATTTGAGAACTCACGTTAATTAATTCCCTTTTGATAAATTTTTCAGCTAAAATTCGTGCATGGTGCTGCACGTGAGCTGCACTTGCCACTCTTGTAGTGAGGGAGCTCACATAGCCAGGACCGCCAGCCAATTCAAGTTCGCCACTTTTTTGTAAATAGGCAGTGACCGTAACAAGGTCAATGGGGTTGGTAGCGGCAAACAAGGCCCTGATCGCCTTAAATATGTGTTGATGCCGGACGTCATAGAATGTTTTCTCCGAAAGTATATCGATCGTATCATTGATGGCCTTGCTTTCCAGCATCATGGCGCCAAGCACAACTTGCTCAATATCAATTGCTTGAGGAGGTATTCTGCCTATATCTGTAAAGGGTTGAGCAGGATTTTTTATCCGATTGATAGGTTTGCGATTGTTCTCTGTTTGGTCCATAGAACAAATATAGGCAATGGCGCTTTCAACAAAAAGCGACTCGATGACTTAGTTTTAAAAAAGTTGTAAAGGTTGGTTATAAACAATTGTTCATATCATATCAATTCCCTGATGGCTTTGGCTGTACCTATTTTCATTGTAATGAAGTCTTTCTCCTTTTTAGGTGAGCGCGCAGGCGAATATTCCCGGCCATAAAAGATAATTTGAAGATGTAATTTATTCCAGGTATGTTCTGCAAAAAGCTTCTTGGCATCACGTTCAGTTTGCTCCACATTTTTACCGTTGGTAAGTCCCCATCGAGTAAGCAAACGATGGATGTGCGTGTCTACCGGAAAGGCGGCAAAGCCAAAACCTTGTGACATCACCACAGATGCCGTTTTGTGTCCGACACCCGGAAGGGCTTCTAGCGCTTCATACGATGCAGGTACTTGTCCACTGTATTGGTTTACTAAAATATGAGAAAGTTCACTGATGGCTTTTGCTTTTTTAGGAGACAAGCCGCAAGGTCTAATGATTTGCTGAATTTTTTCAGTCCGTACTTGAATCATTTTGTATGGAGTGTCGGCAAGGGCAAATAAAGCCGGAGTAACGGTATTAACCCGAGCATCGGTACATTGGGCAGAGAGCAGCACGGCTATAAGCAAGGTATATGGGTCTTTGTGGTCGAGAGGAATGGGTGTTTGCGGATAAAGTGCTTCGAGGGTTTCGGTTACAAAAGCGGCTTTTTCTTTTTTCGTTTTCATAGCTGTCCGAATGTAAAAAGATGAACGATACGATTTTCAGTGAATAAAAACCATAAAATGAGTGTAAATATGAAGTACCTCGAGACATATGAACCCAATACAAAAATAATATCGGCACTGGCAAAATACCAACTTATAATTGGAATGATCAAAAGAAGACTCAACCAAATTTGCGCCCAATAAAAACTGAAGTGTACAGGTGTCGTGTGTAGCAAAGTGTCCCGATGAAAACTCAAGGCTTTGACCTGGTGAAGCCAAGGTGTTTGAATTGCTTTTAAAGACTGTGAGGTGGCAATTTGGTGGCCATGTATGTCCGCACACCAAAAATAGCGACCATCAGTGCATTTTATCAATTGTACGGTGTGATTATCAATACTTCCGTAGGTCTTTATGCCGTAAGATTCAACAACAAGCGCTTGAGTCCTTGGCTTTAAAAAAAAGTCTAGCCATAGGATAAAAAACATGATCAGGCCTAAATAGGCCACCAATTGATGCCAACGGCCTATATTGCCTGTTTTCAAGCGTTCTAAATAAGCTAATTTGTAGGCTTCTTCACGCTGTTTTTTTTGACGCAATTTTTCTCTAGCAGCGTTGCGCTTTTGGCGATACGCCTCTAGATCTTTTTGGTATTGATCCTCTGTTTGTTGTTCTTTTTGTTTAATTGAATTGTCAATTTCATTAGCCCCATTAGAAATTTGTTCATAGGCCTCTTGGATCATCAAAAACTGTTGGGCAGCCGCTTGATCTTTGTTTGTATCCGGGTGGTATTTTTTAGCCAAAAGGCGATATGCCTTCCGTATTTCGGCTGGTGATGCATCATTGTTAATACCAAGTATTTTAAATGGATCGCCAATGCTCAATTTGAATTAGTTTAGATGTTTCACTTCTCTTTACTTTTCCTGTTGTAGTGCGTATAAAAGTTGGAATAACAGCATATTTTTTAGGAATTTCATGTGTTGGCAATCCCATTTGTTTTAAAAATGTTAAATCGGGTGAGTTGTAGGTTTCTAGCACCAAAACAACAATCTCTCCCCATTTTTCATCTGCTAATCCCGCAATATAAAAAGGTATATTTATTCCTGAAGAGAGCTTGTTTTCGAGTAATTCGGGAATAATTTTGAACCCACCTGAATTGATGGCATGATCGGCACGCCCAAGCCACCTAAATGAAGTGGGGCTATGAAGTTCAATTATATCTGTGGTTTGAAGCGGCACTTCGGATATTTCAGGATACGCAATGCTCAAACAGTCATTTACTTTGGAAAATTTAATACCGGGTAATGCTTCATAATTCAGCGTTTCTGTAGGGCTTAATTTGCGCAAAGCAACATGAGAAAGCGTTTCGCTCATGCCATAACTTTGCCAGACATTCATTTTTTGCTTTTGACATGCTTCGATGAGCGCTGTATTTATTGCACCACCACCAATCAGGATATTGGAAATATTTACCAAATTTTTAATATCATAAGTTAGAGATTGCTGCAGTTGAGTAGGGACCATGGATACAAAATCAAATGTCAATTCAATTTTTTCTAAAGGCCTCGATGTTGGATTTTGAAGATATAATTCAAAATTTCCTACCAAAGAACGAGCCAAAAGCATCAATCCTCCAACACTATTTAAGGGAAGGCACATCAAGGCCCGTGAATGCTGATTTAATCCAAAGGCAGCAATACTGAGCTTCGCTGAATGAATGAGTTGGTCTTTGGTGAAACGAAATGTTTTTGGTTCAGAGGTAGTACCAGAGCTTTTGATTTCAAAATGCGCGTTGTGTTCCCATCTGTGAAGAAAATCATTGGCTAACAGAACAAGTTCTGGGTGCTTATCTACAAAACGCCATTTGGGCTGCATCAATAGTCAATATCTAGGTTAAATCTATTTTTGAGCGTGTGCAGATTTGGGTTTTTACGTGCCATCGCTGCAAATTTGTCCTTGCCGCTTAAAAACTTTACCTCTTCATCACTAGGGGCGGCTTGCACCACAACAATGTCTAAATAGTAATTGTTGAGTTGCTTGCGCATGAATTCTTTAAAGGTGATGAGATGTGTTTGAATGTAGTTATACTGTACAAGATTATCCACGGTAAGTTCTAATACTTCGTCTGATTTCAATACAGGATCTCGCTTGATCAAGGCATTGTAAAAGGTTTCCATTCCATCTTCTTTGAGTTGGAAAGCAAACTGTTTCCAATACATTTTAACATGGTCAAGATGAAACCCTTCTCTTGGCAAGTCCTCTTGTCGGATTTGCTGCTTACTTTGTTTATCTTTTTCTATCGTTTCTTTGATAGAAATGATAGCTGATTTAGTTGCGAGTTGTGGCTGAACAACTAAGGGTGCAGTTGCGGGGCTAGATGTAGGTTGTGTTGGGGGTTGTTCTGAAGGTTTATGCTGCCTTGCTTCGGACTTTCTTAAGGACTGTTTTGGAAAAGGAAGAATGTCTATGCGGTCAGTTAGGCCTTTTTTTTTTCTTGCTCTTGCTTTAATGAGCAGAGTTGCATGAGCGCTACCTCAATGAGTAATCGTTGGTTTTTTGATGCTTTGAAATCAACGTCGGTCTTGGATAATACTTGTAAGCTTCTTAAGATTCGAACAGATTCAACTTCAGCCGCTTGTTGTTGGTAGCGCTGTTTGATGGTATCTGGGACCTCAAGAAGGCTAGCAGTTTGAGCATCTTTGCAAACCAAAAGGTTGCGGTAATGTTCAGCCAAGCCAACTACAAAATGATGTCCATCAAATCCTTTTTCGTAGATGTCATTTAAGATGAGCAGGGCAGTAGGTATGTCTTCTTTTTCTGCCGCATTGATAACCTTAAAATAATATTCGTAGTCTAGGATGTGTAAATTATCTAATACATCCTTATAGGTAAGGGTGTTGCCTGCAAAGGTGACGATTTGATCAAAAATAGACAGGGCATCCCTAAGCGCACCATCTGCTTTCATCGCAATTTGGTGCAGCGCTTCAGCATCAGCTGAAACTCCCTCTTTAGTTGCTACGGTGCTCAGGTGTTCAGCGATATCTTTGACTCTAATTCTTTGAAAGTCAAAAATCTGACACCTTGATAATATCGTTGGGATGATTTTATGTTTTTCAGTGGTCGCTAGAATGAAAATGGCATGTTTAGGCGGCTCTTCCAAGGTCTTAAGAAAAGCATTGAATGCAGAGGTAGAAAGCATGTGTACCTCATCGATGATGTATACCTTGTGGGTGCCTAGCTGTGGAGCAATACGGACTTGATCAATGAGGCTACGAATGTCATCGACGGAGTTGTTTGAGGCCGCATCAAGTTCGTAAATATTGAGTGAATTACCTGTATGGAAGGAAAGACAAGAATCACACTGATCACATGCTTCAATATTAGCCGTAGGTTCAAAGCAATTAATGGTTTTGGCAAGAATTCTAGCCGTGGTTGTTTTCCCGACTCCTCTTGAACCACAAAACAAAAATGCTTGAGCCAAGTGCTCATTTTTGATAGCATTTTTAAGCGTATTGGTGATGGCTTGCTGTCCGACAACCGTGTCAAAGGTTTGCGGGCGGTATTTGCGGGCCGATACAACAAATTCACTCATGTATCAAAGATACCGCTATTTTTTCAAAATTGAATTTGAAGATATCAACACTTTATTCAATTTTTGAGCAACTTCAATTGGGTGTCTGCAACATTTAAGAAATATGTACCATTTTCAAAGGCTCCTAAGTCCAGGTATTGGGAAAGAATCCCATTGAGCAACAATTTTCCATTGGCGTCAAATACCGTGAATTCTTTATGTATAAAAGAAGGTGGAATCTCAAAAATAGCAGCACTTGGGTTGGGGAAGGCGTTTTGAAAAGTTGGTATTTCATGAATTTGGTTGGTGCTGTCTAATTGATTGAATCGGTTGAGGTATATTTTAAGTGTACCACTACGCACATCACCCCATAGTGTTAAAAGCGTGTTGTTTTCAAATTGCACATTCAAAAAATCGTTTCCATTTTCAAGCAAAATGGAATCATTCTCAACCATGGGGGTAATTACAAATTCATCTCCCCAGTTGCCATTATGTTGAATCCGACAATATATTTGGGTTGTGGTTTGGTAATTATTTGGCAAACCAGCACGTCGGTCTCTCCAACAAACGCCTAAATCTCCGTCTGTATCATAGTCTGCCCACACCAGGTCTTGAATATTGCCATTGTTTGGCACATCATTATTGACACGCACGGGTGCAGACCAAGCGCCGCCATTTTTTTCGATCATGGCTATATCAGGATCGCCAAAAACATCCGTAACAAAAAAATAAGCTGCATTGGAGCTATTGTTCGGATTGAGTGATAGATGCGGGCCTGCTTTAAGGGTGTCGTTGTTGGTGCCAAAGCCCAATCCTTGAAACGCGACTTGGTAACTGTAATTAGAACCCAATGATGTTTTTTGTACCTCTATAACTCGAGGCAAAATACTTTGCGCTGGCTCATAACTTGGGTAAATAGCCATAAAAAGACCGTCATTGGCATAGGCTGGTGAAGGCATAGGTTGTTTGATAGCGCTGCCAGATAAATAAGGTGCGCTGTCCAAGTATTGTGTAGTAAATGAGAGGCCATTGTCTGTAGAAATGGATAGGTAAGGATGGAATGGAGCCTGTACAATACTCGGCTGATCGGCATTCATACTCGTAATGACAATTGCTCCGTTCAAGGGATTTATTGCAAGCCACGGTCGGTCAATACATAGTTGGTTTGGGCAAATAATATCCGAACAGGCAATTACAGCGGCGCCCCAACTAAGCCCACCATCAACTGACTTTCTACAAACCACCTGACCGTTGCTAAAATTGATATTATCATAATCTACATAGCTCATAAAAAGCTCTCCTTGAGCATTAAAGGCCAAAGAAACATCGGCACTTGTGTTTCCGCTTTGCTGATGGGCTTGCCAAGTGGGCGTACTCCAACTCAATGCACCATCAAAGGATACGGCGTTTTTAATGACAATTTTTTGATTCCATTGATAGCCCATCCATGCGGCCACCATATGTTGTGGATTGGTTGGGTTGATGGCAAGATATGGTTCGCCTTCGAAAATATTTCCAGCAGATACCAATACATTTTGTCCGTTCAGCCATCCAAATAAAAAAAAGGCCAGACCTAAAAGAAAGTACTTCATTATTGATTAGAGCTACTCATTTATCAAACAAAAAAAGCCACCTTGCAGTGGCTTTCCATCTAAAAGTCTTTGGGCAATACTTCACTTGGATTGACCGTCACAGACCTCACCTTACCTTCAAGGGTCATAGGGCCAACATTCAATGTAAACGAATGGGCAAATAGATACCCATCTACCCACTGATAGTCGCTGTAGGTCGTGGTAGTTTGAACTGTTTCTTCTCCAACCTTACTGATATTGATGGATTTGTACTTTAAAAATGATTTTGTATCGTAATAATCCAAACTTTCTGCCATCCCGTCCTGACAACGAAGCACATAATAATCATTGCCATTGATGTTTTCGATGCCTTGTAGTTCATAAGCCATGCCGCTGGCTTGGTAAGCTAATTCTGGAAGCCATCCTGTAGCCTTTTTCTTGGCGGCAATTTGTTCCTCACTGAGGTCTTCTTTGCCTGCTTGCATGCTAAAAGTATATCCTGAAGCACCATCAAAATATGATTTTTGTAAAACCATCCCTGGCGCCTCCATTTTGCTGGCCTCTTTTTCTTTATCCCAGAAATAATCAGTTGAGGTTAGAGGAAAAGGAATTTGAGCAGCACTCATTTCAGTAACCCGAATATATGACTTTAAGGCTTTTATTTTTTTATTCGCCGCTTTTAAGCTAGTTGTATTGGTCATGGCTTTGGCATGATTTTCAATGAATTCTTCTGCGCTGATTGGAGTGGCTTTCATTTCCTTCAAGGGTGCGCCAAAGGCATCTAGTTTTTCAATTTGCCCATCAGCGTCAAAGGCCAACAATTTGGGTAAAATTTCTTCGTTGCCAACCACGATGATATGACAGTTTTTAGCAGTAAAGTACTGCTGGGCAACGCGCAACACATCTTCCTTGGTGATAGCCTCAAGCATTTGGAGGTAGTTCTGGTAGTAGTCTGGCGCTAATTTAAGTTTGCTTGTATTGAGTGCAAACCTTGCAACCGTTTGTGGGCGTTCTAATGACCTTGCGAAGCTTCCTGCCATGTTATTTTTAGTCAGGCTAAGTTCCTCATCAGTAACGTGAGCGGCAATGATACCTTCGAATTCTTTGAGTATTTCTGTTATTGCAGAATCGGTCACTGCATTTTTGAAGTTGCCACCTGCAGACATCCATGAACCATGTTCGGTAATGTTTAAACTTGAATAACAGCCGTAAGTAAAGGCTTTGTCTTCACGTAAATTTTGCATGAGGCGTGTACCAAATCCTCCTCCTCCAAGAATTCCATTCAACACATTGAGTGCGAGTTGGTCTTTGTGGCCAGAGCGGATATCGATTGGAAAAGTGACGTAAACTACCGATTGAACTGCCCCTGGTTTTTTTACAAAAATGACACGGTTTCCACGATCAAATGCCCCTTTGCCTAAATCTGCCAGGTACATAGGGGCGCCCTGCCATGAGGCAAAATAGGTATTTGCCAATGCCTCGGTTTGTGCTCTAGTAATATCACCAACCACAACCAAATAACTTCCTTGAGGAGTAAAAGTCGATTTATAATAATTGATTAAATCTTCGCGGGTGATATTTTGTAGGGTTGCCTCAGTCATGATTTCACCAAAGGGATGTCCTGGGAAGTTGACCGCTTTGGTTGCATTTCTGGCCATTTCACCCGCATCGGCTTTTGTAGATTGTAGCCCAGACATATTTTGTTTGCGAATGCGCTCAATTTCTGAATCAGGGAAACTCACGTTGTAGAGCACATCGGTCATTAACTCCAGACCTTTATCGAGGTGTTTGGTTAGGCAAGACATATTGATTCCTGAAAAACCAGCATTGATACTAGCCCCAATGAAGTCAATTTCTCGGTCGAGTTGATCTTTGCTACGGGTGGTAGTTCCGGACATCATTAATGATCCTGTGAATTCCGCCAACCCAGCTTTGATTCCTTCTAGGCGGGGAGTAGCTTCTAGACTTAATTCAACAGAAACTTTAGGTATTTTGTGGTTTTCAGACAAAATGACTGTAATCCCATTAGAAAGGGTAAAGACCTGCGAGGGAGGAATATTGATTTTTTTTGCCGGAGCGGCGTTTGGTCTTGTAGATCGATCTAGTTGAGCGTATAATGAATTGCTTACAATCCAAATCAAGAGTATATATAGACTTTTCATGAGCTTATTTTTCTTTTGGTAGGTAATAAAGAATGACGCGAGCGTCTTGAGTAAGATAGGTATTTGCAACGCGCATGATATCTTCACGCGTTACATTTAAATAATTAGAAAGCAAGGTATTTACACGGTCTGCAGAACCAAAATACACGTGGTTGTCTGCAAGGTTTTCAGCAATTCCGGCAATACTAGCATTGCTCGATGCTATGTCATTTTCAAACTTATTTCTCACTTTTTGAAATTCCTCCTCACTGATGAGTTCACTCTTGATGCGCACAATTTGCTCGTCAAAAGCAAGGAGCAGCGTATCTAGCGCTACATCTTGAGGGGCGATAGCTGCCATGATGCCGATTCCGGCATCTTCAAGTCCGTAATTGAAAGAAAAGGCAAATTGTGCAAGTTGTCGCTTTTCAACAATTTCTTTATTGATTCTTGAAGAGCTTCCGCTCGAAAGTACTTCATTTAAGAACTCCAAGGCATAGGTGTCTGGATGCGTTTGTGCTGGCATTTTAAAACCCATAAACAAGGCCGGCAATTGGATATTGTCGTAAATGGTATCTTTTATGATTCCCACCAAGGGCGTTTTATCTTTACTTGGTCTATCAATTTGACAGGGCTGATTACTCATGTAGGTAATCATTTTATTGGCCGCTGGGTCTGTGGTTGCTAAGAAGTTTTTCTGGTTGAACCCAGATTTTTCAAGGCTGTAGCGGCTCAAAAAATCTTCGTCATTTAAATTCACATAGTCGCGATACAAATTGATAGCCTGCCCTTTAGGTATGCTACCAAAATATAACTCTATCCACTTTTTAGTTTGTTCTATATCAATGTCACCAGCTATTGAAAGTGTCGCATTTGAAGGCACATAAAATGTTTTGTAAAAATTCACATAGTCCTCTTCTTGGGCTGCATCAAGGTGTTCCATGCTGCCGATAGGCGCCCAATTGTAGGGGTGAGCAGTAAATACCCGCTTGAACATTTCAGTAAAAAATGAGCCGTAGGGTTGGTTGTCAACTCTTTGTCTTTTTTCTTCTTTGACAACGCTCCTTTGTGTTTCAATGCCCTTGATATCAACTTTGGCATGGAGCATGCGTTCACTCTCAAGCCAAATGCCTAATTCCAATTGATTGGATGGCAACACTTCGTAGTAATAAGTGCGATCTTGGGATGTATTGGCATTGAGTGTACCACCGTTTTTTTCAACAAGTTCACTGTACTCACCTCTGTCAATATTGGCACTACCTTCAAAAAGTAGGTGTTCAAAAAAGTGTGCGAATCCTGTTCTATTCGGATTTTCATTTTTAGACCCAACATGGTAGAGTACCGATACTGCTACTATTGGCGTGGCATGTTCTTCATGCAAAATGACGTGCAGGCCATTGGCCAAATCATAGGAGGTGTAATTGATCTTTTGTTGGCTCCAAATGATAGGGCTGCCAAGCAATAGAAAACTAAATAAAATTGATTTTTTCATAGACTTTTCAATATGAGCCACTAAGATACGGCGAATGGTCCAAATTTTGATAACTTTGAACAATGCTGTTGAAAAGATTGTTTTTGGGCCTTGTTGTAAGTACCTTGTTATTTAACGAAAGCCACGCACAAGGCATGGTTCCTACAATGGACTTCAATAATTATTTTGTTGCATTCCAGGAAGGTTTTTTTCGTCCGATTGAAATACAACCTATTGTGAGCTACAAAGCGGGAGACGAAATTATCGCATACATTGACACCCGAGGAAATTTGAAGCTTTATGATGGCAATCAGCGCATCGACGTCACAACACTAAATGTAGATTACCAGGTGTCGGATCATTTAATGGCTTATCGCATTGCAAACGGTTTGCGCATGTGGGATGCGGGTAAATTTACGGTATTGACGAATTTTGGTCGTGATTTCATCGTCAAAGATAGCCTCATTGTTTTTGAAGACACCAGATACCAAGCCCTCAAGGTTTATTGGAATGACCAAATTGAAAGCTTAGTTACCCTAACCAACGGCCTTTCAATGAATGCGCAAGTGGGTGAAAACCTGGTAGTTTACAAAGACAATAGCAACACTTATTTTGTGTACTGGCACGGTCAAAAATTTGAAATCGGCACCTACAATGAAGAAATTCTTGATTTTCAATTGGGCACAGATGTGCTGTGTTTCAAGGATCCATACACGCAATCTTTTTTTGCCTTCGACAAGGGTGTTTTTGTAGAGCTTGAGTCCTTTCCAATTAAAAAATACAAGGCAGGTAGAGGCTTTGTCGTTTATGAAGATATGAACGGCAATCTTTGGCATTATCAGAATGGTCAGAAAACTGCTCTTTCAAATTTTTCTACAGATCATTGGGACGTCAAAGATGATATCTGTGTTTGGATGGAAAATTCTTACTTTTTTGCCTATACCGATCAGCAGCGAATTCAAGTGGCTACTTATTTGCCTCAATCGTATGTTTTGAAGAATAACGTTCTGGTTTTTAGAAACATCATCGGAGGCACAAGCGCTTTGGTGGATGGTGTTTTGAATGAAATCACCAATTTTCAGAATGCCGATTTTGAAATCTATGGCAACAAAGTTTTGGTAAAACTACCCAATCTGACTTCTATTGTATACGCAAATGGGCGCATATATTCCAATTAATCATGAGGTATATCATTCCATTTTTTTTTATTTTATGGATCGGAGACATTCAAGCCCAAGATGTTAAAATAGAAAAGTTAAAAATCTTATACAATCAAGGTCATTATAAAATGGTATACCGAAGGGCAGGTCGTTTAATGATGAACCCAGCCTATGAACACAATCAAGAGCTGTCCAATTATAGAATTTTAGCCGCCCAAGAACTGTCCAAAGATATCCCTTGGAACCATTGGGCCCAAAGACATGGTTTTGAAATTGAATGGATGCCCAAAAGCATCGATCAAACTCAAGCAATAATCCAGGAGGCAGAAAATCACCTGGGTATACCATATAAATACGGGGGTAATGACACCAATGGATTTGATTGTAGCGGTTTTGTGTGTTACGTTTTTGAAAAAAATGGACAAAACTTACCGAGACGCGCAGTACTTCAGTATGAGTTCTGTCAAAAAGTGAGTTCTGCTGATGTCAGAGCTGGAGATCTGGTCTTTTTTGCAGAGAAACAGGAAGTGAGCCATGTAGGCATCATTGTGTCGGCAGAAGGAACGCCAAAAAAAATGATTCATGCAAGCTCCTCCAAAGGAATCATTATAACCGAATTAGAAAATTCACCCTATTGGCAAAAGCGACTCGTGGGCTTTGGTAGAATTCCTTAATCTTTCTTTTGGGAAAAAGTTGCAAAATAAAGTACGTAGCCTAAAATTTCTACTAGAATTCCAGGAAGCAACAATATTTGACTAGAGGATATTGCCATGCCAACATAAAACAATAGCGCAATACTCAGTGCTACATAAATCTGATTGGTTTTACTTTTTGGCTTTCTACCTAAAGATAATTCATTGATTTGTTGGGCCTTTGACCAAATATAGGCAACAGAGGAAAACAAAACTGGTAATAAAAACAGGAGTAATCGAGGTTCAATGACACGTGTTGTAATCAAGAAATATAACAGCCAATGCAAAAGCATCAAACCTGTTTGAATAAAAACCCAAGGTGATCTTTCTTTAACACTAAAAGAGGCCAAGAGAGAAATAATAGTCAGGAATGGAAATAAAAAAAGTTGGTTGCCCCAACCAATCACATCCCAATGATATACATTCCAAATGCTAAATAAGCTCAGTAATCCAAAAAGGGCACTCAGCGTTATAAATAATTTATTGAAGGTAAATTTCATGGGTGTTTTCTTCTGCTGAGTTCTGTAGCGCAAACAAGATGCCACAAAGCACGTGCGCCAACATTGGCATCCCAATCACCTTCAGCTCCTGGTGCTACCTCATTTAGATCAAATCCGATGATTTGGCGGCCACTCTTTACTAGCTCAAAAAATAAATAGGCAACCTCCTGAAGTTCAAAGCCACCTGCAACCGGAGTACCTGTATGCGGGCACAAACTTGGCAAGAGCCCATCGATGTCAAAGGAGATATATACCTTTTGAGGCAGTGTAGCAATGATTTGTTGCACTTGTTGGGCCCAAGTGATGCCGTTATATTGAGCGTTTTTTAGGTCCCAGTCGTAAAAGGTGTGGATGCGTGGATCGCTTGCAGCCAATTCAACTTCTTTTTCCGATACATCTCTGATACCTACTTGGGTCAGAATTTCAAGGTGTTTTAATTCTTTGAGTGCGTTGAACATGATACTGGCATGAGATTGTGAGAATCCTTCATAGGCATCTCGTAAGTCTGCATGAGCATCTATTTGTAAAATTCCAAATGCCTCGTATTGTGAATCGAGCGCTTCTAACAACCCGAGTGGGGTGGAGTGTTCACCTCCCAAAACACAGGGGATTTTTTGATCTGACAACAAGTGGAGGCATCGTTCCTTGAGGTGCTGACGAAGGGCTTGATGGGCCTCGTTAATTTGTTGAAGGGTGTCGCTGTAGCGCTGCCTAGCTTGTTCTTCACCTACTTGCTCAAGATAGTCAATGTATTGTTGCCCCTCAAGACAAAGCCGATCATTGATTTCTAACCATTCCATAGAAACCGGCGACATGAAGATTTTAGTCTCGTAGGCGGCGGGCAATTGCGGATGGTAAAAATCAAGTTGCGTTGAGGCCTCGAGAATGGCTTGTGGCCCCTTACTTGTTCCTTTACCATACGAGGCAGTTGCATCCCAAGGCACGGGAATTAGGACAATATCGGCTTCATTTTCATTGTAAGGAAAACCAAAAATATTTCCATTAGCTATACCAACGCCGTTTGGATCAAAGTTGCTCATTGTTGTGTTGTTTTTGGTAGGCCTCAATTGCTTTGCGCACTGAACCATTGGCTAGTAGCCATTTTTGAGCCAAGTCCATGTCTATTTGTAGTTCTTCTGCTACCATTGCTGAACCACGGAGCACAAGTTTTTCATTGGAAAGTTGCATATCAACCATTCGGTTGCCTTTCACATGTCCTAATTTAATCATCAAACTTGTTGATATCATATTGAGCACTAGTTTTTGGGCTGTACCTGATTTCATTCGTGTACTGCCTGTCAAAAACTCGGGCCCAACCACAGGGGTTAAGGGGTGTTGTGCCAAGGTGGAAAGTGGTGAATTTGGGTTGCATGATAACCCAGCGGTCAATATTCCAAATTCCTTTGCAGCTTTGATAGCTCCTAAAACATAGGGTGTGGTGCCCGATGCGGCGATCCCAATGAGTGAGTCCATTGAGTTAGGTTGATGTTCAAGGATATCTTTCCACCCTTGAGTTGGGTCGTCTTCGGCAAATTCAACAGCTTTTCTTATAGCGCTGTCGCCGCCCGCTATCAAACCGATTACCCGCCCGTGTTCAACACCAAAGGTGGGAGGGCATTCACTGGCATCTACAATACCTAATCTGCCACTTGTGCCTGCTCCGATGTAAAATAAGCGACCACCTTTGAGCATGCGTTTAAAGCAATCATCAATAAATGCTTCAATCTCAGGAATTATTTTTTCTACAGCCAACGGCACGAGTTGATCTTGAGAATTGATGCCTTCGAGCAAAGCTTTGGTGCTCATTTGCTCAAGTTGATTAAAAACAGATTCGGATTCTGTGATTCGTTTCATTAGTATAAAAATACTTTAGCATTCTGTTCGCTGAGGTCCACTTCTACATGATTTTTGAGTGTTGTAGAAAGACTTAAGCCTGCAAAATCTGTTTTAATCGGATAACGGCGATGTTGTCGATCAATAAGGGCAACGGTTTTGATTGCCTTGGTGGCTTGTTCCAAAAACTTCAGTAAAGCATATTGCATGGTTTTACCACTATTCACAACATCATCAACAAGAATGATGTATGAATTTTTTAAGCGTTTGTGCTCAATTGAAAATTCAATTGGGTGGTTCCAAGGTTCATCCTTATTGAGCTTGATTTCAAAACAAACAATTTGAATATTGCTATTTTGAGTAATGACCTCTGCCAATTGTTGGGCAAACGTAAAGCCGTTACCTACAATTCCACCTATGTATATTTGATCTTGATCAAAGGCATCTTCTATGAGTTGATGCCCAAGCCTGATTATTTTTTGCTCTATTTGCTGCTGATTGAGGATCGTTTGCATACAACAAAGATAAACAAACACAAAAAAGGCCATCCTTTTGGACAGCCTTTTTTGTGTTGTAGTTTGGAATTAATTTTTGACAAGTTTGTAACAAGTCGAGCCATAATGTAAAAAATAGATCCCACTGTTAAATTCATTTAGATCCAGCGTACTTGCATTAGCTCTAAGAATTTCTTGTCCTGCTGCATTGTGCACCGTATAGTTTGTGGACTGATCAAGGCCATTTAAGTTAAAAACACCGTTCGATGGATTGGGGAAGATGCTTAAATTTGATTTTGATTCTAACAAGTTGGCACTTGAACGAATATCAAATACAATGGTGCCGGGTGATACGCCCACATTAAATTGGTGAGTTAAGGCGTTGTTTGCATCGAAGATTTGTACTGCTCCTTGTGAAAAGAAATCAGTTGTTGAAGTGTAAAGCAAATTCTCAATAGCATTAAAGGAAAGCTCGTAAAAATTCATACTGATTCCTGCAACTGGCCCAACTGCGCTCATGTCAAGAAGATTGTAATCGTTGAGTGTATTTTCGAGGGAGATTTGATAAATTAATTTATCCTCTCTGAGTGCTGAAGTGCCACAACCTGTAGTGGCATTTGAAATATTTTGGGTATTTACAGAGCCATTAAAATCTATTTTGGAAACAGATGTTCCAGACCAGTCTTTATTATTCACCGAATAAAGCGCATTGTTAAAGACAAAAAGGTTGTCTGGATTTTTTCCTTCCGGCCCCAAGTCGATTTCCGAACCATAGCTGAGTGTATTGAGGTTTAGTTGCCCAATGATTCCTTTTTCATTCCCCCATTCATATGCGTTATTCACAGCAATGTAAGCGATGTTATTCACCACCACTACATTTTGAGTTGCCCATTTGGGGCCTTGAATGGTGTCAAAAGCAACCAATAATTGAAGCGTGTTTTTATCAAAAACAGATAAATAAGAATCATAGGTTTGAAGATACTCGCCACGTGTGGCAACAAGTTTATTTCCTGCAACTGCTAGGTTGCGTACACCAGGGAGGCTAATGCTGCCAAGGGCCTGATGTGTATTGAGGTCGTATTTGAAGATTTTTGTATCGGCAGCTACAAAGTAGACATTCCCGTCAATGACTACGTCTGAGCTAAATCGTTGGCCCTCTAGGGTGTCTACAACGGTATAGGTCTGAGAAATGGGGTCATAGCTGCCTATTGTAGCAGGTTCGAGAATGGCGTTGGTTTGAAAATCAAAGAAGCCCTCATTGGCAATGAGTACTTGGTGTGTGTACTGTTGAGCTAAAAGCCCAAAGCTGCATAACACAGCGGCAAATAATAATCCTTTTTTCATGTTTTGAAAATTTAAAAATTAAACAAGGACATGGAAAAAAGTGGAGCGGCCGGGGTATACGAAGCCCCGGGCGATACCGACTTTAATCTGAAGTCTTCACGCTGTTCTAAGGCAAGTCTTCTGGCTCGTGCTTTTTGCATTTTCAGCCTTCCCGCAAGCGCAGTGGCAAATTGGAAATACTTTTCAAACACTTACAGCTGCAGATACAGCTCCGGATTCTAACCGGATTCCTTTTTAAGTTCGACAAGCGAATACCCAAGAACAGGACAAAGATAACATTAATTGTGCGCCAAGCGTTAATTTGTAGGAATCAAAAAAAGTACCTATATTTGCAGCCGTATTGGCCAAGGTGGCCAGTCTACATAATAATCATTTACAAAAATATTAGCATGTATTTAGATTCAGCAAAGAAGAAAGAAATCTTCGCAAAACACGGTGGTTCGGAAACTAACACCGGTTCAACAGAGGGGCAAATTGCTCTTTTCACCTTTCGTATTGCTCACCTTACTGAGCATTTGAAAAAGAACCGCAAAGACTTCGGTACACAACGTGCACTTCAGTTGCTCGTTGGTAAGCGCCGTAGTTTACTTGATTACCTCAAGGCGAAAGATATTGAGAAATACCGTGCTTTGATCAAAGAATTAGGATTACGTCGTTAATCCTAGGTCAAGTCGGAATAAAATTTATGGGAGAGGGGGCTTCGATAACATCGAGAGCCCCTTCTTTTGTTTTAAAAGTTGTAAATAAATAAAGATGAATATAGGAACAAGAAAGTCAATAATGACCGGTGGCAAGGAAATCCTTGTAGAGACCGGAAAATTGGCAAAGCAGGCCGACGGTTCTGTTGTGGTGCGCATGGGCGACACCATGTTGCTCGCTACTGTTGTGGCAGCACAAGATGCAAAGGAAGGAGTAGATTTTCTTCCATTAACGGTTGATTACCGTGAAAAATATGCGGCCGCAGGACGTTTTCCTGGTGGTTTTTTCCGCCGCGAAGCTCGTCCTTCTGAGACAGAAATTTTAGTGATGCGTTTGGTAGACCGCGCATTGCGTCCGCTTTTTCCAGATGATTACCATGCAGAAGTTCAGGTAATGATTCAATTGTTATCTTACGATGGCGTCAATAATCCAGATGCGCTTTGCGGTTTTGCGGCTTCTGCTGCTATTGCAGTTTCAGATATTCCATTCAATGGGCCAATGTCTGAAGTGCGAGTGGGCCGTGTGAATGGTGAATTTATTATCAATCCTACAATGGCAGAAATGGCACTATCAGATATCGATGTGATGATTGCCGGTACTGCCAAGGACATCAATATGCTCGAAGGAGAAATGCAAGAGATTTCTGAGGCTGAGTTGGTAGAGGTAATTAAATTGGCACATACTGCGATCATTGATCAATGTAATTTTCAACTGTCTTTGGCAGCTGAGATTCCAACTGCCAATCCAAAGCGCGAATACTCGCATGAAATCCACGACGATGAAGTTCGTGCCAAAGTATTCGATTTGGCCATGGAAAAATGTAAAGATGTCGCTAGAATGGGACTTGCTAACAAAGCAAAAAGAACTGAACTATTCGACGAAATTAAAGCAGAAGTTAAGGCGGCATTTGCCGAAGAAGAACTTGAACATGCTTCGAAATTCATTTCAACATATTTCTCTGAAGTAAAGAAAAAAGCAGTGCGTTGGGTGATGCTCAATGACCGCAAGCGCCTAGATGGCCGCCAGTTTGACGAGATTCGACCAATTTGGGCCGAGGTAGATTATTTGCCGATGGTGCATGGTTCAGCAGTTTTCACTCGCGGTGAAACACAATCGCTCACCACACTCACCCTCGGTGGTAAAATGGATGAGCAACTCATCGATGGTGCTACCTTTCAAGGTACGGAGAAATTTTTACTACACTACAATTTCCCGCCATTCTCAACCGGAGAAGCCAAGCCTTTGCGTGGTACCTCACGTCGTGAGATTGGTCATGGAAACTTAGCACTCCGTGCACTTAAGCCTGTGATGCCAGAAGATTATCCTTATGCAGTGCGTATTGTTTCGGATATTTTAGAGTCAAACGGTTCTTCTTCGATGGCAACAGTTTGTGCAGGAACTTTAGCGCTCATGGATGGCGGTGTGCCCATCAAAGCACCAGTTTCAGGAATCGCCATGGGTTTGGTCGCTGATGAAGGTAAATTTGCTGTACTTTCAGACATCCTTGGAGATGAAGATCACCTTGGAGACATGGACTTCAAAGTTACAGGTACTGCCAAAGGAATCACAGCTTGCCAAATGGATATCAAGGTAGATGGTTTGCCATATGAAGTCCTTACGCAGGCCTTAGAGCAATCAAAAGCCGGCCGTATGCATATTTTAGGTAAAATCACCGAAACGATGCCAGCTCCGCGTCCAGAAATGAAGCCTCAAACGCCGCGTTTAGAAGCATTTAATGTGCCAAATGAAATGATTGGTGCTATTATTGGCCCTGGTGGTAAGATTATCCAAGGTCTTCAAAAAGAAACCAAAACCACCATTACAATTGAAGAATTGCCAAATGGTGAAGGTCGTGTTCAAGTGCTCTCTAACAATGGCAATGATATGGCTGAAGCGATTCGCCTCATTCGTCAGATTGCCTTCCCACCTCAAGTTGAAGACGGAGCCACTTACGAAGGCAAGGTGAAGTCTGTCAAAGAGTTTGGTTGTTTTGTTGAGATAGTTCCCGGTACCGATGGCTTGATTCATATTTCTGAATTTGCCTGGGAGAAAACCGCAAAAATGGACGACGTAGTCAAAGAAGGTGAGATGTTAACCTTTAAGGTGATAGGCAAAGATCCTAAAACTAAGAAGTGGAAATTATCTCGCAAAGTTTTGTTGCCACGCCCAGAACGCCCAGCTCCTGAGCAAGCTTCAGCAGAATAATTTGCTAATAATCAATATGAAAGGCGGAGAATACTCCGCCTTTTTTAATATATCCTTTACTTAAATTTTATTTGCAAAAGAATAGAATTGCGTATTTTTATAGAATAAAAAAAAATATCATGATTAGAGTATTACTTACATTGTTTGTCTTTTTTACTTTTAATATTTCAGCTCAGCTTTATGAGCCATTTAACTTCAGCGGCCTAGCTTCAGCCAATGGTTGGACTGTTCACAGCGGAACAACAGGGCCAATCACAGCATTGACTACACCTTCAGGAAGTGGCAATAGTTTGGTTTATCCTGGCCTCCCAATACCACAAGGAAATAGGGTTGCGATGTCTGGTTCGGTTGCAGAGGACATCAATTTTCCATTCACAACTTCAGGCAATGTGGGCTATTTTTCATTTTTAATCAACGTGACTGATTTATCCAATATGACGGCCACAGGTAGTTATTTCATAGCTTTTGGGGGTACTACCGGATCATCATTGTCCATTTATTTCCCAAGATTATATGTCGCACTTGGGTCCACAGCAACTACATTTAAACTTGGTATTTTAAATACGAGTGGAGGAGCCGTGACTCCTGATTACATCGCACAAGATCTAAATCCAAATACAACGTATTTTGTTGTTGCCAAGGCTGCTCAAAATGCAGGTGGGGGCATTGATGCGAGTATATGGTTGAATCCTATTCCTGGAGCTGCTGAACCCGTAGCAGGTGCTACTAACTCTCAGGGCAGTTCTTCATGGCCAACAAATGGTATCCAATCCATTGCACTGCGTCAGGCAACGGGAATTGGTACTTTTGAAATAGATGAAATACGTGCAGGAGAGACCTGGACATCGGTAACGCCTTCTTCTGCAACTTCTTGTATCACTTATAATACCATGAGTGCTACAGCTTGTTCAAGCTATACACTCAACGCACAAACATACACTTCTTCAGGCACCTACGTACAGACACTCAGCAATGCGAATGCGGCGGGTTGCGATTCAATCATTAATTTAAATCTGACGATCAATAATCCTACGACATCCACCTTGAACATCACCAATTGTGGAGACTATACGCTCAATGGTCAAACTTATACCGCATCTGGGACCTACACGCAACTCACACAAAATACAAATGGTTGTGATAGTACCATCACGCTGAATTTATCGATCGTTGGCTCAATTACCTATTATCAAGATCTAGATAATGATGGTTTTGGAAATGCCGCTGTATCTCAAGTTGGTTGTAGTCCCATTGCAGGATACGTTGCTAACGATTTGGATTGTGACGACACCAATAATGCAATTTACCCAGGTGCTTTTGACATTCCGGGCAACGGTATTGATGAAGATTGCAGCGGTTTTGATGCACCTTTACAATTAGGTATCTATGAATTTGCTGGCACAACGGATTGTTCTGTTCAAGACGTAGCTGCAACTAACTCTAGTGCCAACTGGACTTTCTCAGACTTTTCAGCCACTGGGACAAACTGTGCAGCCGGTGGTGGTATTTTTAACCGCAGCGGTTGGAATCAAAGTGCTGTTTTAGACTTAAATCAATACAATGAATTCACCCTCACAGGTGCGAACTGTACGAATTTAAGTTTGTCTAAATTGGCATTCAACCACCGCACGAGTTCAACGGGGGGTACTCCAACAATCCACTTACGTTCAAGCCTAGACAACTTCGCCTCAGACATCGACACCATCGGATCTGCTTGGAATGGTAATGTATTTTTGGCAGATACTGTGAATCTACCAGCAGCTTTTGCCAATATTGCAAGCGTTACTTTTAGGTTCTATGTGACTAGTCAAGCAACTGCTACCTCTACCTTGCGCATGGACAATGTTTCAGTTTGGGGTAATGCCCTTTCCATTACACCAAGTCTTTATTATGTGGATGCGGATGGCGACGGATTTGGAGATCCTTCTAACGATACACTCCTTTGTAATGCACCTTTAGGTTACGTATCCAACAACCTAGATTGTAACGATGCCGATGCGGCGATCAATCCAAATACGATTTGGTATCAGGATTT
Organism: Crocinitomicaceae bacterium; assembly: GCA_030833845.1. Classification (GTDB taxonomy): domain Bacteria; phylum Bacteroidota; class Bacteroidia; order Flavobacteriales_D; family Crocinitomicaceae; genus UBA952. Next base: position 111,328 of record JAURGK010000001.1, on the reverse strand, counting down.
AGATAATGATCAGGTAGGTAATTATAATGTGTCTATTACCGGATGTGATCAACCCAATGGTTATGTATTGGCATTTGATGATTGTAACGATAACGATGCCTCCATCACATATCCAGTGGCCTACTATATCGATGCCGATCAAGATGGCTTTGGTGACGATGCTACAGGTGTTGTAACTTGCGTTCAACCAGCCAACACTATTACAATCGGTGGCGACTGTGATGATATGGACAATACCATTTATCCGGGTGCACCGGAGATCTGTGATGGATTGGATAACAATTGTGATGGCCAGGTAGATGAAGGCCTTACGTTCTTGAATTATTATTTCGATGGTGATGGTGATGGATTTGGAATTGGTAACCCTACAGTTTCTTGTGATCCAATTGTTGGTTATTCCACTCAAAACGGAGACTGCGATGACAGCAACAACGCAGTCTATCCTGGAGCCCCAGACACCCAAGGCAACGGAATAGATGAAAACTGCGATGGAGTGGATGGTATTCTTGGATTGAATGACCTAGAATTAAGTGCTCAAATTTCACCAAATCCAACTTCTGGAGAGGTGAAAATTTCATTCAATAACCAAATTTCAGCATCCTTAATCTTGACAGATCTAAGTGGCAAAATCATCGTTGAGAATTTTATTAATGGTATGGAATACCTCCTCGATTTGTCATCTTTAACCTCAGGTACTTATTTGATATCAATTCAAAGCGAAACGTCCTATAACGTTCAAAGAATTGTAAAATATTAATAAATTTCATTTAAACCTTTTGATTCAAAAAGCCACCTTCGGGTGGCTTTTTTTTAATTTAAAACTTTGTACCTTTATTTCAAATCTCCACGATGAAAAAAATCCTTTTGTTATTACTGCCTTTTACTGGGTTTTCGCAATATTTTCAACAAGATGTGAGTTACCAGATTGAAGTTAAGCTCGATGATCGCAACCATGTATTGCGTGGCAATGAATCCATAGCATACAAGAACAATTCTTCGAGCGATCTCAATGAGATCTATATGCATATTTGGCCCAATGCCTATAAAAACAAAGAGACGGCATTGGCGCAGCAACTCAAGCGAAATGAAGGCGATAAATTAGCCAAGGCAGATCCTACGGATCTAGGATTTATTGATTCCTTGGATTTTAAAATCAATGGACTTTCAGCTTCTTGGGAATATAGTGCTGAACACATTGATATTGCGGTTATTCATTTAGCAGATCCGTTAAGGCCTGGAGAAACACTTTTGATTTCCACACCTTTTAAAGTACAAATCCCATCAGGTAGCTTATCTCGATTAGGTCATATTGGGCAGTCTTATCAGATTACACAATGGTACCCTAAGCCTGCGGTGTATGATCAGAACGGTTGGAATGCTATGCCTTACCTGAATCAAGGTGAATTTTATTCAGAGTTTGGTAGTTTCGATGTAAAAATTACTGTGCCGGTAAACTACATCGTTGGTGCAACAGGTGAGCTTCAAACACAAAGCGAACTAAACTTTCTCGATACCAAAGTGGCTGAGAGTAAGAAAAAACTCGAGAAACTTTTAAAAGAACAAACCGACCGCTCTAAAACTTTCCCTGAGTCGTCATCAGAATGGAAAACAATTCAATACAAACAAGATCGTGTCCACGACTTTGCTTGGTTTGCCGATAAGCGCTTTTTAGTACTCAAAGGCGAAGTAGTTTTGCCTCATTCAAAAGATACCGTTACAAGTTGGGCCATGTTTACGCCTCAGAATGCCAAACTCTGGGCCAATTCTTTAGAGTATATCAATGACGGCACTTATTATTATTCGCTTTGGAACGGTGACTATCCTTACAAGCATGTAACAGCCATAGATGGTACAATCAGTGCGGGTGGCGGCATGGAATACCCTATGATCACTGTCATTGGAAATGCCAGTTCAAAGGAAGAATTAGAGGTAGTCATAGTGCACGAAGTGGGGCATAATTGGTTTTATGGGATTTTAGGATCCAACGAACGCATTCACGGTTGGATGGACGAGGGTCTCAATACACTCAATGAAATGCGCTACGTCCAAACCAAGTACCCAAACAACACCCGTTTTTCTGATATGGTGGCTGGTGGTCGTTTTCATCTCAATGACCTCGATCATCATGATTCGGGTGACATAACGTACCGTAGTTTGGCAAGTTTTGGCCTTGATCAGCCACTTGAATTGCATTCTGATGATTTTTCGAGTCTGAATTATGGAGCAATCATGTATCAAAAGACCGGTGTAGTATTCTACTATTTGATGGATTATTTGGGTGCAGAAAAATTTGATGCAGCGATGTCTGCCTATTATCAAGAGTGGAAATTTAAACATCCGCAGCCTGCAGATCTTAGAAAAGTGCTCGAGACTCAAACGGGTAAAGATTTAACTTGGTTATTCGATGATCTCATTGAAACAACCAAACACCTAGATTACAAGTTAAAATCGGTTCAGATGGGCAAGAATGGCACTGTGATTAACTTAGTTAACAAAGGCCAAATAAACGGCCCTGTGGAAGTGAATGTTTATGGACAAAACGAACTGCTAGAAACAATATGGGCTGAGCCAGGTCAAAAATCAGTAACAGCAACAACACCCATAGGAGAAATCACCAAGGTGGAAATAGATCGCAATAATGATATCCCCGAACTCAATCGTCAAAATAACCTTTGGGTCAAAGACCAGACTTTTCATAAACTTGAACCCATCAAATTTGAATTTTTATTCGGTGACCATCAAAAAGACCAAACTGCAATTTTCTGGACACCAATGCTTGGAGGCAATGCTTATGATGGCCTCATGACTGGTCTTACCTTGCATAATATTGGTTTGGCTCCCAAAAAATTCACCTATCTCATGAGCCCAATGCTCAGCACATCTCGAATACGTCCAGTTGGAATCGCTGAATTCTCCTATCAAATTTTGCCCACTAAAGCTATTGAACTCATGCGCTTGGGCCTCTCTGTTAAATCTTTTGGCACCGACCGCATCAATAAAAACCAATATTTTGTCGCATTATCTCCTTACTTAGCCATCAATTACGGCGAGCGCAAAGCGCGTCACTCTGTGCATTATGATTTATTGATTCAAGGGCTTGCTAAGAGCAATGTGGCGTCGATTTTTTCAAAAGAACGTGGCTTCTTTGTACAGCATACTATGAACTACAGAAAACCAGCCTATCAGTTACAATGGATCAATCGATACGAGTTTTTTGAGCAAGAAATTAGCCCAGATGACAAACAATTTACTTCTCGAATGTGGTCTAATTTGAACCAAACGTTCAAATATCGAGTTGGTACTTTAGATCGTAAAATTGAACTCAATTTGTTTGGTGCTTATACTTTTGCAAGTCAGTTATCGAATAATTTGGATGCAAGCCGTTTGTTTTGGTCCATAAATGGCTTGCAAGGGCAGCAAGATTTATTTTTGGAAGATTATAATTTTGGAAGATCTGAAACAAGCGGACTATGGTCTTCGCAGCGTATGGATCGGCATGGACAATTCCATACTGGTAACGCTGCCGGTAGTAATCTTCGTTGGCTTTCTACTGCAACTGTTTTTGCACAATTGCCCATCAAGCCAAATATTTTGGGTGCTTTTGTCGATTACGGCATGGGTGCTGGCGCATTCAAAACGATAGATTCATACTACAATGCGGGCCTTGCGCTTCGATTCGGCAAGGTATTTGGACTATACTTCCCGCTATTGTCGGGTTCAAATGCCGGGCCTGAAGGTAATTTTATGGCCGATGAATTATTTACCAATTACGCGCAAAAAATACGTTTCACGTTGCGTATCAATCCGGTAAATCGCATCGGTCTACATACACTTTTAAATTCATAAAATGTCAGAAAACAGTACTTCTTTTTCAAAGATATTTTGGCCAAGTTTTTTAGCCGTTTTTATTGCGGGTTTAGTCGGGATGATTTTTTTCTTCTTGATTTTAGGCGGAATCATTGGTTCTTTTGGTGATTTTGGACCAGCGCCTCTTGCTCTTGAAGATAAAACGGTCTTACATTTAAAATTATCTGGAACGATTCAAGATGTTTCAGAGGAATCTTTTGATCCTAGTACCTTTCAACTGAACCAAGCCATGGGGCTACCAGAAATATTGTTTGGCTTGAAGGAGGCAGCAAGTGACCCAAAAGTCAAGGGAATTTTTCTTGAAATGAAGGGTGTGTCTATGGGAATGGCAACCGCTTCTGAGTTGCGCGAAGCAATCAAAGAATTCCAGCTTTCGGGAAAATTTGCCGTAGCCTATTTGTCGGGAGAACAAATTGGCAAGCAAGATTATTTTGTGAGTAGTGCTTGCAATGAGCAATACGGTATGTATGGCGCTACCTTTTTATGGAATGGTCTGCATGCAGAGAGTATGTTTTTTAAAAAATTACTAGATGAGTTGCAGATAGGCATTGTAGTAGTTCGTGGAAAGGAGAATGATTTTAAAAGTGCTGTAGAGCCCTTCTTTCGCACTGAAATGTCCGACTCTAGTCGTCAACAAATGCAGGTATTATTGTCAAATATTTGGAGGCAAATGCGCAATGAGATTTCATCTTCTATAAAAGCCGATACCCTGCTCTTAGATTCTTTGGCCAATGCTTTGACTATTAGAAATCTTACACAAGCCCAAAGGTTTAGCTTCATTGATAAAAATCTTTACAAGCATGAGGTTTTAACATTGCTCAAGAAAAAAGTTGGTATTGATAAAAATTCGCCCTTGCATTTGCAATCTTTCTCAAAATACGCCAAAGAGAATTTTCAAGACAACCAATTATTGGCGAGGCAATCCGCGCACATTGCAGTCATTCTTGCCGAGGGTGATGTACAAACCGATGGAGATCAAATAAGCACAGCACGTATGGCAAAAATGTTACGTCAAGTTCGTGAAGATAAGGACGTGAAGGGAGTCGTTTTGCGCATTAATAGTCCGGGTGGGTCTGCAATGGCAAGTGAAGAAATCTGGAAGGAAGTTGCCCTCACCGCAGCAAAGAAAAAATTATATGTCTCGATGGGTGATTACGCAGCTTCGGGTGGTTATTACATTGCAACTCCCGCTGCAAAAATTTATGCATCACCAATGACAGTTACCGGGTCAATAGGTGTTTTTGGTATTTTACCCTATGCCGGCGATTTTTTAAATGCTAAATTGGGCATCACAACAGATCAAGTTCGAACACACCGCTTTGGTGATATTTCCCTAACACACCGCTTAGAAGAAGAGGAATTTGCTATGATGCAGTCCGAAGTAGATTTAATTTATGAGCAATTTATCGGGCGTGTGGCAGATGGCAGAAACAAGAATAAGAAGGCAGTGCATGCCATAGCGCGTGGTCGTGTTTGGACCGGTTCAGATGCACGCAACCGTGGTTTGGTTGATCAATTGGGAGGTTTGATGAAGGCAATTAAAGACATGCAGCGCTCTTGTGGGGTAAAAGAGTCGGTTTTTTACCCTAAGAAACAAACAAATACATTCGATACACTTCTAGCGCTATTAGACGAGGAGTTTGAAAACGAAGAGGCGCATACAAGAGCCTCAATTCCAACAGATTTTTTGCGTTTCTATGAAAAATTTGCAAAAATTCATCAAATGAAGGGTATGCAAATGCGCTTGCCTTTTATTCTCGACATCCATTGATTTTACTAGGTTTTTAATAATTTATTGACATTAAGTAGTTTAGGTTTTTTATATTTTGTTGAATAATTTTTAGTGATATTTAAACAAAAAATATATATCATTGTTATTCAAATGTTTAAAGGCGGTTTCCGAAAAGCCTCAAAAGAGTAGGAAAAATTAAACCTATCTATTATGTTAATTTCTTTATCTAGTGCACTCAATGTGCAAGCACTATTTGAAAAAGGAGATGTGTACACCTACACAGCATTTACCTTTTTCATTGGAACGATGGCCATGATGGCTGCTGCAGCATTTTTCTTTATGGAAATGCGCAACATGGAAGAAAAATGGAGAACCTCCATTTTGGTTTCAGGTCTCATCACTTTCATTGCCGCGGTTCACTATTATTACATGCGTGATTATTTCACAGAAACTTCCACTTCACCAACATTCTTCCGATATGTTGACTGGATGCTTACTGTGCCGCTCATGTGTGTAGAATTCTACTTGATTACCAAAAAAGCAGGTGCCAAAACAAGTTTGTTATGGAAGCTAATTTTTGCGTCAGTAGTGATGCTTGTTACCGGCTATTTCGGAGAGGCAGTTGATCGTGACAACAGTGTTATGTGGGGTGTACTTTCTGGTGCAGCTTATTTCTATATTGCTTACCTTGTTTGGATGGGCGAAGTTGCACAGTTGGCAGAGTCTGCAGGTCCAGCGGTAGCAAAAGCAACACGAATTCTTGCTTGGTTCGTATTGGTAGGATGGGCTATTTATCCATTAGGATACATCATCGGAACTCCAGGCGGTTTGTTTGGTGCGTTTGGTAGTTCAGATCCAAACCCTTGGATGGATGTCGTTTACAACATCGGTGATGCCGTTAATAAAATCGGTTTCGGTTTGGTAATTTATGCATTGGCCAAATCTGATTCAAAAGCTTAACAATCAATAACTAGAAAAAAAAGGGAGGCTTTAGCCTCCCTTTTTGTTTGTATGACTATTTGATCAATAGACTTTTGGAAATTGGTTCGGATTGATGTCGTTTAACATCTCGAGCACCTTTTCTATGATGTCATCGATGTTGGGTTTAGAAAAATAGTCGCCGTCTGAACCATAAGCAGGTCGATGATCTTTGGCAGCCATCGTTTGGGGCGCGAGGTCTAAATGTTGGTAACCATTTTGCTTAACCAAGATTTGATCGAGTATAAATGCACTTGCTCCACTGCTCACATCCTCATCAACAATAAGAAGAGCGTTGGTCTTGGCCAACGATTTTGAAATCATATGCCCTGTATCAAAAGGCAACAATGTTTGAACATCAATGAGTTCGACCCAAATACCGAGTTTTTCTAATTCGGCCACGGCATGCTCACAAATGTTAAAGGTAGAACCATAAGAAACAAGGGTAAGGTCGTTTCCTTGCTTAACGATTTCTGGTATGCCAAGCGCCTCTGTGAATTCTCCAAAATTTAAAGGCATTCTTTCTTTGCTTCTGTAACCATTGAGAGGTTCAATGACTAGCGCAGGTTCGTCGGCTTGTAATAAAGTATTGTAAAAGGCGGCAGCCTTGGTCATGTTGCGTGGCACACAAACATGCACTCCTCTTAAGGCATTGACGATCATGCCCATCGGTGATCCGCTATGCCAAATACCCTCCAATCGATGCCCTCGTGTCGATACAATTAATGGTGCTTTTTGACCTCCTTTTGTGCGGTATTGAACAGTAGCGAGGTCGTCGGACATGATTTGTAATCCATAGAGAAGGTAATCTAAATATTGTATTTCAGCAATGGGCCTGAGTCCACGCATGGCCATTCCAATTCCTTGTCCAATTATCGTACACTCACGAATTCCAGTATCAGAAACCCGAAGACTGCCAAACTGCTCTTGCAAACCTTCTAAACTTTGGTTTACTCCACCAATTTTACCTGCATCTTCTCCAAACACAAGTACTTCAGGTCTTGTTTCTAATATTTTACGGTAATTCTCACGCAATATGATTCGACCATCCTCCATTTGTACTTCCGTACTATAATTCACTGGTACAGATGTAACGTTAGCCACGCTTTCTTCCGATTGTGAATAAAGATGTGAGCTGTATCGATCTTGTGCTTTAAGTTGAATTTCCTTCACCCATGCACCGAGTTTATTTCTCTGTGGGGAATTGTCTGAAAGGCTGTTGCGCAAAATCGTACGTGCATATCCCATTAAATCTCTGCGAATGCTTTCTTTTTCTTTGAGGAGTTGTTGTTGAATTTCCTTCACCAGGGAATAGTTCGGATGCGTATTTTCGTATCCTGATAAAATTTGAAGTAAGGAATCTTTATCTTGTGAAATATCGTTGGTAAATGCCTTCCAAGCATTGTTTTTGGCATTTTTTACCGTTTCCTTGGCTCGAGCCGCAATCTCATCGAGCTGCTCCTCCGTTGCCAAAACGAGTCCTTTTTGACCAAAAGATAAAATCCATTCTCTGAATTTGGCAATACAATCAAATTCAGTTTCCCACTGCAACCTTTGCTCAGATTTGTAACGCTCATGAGATCCAGAGGTAGAATGTCCTTGAGGTTGATTGACTTCTTTGACATGCACTAAAACCGGAACGTGTTCCATTCGCGCAATTTGCACTGCTCGCTCATAAGTTTCGCAGAGGTGCGCATAATCCCACCCTTTGGTAATTAATATTTCAAATCCTTTTTGTTTTTCATTGCGCTGAAAGCCCGAAAGGGCATCTGAAATGCTTCCCTTGGTGGTTTGCAGTTCTCTAGGCACTGAAATACCGTAGCCATCGTCCCAAACAGACATCACGAGCGGTACTTGTAATACACCTGCTGCGTTCATAGTTTCCCAAAAAGGGCCTTCTGAAGTTGAAGCATCTCCAATGGTGCCAAAGGCAACTTCATTTCCGCCAGCACTGAATTTTTTAAATGCCTCTAATTCTTTCAGTGTGGGGTGTTCGCGATAAACTTTTGAGGCTTGGGCTAACCCGAGTAGTCGTGGCATTTGGCCACCGGTAGGAGAAATATCTGAAGAACTATTTTTTTGTTCCATTAAGTTCTTCCAATGGCCTTGCTCATCTAAATTCCTAGTCGCGTAATGACCACCCATTTGCCTACCAGCTGATTGCGGTTCCACATGATGATCTGTGTGCGCATATAAACCTGAAAAGTACTGCTCAAGGGTAAGGGCATCAATGGCCAACATGAGGGTCTGATCACGGTAGTATCCGGATCGAAAATCACCATTTCGAAATTGTTTGGCCAGAGCAATTTGAGCCAATTCTTTGCCATCTCCAAAAATGCCAAACTTAGCCTTTCCTGTAAGTACTTCTTTTCTACCGAGTAAGGAGGCCTCGCGTGATTCACAAGCTAGTTGATAGTCGTTGAGCACCTGCTGTTGAAATGTACTGAAGTCGAGTTGAGCAGTTGAGGTATTAGATTTTTCTGTGGCCATTTGTTGTTGATTACCTACAAATATAAGTAAATTGGGCCTGATTTTTGCTGTATTAATTGCAATTTAACAACCTATGAATGCACTCCAATTAGAACTTTGTGCGGCCTCTTTAGAGGCCCTTGAATTGGCCTATAAGCATCAATTTGATCGAGTTGAACTTTGTCAGAATTTGGAGCAGGGCGGGCTCACACCATCAGCCGGACTCATCCAAATGGCTAAAGATTTCAACTTGAATACGCATGTTCTTATTAGGCCAAGGGCTGGAGGATTCTGTTACAATGAAGAGGAGCTGGCTTTGATGCAAAAAGAAATTGCTTATTGTCATTTGCTTGGAGTTCAAGGAGTTGTAATCGGTGTGTTGAAAGAGAATTTTGGCATTGATAAGCAAGCGCTTATTGACCTTAAAAACATAGCACCCGACCTAGATTGGACTTTTCACCGTGCATTTGACGAGAGTATTGATTGGAAACGCTCCCTAGATGTCTTGATAGAACTAGGATTCAAAAGGGTGCTTACCTCTGGCTTTGCCTCCAATGTTGAATTAGGCATAGGGGTACTTGGTGAAATGTGTGCTTATGCCAAGGGCCACATTGAGATCATGGCAGGTGGCGGCGTAAATGCAGGTAATATATCTAAATTAGCGCATATCAAGGGGCTTTCAGCCATTCATTTTTCTGCCACTCAAAAGGTTCAATTGGATCCCGATTCTGCATTTTCAGAGACCATTTTAAAGGTAAGTGAAGCCAGATTAGAACGCATCTTAAATGCCATATAGTGTCACCCCCGTTTATATTCCTTACCTTTGTCAGAGGTTGTCGTGTATAAAAAACGTTCTTTAAACACGTAGAACCTGTCCATTTACATGTTATTTAATGAATTACCCCTAGAGCCCAAGCTCCTGGAAGCCATTGCTGAAAAAGGCTATACAAATGCAACCCCAATCCAAGAGAAAGCCATTCCTGTGATTTTAGATCAGCAAGATTTAATAGGCCTTGCGCAAACCGGCACAGGTAAGACAGCGGCATTTGCCATTCCTATTTTGCAGCTTCTTCACGATAAAAAACCATTAAACGGCAATATAGAAGCCTTAATTGTTACCCCAACAAGAGAGCTAGCCATTCAAATTGCAGAAAATTTTAAAGCTTACGGGAAGCATTTGGGCTTGCGCTCCTTGGTGATTTTTGGAGGTGTGAAACCTCACGCTCAAATCCAGACGCTGAAGCAAAAGCCAGCTATATTGATTGCTACACCTGGAAGACTACTCGATTTACACCAACAAGGTTTTGTCAATCTAAAGTCCTTATCTATGTTTGTACTAGATGAAGCGGACCGAATGCTTGATATGGGCTTCATCCACGATGTCAAGCGAATTGTAAAACTATTGCCCAAACAAAGGCAAACTTTACTTTTCTCGGCAACGATGCCTAGTGAAGTGAGAAGTTTAGCGCAAAGTTTGCTTAGCAACCCCAAAGAAGTAACGGTCACTCCCGTTTCTTCTACTGCTGAGCGCATTGATCAATCTATGATACAGGTGGCGGATCGCAAACATAAAGAGTCAGCACTCGTGGAAATCTTGCAAAAAGATCCCGCTGAAAGTGTTTTGGTTTTTGCTCGTACGAAGCATGGCGCAGATAAATTGGTACGCGTTCTAGCTAAAAATAAACTTCAAGCCATGGCCATTCACGGCAATAAATCTCAAAATGCAAGGCAAATGGCATTAAGTCATTTCAAGCAAGGCAAGATTCGAATATTGGTAGCCACGGATATCGCTGCCAGAGGAATAGATATCTCCGGTCTTGATTTGGTCGTCAATACCGATGTGCCTACCGTAGCAGAAACTTATGTACACCGAATAGGACGAACGGGTAGGGCAGGAAGAGAAGGCCGTTCAATTATTTTTTGTGAGCCCGAAGATTTTAAATATTTTAAAGCGATAGAAAAGTTGATTGCAAAAAAAATACGGGTCGATTGACCCGTATTTTTTTTTAAAATGAATTGCATCTTCTTTCTAGATAGCTGCAATCTTATCTGACATATATTCACCGGCTTTCAACTTGCCAACAATCTTAGAGAAGCAATCAATGGTGTAATTGACATCTTCAAGAGTATGAGAGGCCGTTGGTATCAAGCGCAAAATAATCATGCCTTTCGGAACTACCGGATAGACTACCATAGAGCAGAATACATTGTAGTTTTCTCGAAGGTCAAAAATCAGGTTGGTTGCTTCTGGAATAGAACCGCTTAGGTATACCGGTGTAACACAACTATTTGTTGGACCAATTTCAAAACCAGCGGCTTTGAGTCCGTTTTGTAGGGCATTGGTATTCTCCCAAAGTTTGGTCTTAAGTTCAGGATGGTTTCTCATGAGCTCAAGTCTCTTCAATAAGCCTAAAACTAGGGCTGCAGGCATTGCCTTGGCAAAAATTTGAGAACGCATGTTATAGCGCAAATACTCAACAACTTGTGCATCTGATGAAATAAAACCACCAATCAAGGCAAATGATTTGGCAAAGGTGCCAAAATAAATGTCAATCCCGTCTTGACAGCCTTGTTCTTCACCTGTACCAGCACCAGTTGCACCCAATACTCCGATGCCGTGTGCGTCGTCTACGAATAAACGGAAGTTGTATTTTTCTTTCAAAGCAACGATTTCCTTGAGTCTTCCTTGGTCACCGCGCATACCAAATACACCTTCTGTGATTACAAGAATTGCTCCGCCGGTTTCGGCAGCAAGCTTGGTTGCGCGCTGCAATTGTTTTTCACAATCCTCCACATCATTGTGCTTAAACACAAAGCGCTTGCCCATATGCAAACGAACTCCGTCAAGAATACAAGCATGAGATTCTGCGTCGTAAACAATGACATCGTGACGGTCAACGAGGCAGTCAATTGCTGAAACTACGGCTTGGTAACCAAAGTTGGCCAAAATGGTGTCTTCCTTGCTTACAAAAGCTGACAGTTCATTTTCAAGCTGTTCGTGGTAATTGGAATTGCCCGACATCATGCGTGCGCCCATCGGAGATCCAAAACCATAAATGGCTGCTGCATCTGCATCTGCTTTGCGAACTTCAGGATGGTTGGCCAAACCAAGATAATTATTCAATGACCAATTGAGTTTTTCTTTGCCTCTAAAATTCATGTGAGGACCAATTTCCCCTTCTAGTTTAGGGAAAGTAAAGTACCCGTGAGATTCTTTGGCGTGCATTCCGAGCGGTCCTCGGTTGGCTTTGATTTTTTCGAAAATATCTGCTGACATGCTACTATTTTTTTGCAAAGTTAAGCGAATATCAATTCCAAATGACTTTGTACCTGCTTAATTTTCAACAAGCTTTGAAATAAGAGCCGCTGCTGTGGCATTCGATTTGAGTTGAAGTATTTCTTTTGGATGACCACAAAAAAGAATGTAGCCGCCTTCATCGCCGCCTGTAGGGCCAAGATCGATGAGGTGATCGGCGCACTTTATTACTTCCATATTATGCTCTATCACCACTAAGGAGTGTCCCATATCAAGGAGTGCATTAAAGGCAATAAGTAATTTGGCAATATCATGGAAATGTAGGCCGGTGGTAGGTTCATCAAAAATGAAAAGAGTAGGTGTGTTCTGATATCCTTTGCTTAAAAAGGAAGCCAATTTGATTCGTTGCGCCTCGCCTCCTGACATCGTGCTTGATGATTGGCCAACAGTTAGATAGCCAAGTCCAACATCTATGAGAGGTTGTATTTTTTCAACCACACGCTGGGCAAGTTTGTCCCTATCGGCTTTAAAAAAATCAAGAGCTTCCTGTAAATTAAGTTCCAACAGATCTGCAATTGAAAGATCTCTGTAGAGAATTTCAAGGGTTTCGGGTTTGTAGCGACGGGCATGGCAGTGCTTGCAAGGCAATTGAACATCAGCCATAAATTGCATAGAAACACTAATGGTTCCTTCTCCTTCACATACTTCGCAGCGGCCTCCGGCAACATTGAATGAAAAGAAACCGGGTTTGTATCCACGGAGCTTAGCTAAGGGTTGTCGGGCATATATTTCTCTGATGTCGTCAAAGGCTTTAACGTAGGTTATAGGATTGCTTCTCGAGGACTTCCCAATCGGGTTTTGATCTATAAATTCTACGGATTTAATTTTTTGAAGGTCACCGCTAATCCCATTGCATTTGCCAATTAATTCGCTGCTTAAGCCCAATTCTTTTCGCACCAAAGGATAAAGGATTCTTTTGATGAGCGTGGATTTCCCCGATCCGGAAACACCACTCACACAGACCAATTGTCCTAGGGGAATTGCGAGGTCAAGGTTCTTGAGGTTGTTTTGACTAGCATGATGTATTTGCAAGGCTCCGATGCTCGTTCTGCTACGCTTTGGCAATTCTATTTTTTTTCTTCCTGTGAGGTATTGGGCAGTAAGTGCATCGCTTTTTTGAAGTGCGAGAAAATCTCCTTGGAATACAAGTTGACCGCCCTGGCTTCCTGCCAAAGGACCAATATCTAAAATTTCATCTGCAGCCTGCATGATTTCTTCATCATGTTCAACGACAATAATCGTATTGCCTTGTTGTTTAAGTGTCTTTAGTACTGAAATGAGTTGTTGGGTATCTTTGGGGTGAAGCCCAATGGAGGGCTCGTCTAATATATACATGGAGCCTACTAGGCTTGAACCAATGGAGGTGGCCAATTGTATGCGCTGGGCTTCTCCTCCCGAAAGAGAATTGGAGCTGCGATTCAGCGTTAGGTAGCCCAAGCCAACTTGTTTTAAATAACCAAGTCTGCCCTTGATTTCGGGTAGGATATGCTTGCAAATGGCCAGCTCTTGTTCACTAAGATGAAGCTTTTCAAAAAATTCAGCGGCCTCGTTGATGCTCAACAATACTAAGTCTTGAATGCTTTTGTTGCCAACCTTTACATAACTGGCATCTTTGCGCAAGCGAGTTCCTTTGCAATCCGGGCAGGTAGTTTTTCCTCTATACCTGGAAAGCAGCACTCTGTATTGAATTTTATATGTTTGACTTTCAAGGTGTTTGAAAAATTCATTTAAACCTGTAAAATACTTGTTTCCTTCCCAAAGAAGTTGATATTGTGCAGGGCTCAATTGATGAATAGGTCGGTGAATCGGGAAGTCAAATTTATGTGCTGAGAGCAACAATTGTTGTTGGAATTCTTGCATATTTTCGCCTTTCCAAGGGGCAATGGCACCGTCAAAAACACTTTTGTTTTTGTCTGCAAAGACCAGCGCCTCATCAATACCCAAGGTTTGACCATAGCCTTCGCAAGTTTTACATGCTCCGAACGGATTGTTGAATGCAAATAAATGTGGCTTGGGCTCTTCAAATGAGAGGCCATCAGCTTCATAGCGAGCGTTGAAATGCTTCCATGTGTTTTGATTTGGAAAATAAAGACTGCAATTGCCTTTGCCTTCTCTAAAGGCAAATTCAATACTTTCACCAAGGCGGCTTGTTTGATCTGTGTTGCGCGCTTCGTTCTTAAGACGATCGACAGTAATCCACACAGACTGAGGCATATCATTAAGGGGCTGAATTTCATCTATTAAATGAAATTTTTCATTATAAAAAACCCTTATATATCCTTCTTTTTGAAATGCTTGCAGTTTTTTATTTAAAGTATTAATTGAATTAAATTCAATTTCAAATAAGATGGCAAATGCTTCGTTTTGCCAATGGCTATCAAGATAGGTTAGTACGTCTGTTGTCTGTTCTTTTTTTACCAGCTGTCCGGAAATAGGCGAATAGGTTTGGCCAATTCTTGCAAACAATAATTTCAGATAGTCATAAATCTCCGTACTGGTACCTATTGTCGATCTTGGATTACCAGTACTCACCTTTTGTTGAATGGCGATGGCAGGCGCAAGTCCTTTGATGTCGTCAATAGCCGGTTTATCAAGACGTCCAAGAAATTGGCGCGCATAAGCAGACATGCTTTCAATAAAGCGCCGCTGGCCTTCTGCAAAAATAGTGTCAAAGGCTAGGCTTGATTTACC
Organism: Crocinitomicaceae bacterium; assembly: GCA_030833845.1. GTDB lineage: Bacteria > Bacteroidota > Bacteroidia > Flavobacteriales_D > Crocinitomicaceae > UBA952. The sequence goes on along the minus strand of JAURGK010000001.1, from coordinate 96,275 downwards.
TGAACCTGAGACTCCAGTGATCACGGTAAGTTTTTGATGTGGGATACGTACGTCGAGACCTTTGAGGTTGTGTTCGCGTGCACCTTTGACCGTGATAAATTTTTCCATATGCAAAAGTAAAATTTCTTTACTTTTAGTGGTTCAAATAATTTGCTATGTCCCAAAACAACCTGTTTAGAAAGAAAAGTATTGCATCGATTTTGGCACAAGTAAAAGCTGCCGATGGAGATAATGAAGCCCCAGCCTTAAACAAGCATTTGAAAGTTCGCGATTTGGTTGCCTTTGGAATAGCAGCCATTATTGGCGCGGGTATTTTCTCTACCATCGGTCAGGCTTCGGCAGAGGGTGGGCCAGCAGTTATTTTTCTGTTTTTATTTACAGCGCTTGCCAGTGGGTTTGCCGCATTTGCTTATGCGGAATTTGCATCCATGGTTCCGGTGTCAGGTTCTGCCTATACCTATTCTTATGTGGCCTTTGGTGAACTGGTTGCGTGGATCATTGGTTGGGCCTTGATTATGGAATATGCAATTGGCAACATTACAGTAGCAATATCTTGGAGTGATTATTTAACTGATATGCTTCAACAAATTCATATTGAAGTACTTAATGTTAAAGGAATATACTTGCCAGATTGGATGCAAATGGATTACCTCAGTGCATCTAATGGGTTTGATGAAGCGAGTAATTTTCTTAAAAATGGTGGTCTAATAAAGGATTTAGAACCCGCCTTAGTTCAGGCGCGTGCCGCGTGGCTAACTGCTCCAAAAATTGGCGGCTTGCATTTGGTGTTAGATATTCCAGCGCTTTTCATTATTGTTTTGATTACTTGGTTAGTTTATAGAGGAATCAAAGAAAGTCGGAATGCTTCCAATGCGATGGTGATTATTAAACTAGCAGTCATTTTATTGGTCATAGCCGTCGGTGTTTTTTACATCGATATGAACAATTGGTCGCCTTTTGCGCCCAACGGTTTGGGTGGTGTTCTCAAAGGGGTTTCTGCAGTGTTTTTTGCTTATATTGGATTTGATGCCATTTCCACAACAGCTGAAGAATGCGAGAATCCGCAGCGTGATTTACCAAGAGGAATGATGTGGGCCATTATTATTTGTACTGTTTTGTACATTTTAATTGCGCTCATCCTTACAGGTATTGTTCCCTACCATCAACTTGCGGTGGGCGAGCCTTTGGCCTTTGTTTTTAAGCAAATCAACCTCAGCAAAATGACCTTCATTATATCCGTTTCGGCGGTTATCGCAATGGCCTCTGTATTGCTTGTTTTTCAAATGGGCCAACCACGAATTTGGCTCAGTATGAGCCGTGATGGCCTTTTGCCTAAAAAGTTTTCAAAAATTCATCCCAAGTACAAAACCCCATCCTTCGCCACGATAGTTGTTGGTTTCGTGGTGGCAGTACCGGCCTTGTTTATGAATCTTACTATGGTTACAGATTTATGTTCGATCGGTACGCTTTTTGCCTTTGTATTGGTTTGTGGTGGGGTGTTGGTTTTGCAAAACAAACCCGATATACAACGCGGTTCTTTCAAGACACCCTACCTAAATGCAGGTTTAGTGCTTCCTGTCTTGTTTCTTGGGGCGATGATCTATTTCTATACCTCTGATGATCTAATGCTTTTCTTTTCGTTTAAAAGCTGGTCTGATTTTGGAAATAAAATCCCAGCGCTGATCTTTTGGACCTTTGCCTTGTTTTTGACCATCGTGAGTGTACCGAAGAAATTATCTTTGATTCCTTCGCTTGGTCTGTTGAGTTGTTTGTATATGATGAGCGAAATTCCTCTTGCCAATTGGATTTATTTTTGCGTCTGGCTGTTAATTGGCTTGGTCATTTATTTCACCTATAGCCGAAAACACTCAAAGCTCAATACGACAAACTAAAATTTAGTATCCAAATCTTTGTTCAATGCCTAAAATCAAAGAATGAATCACTTTGATATGGATTTCTTGGGCTCGGTCTGCATATGCGCTATGCGGTGCTCTGATTTCTAAATCTGCTAAATTGGCTAGTTGCCCCCCATCTTTACCTGTTAGAACAATGGTTTGGATGCCTTTGGCTTTTGCCTCTTTGACGGCATTGATCACATTTTTGGAATTTCCAGAGGTAGAGATGCCCAACAAGACATCGCCCTTTTGGCCTAAACTTTCGATGTATCTTGAGAAAACAAAATCATAACCGTAGTCATTGGCTACACAAGAAAGATGAGAGGGGTCAGAAATAGAGAGTGCAGCTAGCCCCGGACGGTCATTGCGGAACCGCCCCGACAGCTCTTCGGCAAAATGCATGGCATCACACATCGAACCACCATTGCCACAACTCATGATTTTATTTCCATTACTGAGTGCAGTGTGCATTATTTCAATTCCACTGACAATTTTTTGCATATTCTCTGCTGTACTAAAAGCTTCTAGCGTTTGCTTGGCCTTGTTGAATTCGGCAAAAATAAGGTCGGTAGTCATATTGAAATTTTCCTCTAAATTAATAATTCGTGCCAATGCACCCAATGAAACTTTTATCTTTGAGTAATGAACTATAGTGATTATTTTCAAAATAAAGTCATCTGGATTACAGGGGCTTCTTCTGGTATAGGCGAAGAACTTGCCATTCAATTGGCAAGAGCAGGTGCAAAACTCATCTTGTCGGGAAGAAATGAAGAAAAACTTCACGACATTCAGGAAAAAATGGAGAATCATAACCAACACTACGTTGCGCCGTTTGATTTAGCGAATCCTTCCAATTTGAGTGAACTCACTTCAGAGATTCTTGATTTTTATGAGCGCATAGATATTCTTATCAATAACGGAGGTGTCTCGCAGCGCGCAAGTGCCAATGATACCACCATGGAGGTAAATCGCCAACTCATGGAGGTTAATTTTTTTGGAAATATTGCTCTTGCAAAAGCGGTCTTGCCCATTTTTAGAAAGCAAAAGAGTGGTCAGTTCCTCATTGTCAGCAGCATTGCGGGTAAATTCGGATTTCATTTGCGTTCTATTTACAGCGCGTCAAAAGCCGCTTTGGTTGGCTATTATGAAAGTTTGGCCATGGAAGAGGCCGCCAATGGAATTTGCGTGACCATTGCCTTTCCTGGTAAAATCAATACTCCGATCTCCCAAAGTGCTCTTACCGCTGAAGGTCAGGCACATGGCCTTATGGATCATAACCAAGCTACTGGTATGCCTGTTGATGAGTGTGTCGAGCAAATGCTCCTTGCCTTGTCTAAGAAAAAAAGAGAAGTACTCATTGGCCGTAAGGAACTAATAGCCGTATACCTCAAAAGATTTTTACCAAAATTGTTTTGGCGCATCATACCTAAGCAATCCGCCACTTAACTTTAGTAAGCATAAAAAAAAGGGCCATCTCATGGAGATAGCCCTTTTTTATTTCAGGAAACCTGAATTAGTTTACGCTTTTAGAAAGGTCTGCACCTGCTTTGAAGCGAACTGTGTTTTTAGCAGCAATTTTGATAACCGCACCAGTTTTAGGGTTACGACCATTGCGTGCATTTCTTTTAGAAATACCAAAAGAACCAAAACCTACCAAAGAGATAGATTCACCTTTTGACAAAGCGCCAGTAGTTGCGCTTACAAATCCATCTAATGCACGTTTTGCATCAGCTTTTGACAATCCTGCAGACGCAGCCATTGCGTCGATTAATTCAGCCTTGTTCATAATTCGTTAGTTTTAATTAGTTAGTAATTAATTATCAAAACAAATATATCGGAATATCAATGCCATCAAAGGATTCAGGTCAAAAAAAGTGTTAAAATGTTGAAAAAAGACTCATTTTGTTAATAAAGCTACCTAAAATGCCCGTCTGTATTGGCTTTAACAAACATTTTTAGCTCAAATTTGTACTATGCACATGAAGGTTGGAATTATCGGATCAGGAATAGGGGCATTGGCATCGGCCATAGAACTTAAAAAAATAGGCTTGGATGTGACCGTTTTTGAGTCCAATGATCAAATTGGTGGAAAAATTGTCGAACAGTACCTTGGGCCTTTTCGTTTCGATATGGGCCCATCTGTATTTACTGAGCCAGCATTGATGCAAGCACTACTCAAAGGTCTAGACCCCAATGCAGAATTTGCGTACCATCAGTTAAGTGAATCATGCCGGTATTTTTTCAATGATGGTCAATGTGTAACCTTACCCGTAGGAAAGGATAAAGTCATAGAAACCTTACATACAAAGTTCAACGAAGACCCCAAAAAAGCCAAAAAATATTTGGATCGCATGGAAAGAAATTACCAAGCGATTTACCCAGTGTTTATTAAAATATCATTACACCGCCTCAAACATTTAATAGGCAAGCCCCTTCTTGGTGCACTTGCGCGTATATTTAAGTACGGATTGCATCAAAACATGCACCAACAAAATCAGCAGTTTTTCCAAAACCCGAAAGTGGTGAAAATATTTAACCGACTAGCGACCTACAACGGGAGTTCACCCTTTGCCGCACCCGCAATGTTGAATATTATTTCCCAATTAGAATTCAATGAGGGGCCTGCTATGCCGATTGGTGGTATGGCTCAAATTACCAAAAGTGCATATACTCTTGCTGCTCAGTATGGCGTTAATTTTCATACCAACGAACGCGTTTGCTCAATTCAGCATCGCAATGGCAGGGTAGTGGGCTTACACACCGAGAAAAGCAGCTATAATTTCGATATCGTAGTGTCAAATATGGATATCCATTATACTTATGAAAAATTACTCTCCCATATAGAGACACCAAAAAGATTACTCAATCAAGAGAAGTCGAGTAGTGCTGTGGTATTCTATTGGGGCATCTCTAAGCAATTCGAACAACTTGGCGTTCACAATATCTTTTTTGCCGAAGATTATAAGGCAGAATTTGAGGCCATCTTTGAGTCCAAAACGCTCCACCATGATCCTACAATCTATATCCACATCAGTTCTAAAGTTGAGGCTAAAGATGCACCAGAGGGCAAAGAAAATTGGTTCGTCATGGTCAATGCGCCCATCAATATTGGTCAAGATTGGGATACCGAAATTCAGCTCCTTCGCAAGCGTATCATTGAAAAATTATCCATTGCCTTGCAAACAGACATAGAGCCCTTCATTGAGGTAGAGCAAATCAACGAACCCCGATTGATCGATGCACGCTACAGCGGCAAACAAGGGTCTATTTATGGCAACGCCTCCAATAATAAATTTGCCGCATTTTTAAGACATCCCAATTTTTCCAAACAACTCAAAGGATTGTATTTTGCCGGTGTGACGGTGCACCCTGGTGGCGGCATACCACTTGCTATTAATAGTGCAAAGATTGTGGCGCGATGTGTAAAGGAGGATTTTCCTAAAATTAATTATTGATTGGTTTAACCCTGCTTGAATGGATGTATCCTTTTTCTCCGTTGTAATCGATTTGCCACCAAGAGCCATCTTTATTTAATACTTTAAATTCCTCTCCTTCCATTATTTCAAATAGAATCTCTGATTGGACACTCTTACCATTTCGTACATTGGTGTATCCATCAGGATCATTAATTACATAGAAGTCATCAGATTCATTATCATCGGTGGAATTTATCTTCTCATTTTTTACTGAAGAATTTTTCATAAATAAGGATTTAATTTTTTCAAAGTCTATCCCACTGAGTTGACACATATACTCGGTAATTTTTAAAAATTCATCTTCATCTACTGTATTGAACCCAAAAACTTGCCATTTATCTGTGCCAACGTAATATCCAACACTGCCCCTTTTTTCTGAGTTTTCGGGGTCAATTATGATTGGGGTGATGATGAATTCAGCGATACCTTTCCTATCCTTTGGTTCCCATTCAGCAGTTAATCGAGGTAACTCAATACCTTCCTTTTTATATTTGATGATTTTTATGTTTTTTACCTTCCCTAGTTCTGTTACATAGCTTAACCGCCCAGCGTAGACATCAATATTACTATTGTAGTAACCATATTGAAAATTCAATTCTTTTGTCTCAGAATTAAAATTTATTCCTGCTTTTATTGGCGAATTCCAAATTTCTTGATATGGAGATTGAATCATTGTAGGTAAGTACCCACATTGATCAAATAGATCTACACTGACAAGAGTCATTAAAGAGTCTAGAAAGTTGGGTTCAGCAATAAATCGAGAAGTTTTATTTGATCCTCCGCTGCAAGAGTATGTCAACCCAAGCAAGCAGATTAAAATGAAGGGAAGGATAGTTTTTTTCATAAGAATTCAAAGTTACTTTTTAGTAATGTCAAATTTTGACACTTTAGATTTGAAATAAACTGACTAATTTTAGATATAAAAATCTTCAACGATTACTTTAATTACCTATCAAAATGAGTACTCTTTCTTTTTTAGCATCATTATCTGGTCTTTCAATGGGAGCATCTGGCATTCCACAATTAATTAAAGTGTTTCGAAGAAAGAGTTCAAAAGATATTTCAAAAGTTACTTATTTGGTTATTTCTTCAGGAGCCCTCATATGGTTGTTGTACGGGATTGAGCTAATGAACATTCCATTAATAATGTCAAACGGCTTGGGCTTAATTGTCAATATTGGAATTCTCATTTTTACTTTTAAATATTAAGCGACGTTAGTGTTTTTTGAATCTTTTGAGTTACGATTTTTTTTAAAATTTCAGGCTCGATAATTGTAATATCATCCATCCACATTGCTATCCATCCTAGCAGTTCTATATCAATTTTACATCTCAATTGCATAATGACATGATCACCATGAATAATAAAATTCTGACTCTTGTGCCATTGCCTTTTAGAAATATAGATACCTGGTGTTTTGTTAAATTTAAATTGAATATTGAAGATATCATTTAAAATTGGCTGATGATAACCAAAAGTTTCAATTTCTAATTCTGTAGGGTGTATTGTAATGTTATAGTTATTGCTATGAAAATGAAAGTCGAGTACTTGCTCCATATCTATTATGATTCTTTTTTTCATATCAATAGAATATATATCAAAAGCAAATGATCCTCTATGGAAAATCATTTGAATAGGCACAAGGGGTGTGTTGCATTTGGGTAAAAAGGTTTCTAGATCAACAATGCTTTCATTGTCATATTTTTGGATATAAATCAATTCTGAATTTTCGATGAATTGTAAAAATTTATTAATCAATATTAGATTTTCTTCAGTTAATCGATAAAAACCAAATCCACTAGGATTAATATACTCATCTTTAAACTTTAAATATTTTGCTTTGAGTGGTATACTTTTTTCAATCAATTGCCAAATGTTATCCACTGTGCTATCATCCTTGTGACGGGAATCAAAAATTGTTTTTTTTAGTAGAGTATTTTTGTTTAAAAAATTAATCCAATCTGTAGTTGTGATATTATTTCTAGTAATATTTCGTATAAAATAAATTTGCTTATTGTCCTTGCCGATGGATGTTTCAAACTGCTCAACTCCTGGATCTAAAGACTGTTCTATACGTTCTACATACCTGTAAATAGATCGCTTTGAGAGGTTAATACCATCTTGAGATATTTTGTTATAGATTTCTCGTATTGTAAAAGGTTGTGTTCTGAGTAAGTAATAGATTTTAAATAAAATTTCCGAAGGCATAATTTCTTTTTAGTAAGGTTAAAGATAGTTAGTGACAATTTTTGACATACCAAAGTTCTACCTTCATAAAAAAAACTTTATGGAAACAAATTTTGATTTGGCAATGCTTGCATTGAAAGGAAAACGATACGAAGAAGCAGAACGTTTGTATACCAATATTGCAATCGAAAATAACTCTCCAGAAGCATGGGTAGGGTTGGGTTTTTGTAAGTTGAATCAGCTTGCTGAAGGTCGAACAATGGAGGAAGTTACATTTTGTTTGAAAAAAGCAATTGGTTTGGATCCATCATTGAAAGAATCAGTTGAGAACCAATTAATTGGTTATTGTGTCATATTACTTTCTACCTATTCCGCAACATATGATCAAGCAATCGCTAAAGACAGATCATTGAAAAAAAAGGCTGCAATTGGTGCTGTTATCGCAGGTGTATCGATGTTCTCTGGATTCAAAAGTAATAGCACTTTTGGGGTCCTAGCTTCTGCCGCTGGCACTGGTGCAGGAATTGGAATAGCCGTAGATTCTCTTAATAAAATTCAAAGTGTTATGGAATTTCGTACTTTTCTATTAAGAATTTGTGATTCTATAAATCTAGAAGTATTAAGTTTTGTATCGCCTTCGAATCCTAAGATTGAAGATTATAAAAAATTTGTTGACCAATTATTAGTTTGTACTGAATTCAAAGCAAAAATGAATATTCACATTGGTAATGAGGATCTTATTAGAGCCTCCTATTTAAGCAATAATGTCGGAGTAATTTCTTTTAAGAATTTTAAAGAAAATGAGGAGAGAAAGAAAGAATTACAAGAAATACGTAAGAAATATGGTGTAGATCAAGTGGAATTGGGAAAGTTAATTTTAGCTTTTAAAAAGACGCCTTTGCATGCATAATGAGTTATGATATTCTTTGTGCTTACATGTTATTCTTTAACATTGAGTAAAGGAGGATTATCCTAGTCTTCGAAAATCAATTTAAAATTACTGTATTGATCTAGTTCGGCAGTTTTATCCTTAAAGGAGCCTTTGATACTAAAAGTACTTAAGTGCAAGACTTCAGGTGCTTCTTTCATACTTAGGTTTGTTTTCTTTTCAATGTCATAAAACTGATGGATACTTTTTTGTGCCTGCACACGGCCGTTTTCATATACCGCTGTAGAATCAAAGCGGTGCCAATCCAGTTTAGGATCATAGAACCAGTAGCAATAGCTGTCAAGATTTTGTATAAATAGTTCGTGGTCTTGGTTAAATTCAGTTTCCACACTTACTTTCCAAACTATATTTTGAAAATCTGGGACGTCATTTTTTTGTACTAAATATTTCAACCTTGGGCTTTCACTGCAATTGACAAATATTCCGTCTAATGAATCAAGTTCAACTCGGATTTCAAAAGGTGATCTTTTTAAATTGAAGGTCCCCTTTTGTTCAGGCAATACAACATGCCCGTCTTGAATAAATGCTACACGAAACGATTGTGCGTTTGATGTCGCTGAAAAATAGATGGAGAAAATGATGAGTAGGGGCAAGTGTTTCATTGTGTAAAAATAAGAAACTTGCCACTTCGATTTAATACCGATCAACCCCGATTCAATGCCCGACTTTTGCCAATATGCCATTGGTAGCCTATGGTAAAAATATGGCTTGTGCCAAACGAAGGGCCAATTTCAAAATTTGCGTCACTAAATGGAGATTTTTCAAAGGAAAAACTCACTTGCCCTTTGTTGGTCTTGGCATGAATTTGTCCATAGACATAACTTGGAAATATCCTCACACCAGTACTAAGGCCAATATTTTCTCCTTGATAGCCAATTCCAATTTTAGCTGTGGCTACAGAAGGAAGGGCTAGTCCAACTTGGTATTCCAAAAAGGTTTGAGGCGCAATGAATTTTTGTTTGCCTATGAGAAACGATACTCCTGGAAAATAATCAAATCCAACAAATGTTTGCGCTAGACCACCATTTATTTCTAAATAAGTACGGTCAGCGTTGGTTTGCGCTGAGACACCCTGTGCCAAACAGACAAGAATGGTTGTTAAAAGCATTATTTTTTTCATCAGTTCTATTTTGATTCAAAGGTTGGCTTTTTAACGGTATGATTAAAAATGAATTTCAAAATGCACAAGCCACTGACTTGCGATTTTCGCAAATGACACAATTAGAAATAAAAAAAGCCCAGTTAAAACCAGGCTTTTAGTAGCGAGACCGAGAGTTGAACTCGGGACCTTAGGGTTATGAATCCTACGCTCTAACCAACTGAGCTATCTCGCCATCTGCGGGTGCAAATATAAAGAGAATTTTAAATTTTTGTATTGAATTGAGTCAACTAATTCAATTTTTTCAATTCCGCTTCCAATAATGCCGCAAGTGATTGCAAACGTTCTGAAGAAAAATCAAAAGGAATGCCCGCCGTCTGGTATATTTTATTCATCGGCACTGTGTAGCCCAATGCCAAGGCATTCTTATATTGTTCAATAGCTTGGGCATAGTTTTCAAGGCTATTTTTCCATACGCCAAGAGCACCCAATTGGGCAATACCGTATTCGATGTAATAAAATGGCACTTCAAAAAGGTGCAGTTGTCGTTGCCATGAGCTTTCAATTAAGTCCGTATAGCCATCCCAATCGGTGAGTCCTGTGCCGTATTCAGCTGACAATTCTGACCATTTAAGGGCCCTATCGGTAAGGTTATGCTTCGGGTTTTCATAAACCCAATGCTGAAAGGCATCGATTTGAGCAATCCACGGAAGCACTTTTAATGTGCCTTCAAGTTGTTCACGCATGGCGCGTTTGTGGTCCTCATTGTTGTAAAAATGTTTCCACTGTGGCATGCTCAACAATTCCATTGACATCGAGGCCAATTCAGCAACCTCTGAAGGAATATTTTTGAATGCCGTGAGGTGCAATTCTCGGCTCAAAAATGAATGAATGGCATGGCCACCTTCGTGCACCATTGTTTCTAAATCTCGTTGAGAACCAACGGCATTCATAAAAATGAAAGGTACTCCAATCTCATAAAGGGGGTAATTGTATCCGCCCGGTGCCTTACCTGGCTTTGAATCTAAATCCAAGTGGCCAAGCATTTGCATGGTGCGTAGGCAGGATCCGAAATAAGGATCAATTTGATCAAACATTTGGATCGTACCTTGGAGCATTTGTTCACCATTGTCAAATGGTTTCAATGCTTTCTTTCCCTCGGGGTCCACCTCGGTATCCCAGGGTTTGAATTTATCCTTCCCCAAAAAGGATAATTTCTTTTCTTGAATAGACCTGACTAAAGGAACAATATGCGTTTTTATAGCTTCGTGAAAGGCAAAACAATCTTCTTTGGTGTAGTCAAAACGGCCCATGGCCAAAAACTTGTAATCTCGATAGTTCTCAAAGCCGGCATTTACAGCAAGTTGGTGTCTTTTTTCAATCAATGAGCTAAAGAGGGCATCGAGCACTGCGCGGTCTTTTCTTCTTGCCTCGGCCATTTTTTCAAATACTTCCTTGCGTAAGGCTTCGTCTTGTTCTTTGAGCAGTAACGCGGCTTGTTGCATGGTGAGCTTTTGTCCTCTATGCTCAATTTGTTGAGCCGCACTAATGGCTCCATATTGTTGGGCCTCTTCGCTCAAAGCGGCTTCTATGGCGACGTTTTCCTCTCTGTATAGATTTTTGGCTGTTTGTATGGAACGAAAATAGATGTAGTGAGCTTCATCTTGTTTTTCTTTTAAAAAGGGAGAAGCTAATAATTTTTCATTGAGCTGATCGTCAAGTGGTGCAAGCCTTGGTTGGATTTGTGTCACAAATTGTGCATACGAATCTCTTAAAGCTTCATTGGCCGTATCGATACTCATTTTGATATATCGCCATGCCAAATCCTCTTCAAGTACAGCATCGAGTTCAGAGCGGTCCAATAGCCATTTGTCAAAAGCATCAATAGCATCGATTTTGCGCTGTAATAAATCTGCAAAATATGGCTCGATATCTTCGAAATTAGAAATGGTCAGGTCTTCTGATAGAAACTGACGCGCGGCTTTTTGGATTTGCATTTTACTTACCTCTGGATGAACCCGTTTTCACTGTGGCCGTTTTTTTAGGAGCGGCAGGTTTGGCAACTTTTGCTGCCCCTTTAGCGGCAGGGGCTTTCTTTTTGGCGCTTTCTGCTTTGGGTGCTTTTACTTCTTTGGTGGCAACGGCTTCTTTTGTTTCAACGGCTTGAAAAGCACCTGCTTTGATCAGTAAATTATACCATTGGAATAGTTTGCGTACATCAGAAGGGTAGACGCGGTCTTGATCCCAATTGGGTAAAAATTGTTCTAGAGCAGCCTCGAGTTCCTTGATATCCGCCTTGTGAGATGGTGCTTCTTGTGGGAAAACGCTAAGCATTTTTTCAAAAATATCCGTCAGCTTCACGTCTTCATCATAGGTAAAAACACTGATGTCGTCTAGTGTTGAAATGCGTTCTGTTGAATAAGCTGGAAATCGTTTCTTGTCTATCATGGATTCGACAATAACGCTGTTTTTGCTTTGTGCAATGACTTTGAATAGTCCAGGACGTCCGGAAATGGCAATAATACCGCTGAGTTGCATAGTTTGATTTTCGTTAAAAGTTTTCAAAAATAGAAAAATAACCTATAAGCCAACACTTATTAACACGAAATCCTTTTAATATGCGTACCTTTGCACGAATTTTAAAAAATATACATGACATTTGAAGAGCTCGGATTAAGGAGCGAGGTGCTGAAGTCGTTAGTAGAATTGGGTTTTGAAGCACCGACCCCTATCCAAGAACAAGCAATTCCCTATTTATTAGGTGAAGATTGCGATTTTGTCGGTCTGGCGCAGACCGGTACAGGAAAAACGGCAGCATTCGGTTTGCCGTTAATTAATAACATTGATAATAAAGCACGCTTGCCTCAGGGCTTGATCATTTGCCCAACTCGCGAGCTATGTCTACAGATTACCAAAGACTTAAATGTCTTTGCCAAATACCTAGAAGGCAATATCACAGCCGTATACGGAGGAACCGATATCCGTACCCAAATCACAAGCGTAAAAAAAGGAACCTCCATCATTGTGGCCACACCCGGTCGTTTGGTCGATTTGATCAATCGCAAAGTGGTTCAATTGGGGGAAGTTAAATACGTCATCCTCGACGAAGCCGATGAAATGCTCAATATGGGTTTCAAGGAAGATATCGATATGATTCTTGAGCAAACTCCTATTGACAAAAATGTATGGTTGTTCTCGGCAACCATGCCAAATGAAGTGGCTCGCATTGCGCGCACCTACATGAACGATCCATTAGAAGTATCGATTGGTCATAAAAACCAAAGCAACGAGAATATTGAACATATTTTCTATGCTGTAAAAGAACGCGATCGCTACGATGCTGTGAAACGTCTCATCGATTTCAATCCATCGATCTACGGACTTATTTTTTGCCGTACCAAAAACGAAACTGCCACAGTAGCCATGAAATTGGCCCGAGATGGTTACAACGCTGAACCTTTACATGGCGACCTTACACAGGCCATGCGCGATCGCGTCATGGACCGCTTTCGTTCCAAAGAACTACAAATATTAGTGGCAACTGATGTGGCAGCACGTGGCTTGGATATCAATAATATCACACACGTCATCAACTACAATCTGCCTGATGACATTGAGAATTACACTCACCGCAGTGGCCGTACCGCTCGTGCGGGTAAAACAGGCCAGTCCTTGGTATTGGTCAATACTCGTGAGAACGTTAAAATCAAGGCCATTGAACGCCAAATGCGCGTTACTTTCAAGCAAGGTCAGATCCCTAACCCTGCTGAAATTTGTGAAATACAGCTCAACAAGCTCATCGAAAACACCATCGCTACCCAAGTCAAGGAAGAGGACATTGCTCCATTTATGGAACAAATTTTATCTTCATTTGCCGACTTGAGTAAAGAGGAGGTTATTAAAAGATTTGTTTCTGCTGAATTCAATCGCTTTATTGAATATTACGAACGCGCTGGCGATTTAAATGCTGCAGCAAGTAAAGATGAACGTTCTGATCGCAAAAATGACCGTCCGTCAAGAGCCAAAGAAGAGGGTAAAACAAGATTTTTTGTCAACCTAGGTCGCAGAGATGGCCTCAATCCTGGTGCTATGGTGCGCATTATTTGCGATGCTACAGGCTTGAAATCTAAGTCATTGGGCCGCATAGATATCATGACCTCATTTTCTTTCATCGAAGCGGATGAGGAGCACACTCAGAAAATCCTAAAACTTGTTGATGGTTACGAATTTGAAGGCCATAAGGTCTCCATCGAAGTTACCGCTCCAGGCAAAGGTGGTTCTGAAGGTGGTCGAGATCGCAAGTTCAGCAAAGGTCCAGGATCTAAAAGAGGTCCGGGATCGTTCGGTGGGGCTCGTAAGCCTGCATTTGAGAAAAAGGGTGGTTTTGATAAAAAACGCTCTGGCGGTTTTGAAAGAGACAGAAACTTCTCTAATAAACGCAACAAATATTAAACTTCTTTTATACAATTCTTCCAATGGAAATTAGAAATATCGCCATTATTGCCCACGTTGACCACGGCAAAACAACCCTAGTTGATAAAATGATTGAAGCTGGTCAAGTGCTCAATGAAAGGGACCGCATGACCGGTGAACTCATCATGGACAACAATGATCTAGAGCGCGAACGCGGCATAACGATTGTATCAAAAAATGTATCCGTTTCCTATAAGGGTACAAAAATCAATATCATTGATACTCCTGGCCACGCCGATTTTGGTGGGGAGGTTGAACGCGTGCTCAACATGGCAGATGGCGTTTGCCTGTTGGTAGATGCCTTTGAAGGTCCAATGCCACAAACACGCTTTGTATTGGGTAAGGCCTTGTCTATGGGTATCAAACCCCTTTTAGTGATCAATAAGGTAGATAAAGAAAATTGTACCCCAGACGAAGTTCATGAAAAGGTTTTTGACTTGATGTTTGAACTTGACGCCAATGAAGAGCAGTTGGATTTCCCGACCATTTACGGTTCGGCAAAAAACGGTTGGATGTCAACAGATTGGAAGCAACCCACTACAACTATTTCCCCACTCCTCGATCAAATTTTGGATTATTTTCCACCGCGTGTCATTGAAGATGGAAATACTCAAATGCTGATCACCTCACTTGACTTTTCGTCCTATGTTGGGCGTATAGCCATTGGTCGTTTGTCGAGAGGTGTACTTAAGGAAAATCAACCTATCGTTTTATCCAAGTCAGATGGCCGTCAAGAAAAGCACCGTATCAAGGAAGTTTTTGTTTTTGAAGGTATAGAGCGCTTGAAGGTTTCTGAAGTTCAGGCTGGCGATATTTGTGCCATTACCGGAATTGAAGGCTTTGAAATTGGTGACTCAATTTGTGATGCTGAAAATCCAGAGCCGTTGCCAACCATTAAATTGGATGAACCTACAATGAGTATGCTTTTCTCCATCAATGATTCGCCATTTTTTGGAAAAGAAGGCAAATTTGTAACCTCTAGACACATTTCAGACAGGCTTACCAAAGAACTCGAAAAAAACCTGGCTTTGCGTGTTGCAGACACTGACAAAGCCGACAAATGGATGGTCTTTGGTCGTGGTGTACTGCATCTTTCCGTACTTATTGAGACCATGCGTCGTGAAGGTTATGAACTTCAAGTTGGTCAGCCTCAGGTAATTATCAAGGAAATTGATGGCGTCAAGTGTGAACCCGTTGAAGAATTGACTATTGATTTACCCGAAGAGCATAGCGGTACTGCCGTGGAGGCCGTTACACGTCGCAAAGGCGAAATGACCAATATGGTCCCGAAAGGTGATCGTATGATAGTCACTTTTCAGATACCATCTAGAGGGATCATTGGTCTAAGAAATTACCTACTTACACAAACAGCTGGTGAGGCCATTATGAATCACCGTTACTTGGAATACCAACCCTATAAAGGTGAGATTCCAGGACGTCAGAATGGTTCGCTTATTTCACTTGAACAAGGAACCTCCATTCCCTTTTCGCTCAATAACCTTCAAGAACGCGGCAAATTCTTTGTTGCACCTAATGAAGATATTTATGAAGGGCAAGTCATTGGAGAAAACTCCAGGGCTGGTGATTTGTGTGTCAATGTTACCAAAACAAAGAAGCTTACCAACATGCGTGCCTCCGGATCTGATGATAAAGTTCGTTTGGCGCCACCAAAGGTTTTCAGTTTAGAAGAGTGTTTGGAATACATTCAATCTGACGAATATGTGGAAGTAACGCCAAAGAGTTTAAGAATTCGCAAGATATTACTTAAAGAAACTGACCGCAAGCGCTCGGGTAAAATGTAATATTTTTGTAATATCAACGTTGTTCTTGTCATGAGAATAGGTTTGTTACTCATTTTTCTGATTTCTGCCCTTGTTGGGCAAGGGCAGCGTCGTACGTTTTTATCTCGTTCTGAATTTGGATTGAATGTGGGCCAAACCTATTACCTTGGTGATCTGAACCCCTATCAACAATTCAAATCGGCGCATTTGGCTGCAGGGGCAATGTATCGCTATAATTTCAATAACCGCCTCACACTTCGATTCAATTACCTGTATGGCCAAGTTGCTGGAGCAGATTCAACGTCGCCCTATCCCTTGTTGGTCAATAGAAATTTGAGTTTTCAGTCCAAAATTCACGAAGTGGCAGGAGGGGTGGAATTTCATTACGTCCCGTTTCAATTTGGCAGCAGCAGGTATCGAGCAACAGCCTATCTTTTAGCTCAGATAGGTGTTTTTCATATGAATCCCCAAACTTATTACAACGGCGCTTGGCAAGATCTACAGGTACTAGCAACCGAAGGTCAAGGAACCTCTTTGAACCAACAAAAACCATACAGGCTCAATCAACTTTGCATTCCACTTGGCATGGGCATCAAGGTAAGTCTGGGTGAAATGGCTACATTCAATGTTGATATGGCTATTCGCAAAACTTTTACTGACTACTTAGATGATGTTGGTGCAGACACTTATGCAGATCCCAATATCCTCGAGGATGAGATTTCAAGTTTATCCGCTGCACTTTCAAATCAAAGCCTTGATGGCAACAGGTTTGGAAAACGTGGAACAAGCACTACCAAAGATTGGTACGTTTACACAGGTGCCACACTTACCATAAGATTAGGTAAAGGTGGGGGATGTTTTTATTAATCGTTTACACTAATGCTATGAAAAATTTACTCATTTTAGTTATAAGTTTATCTCTATTTTCTTGTCAGTCTGAAATTTGCGAATGTGCAGATCAATGGTTAGAAATGACCCAAGAAATCAAAAAAGCCAGCGAAAAAGGTGTATCTCTAGATAAGGTTCTTAAAAAATATGAAGCTTCGATGAAAAAATGTGAAAACATGGATGCCAATAAGACCGCTGCAGAAAAGGAACAAATGATCGAAGAATTAAGATCATGTGATTCTTATAAAAAAATTGGAAAAGGGCAATAGACTGCCGCTATTACTGCTCGTATAATTTAAAGTTTTCGTAAAAAACTTCTTGGTAATCTGCCCACTGTTGGTAGCCGCCGATAGTCTCGTTGTGCCACAAAAAGCTAAACGTTCCGCCAAATCGCTTTACTTCCTTGTATAAGTCTCTGATGCGCTGCTTAGCAGCGTCATTGGTAAGTTCAAGATACTCTTTAAGTGTGCCATCCATGTACATGAAAGGATGAATATTGAGCTCTGTTACTTCATTTTTTAAGAGGTTAAACCATGGAAAAGTTCGCGCGGTTCCAGCACGAAAACCTGTCTGCTCGGCATAGCCCATGGTGTAATCGTGTCTAATGCCAGCTTTTAGCAATAGCAAATAGGTTTGTGGAAGAGTATGCATGAGGTAATGCTGGCGGTTGCTTAATGTTGTTTGTCCTGTGATCTGGGCCAAACGTTCACACTCAATTTGCATTTGTTTGAAATCCAATGCAGTAATGGAGCTCAAATGGATACCGATTTCCGTTTCTGCTGCAATTTTTTTAATTTTTGCTTGTTGTGCTTCATTGAGATGTGATAGGTTTTTATCTTTTGAGGTATAATTCCCGAGCAACCAAAAAACTTTTGTTTGAGGATATTGAATGGCGATATTTGCAATGGTATCAAAGGTGTCGTATGGGTCTGTGGCAAGCCCACTGCGTACTTTTCTTCGGTCTTGGGCGCGTTCTTTTCTTTGGTAAAATAAGTCTTTGGTTTGTGCCAAAAAACTGCGTAATTTATTCTTATGAGCAAAGGCAAATGTATTGTCAATGTCAAAGGTGGGTTGAAAGTGAAATGCGGGTTTTTTTGCTTTTAGATCAACTTGTAATTGATTATTTAAAAATGTGATAAAAGCCTCACTCCAAATATCGCAAATTGGCGTTTGGAGCCACCCTGCTTTAGATAACAGGGACCCTCTGGCCATGAATCGATCTAAATGATCGCGCTGTGTGCTGTTGTATTCTTCCATGCGGCTCAGCACGTAAAAAACACTTGCCAAAAGATCTGCTATGTTGTCAAACTGAAGACAGTCTGTTTGATGAAATTCACCTATCTGAGGAGTTTCTCTGTATAGTTGGTCATCGAAAAGTAGTGTCGCTGGTCTGATCTGAAGCGCACCTTCAAATTCCGTATTGGAATAGTTGAATTTTGGTTCAATTGCATTTTTAAAATAGGTGCTATCGTTGGTAAGTCTGAACTGAACTTCGCGATCTCTCAATACAAAATTGAGCGTGTAGAGCAAGCGCTCTGTGATGAATTCAACATAGATTAGCACGGCAAGTCTGAAATGATTTTCTCACAAATAAAACGTGCGGCTTGACCATCTCCAAATATAGAAGCATCGGTTTGAATGCTTTTATTTAGAAGCTCGTGCACTGCGTTGATGATTTTTTCTTGATCAGCACCACATAAAATGGCAGCTCCAGATTCAACCACTTCAATCCATTCGGTTTGCTCACGTAGAATTACACAAGGTTTTTGAAAAAAATAAGCTTCTTTTTGAACCCCACCACTATCTGTAATAATCAGCTGCGCATTTTGTTCTAAGGCGATCATATCCAAAAAACCAGCGGGTGGGCAAATGATTAATTGTTGGTTAGAAGAAATTTTTTCTTGAAAATCCTCCTTGAGCAGGTGCTTCATTTTTGCAGTTGTTCGCGGATGTAGTGGCAAGACGACCTGCATGTTGGTTTGATCAATAAGTTGGAGCAGGGCCTCAAAAATTTGCTGCAGGGCCCTTGGATCGTCGGTATTGGAATCCCGGTGAATGGTGCTAAGGATGTAGGGTGAATCTTCTAGGTCAAGATCTGCAAGTATGCTTCTGCGCCCCGCATTCATTTTTGCAAAATACAAGCTGTTGTCATACATGATGTCACCGCAGTGGTAAACATTTGGTGCATCAATTTTTGCTTCGGCTTTAATGTTAAGATCAAAACCTTCTTTTGCTAAATTTTTCATTCCAGCAGCAGTTGGAACAAAAAGCAAAGTGCTCATGTGATCGGCGGCAATTCGGTTCAGTTCTTCGGGCATTGCCTTATTAAAACTTCGCAATCCAGCCTCGATGTGCACTACGGCAACATGTATTTTTGCCGCAGCGATTGCCGCAGCGATTGTTGAATTGGTATCGCCGTAAATCACCACAGCATTGGGCTTCTCTTTGAGGATAATATCTTCTAGACCACTGATCATTGCCGCAGTCATGTGTCCATGAGTTCCGCTGCCGACAGCTAAATTATAGTTTGGTTTTGGAATGCCTAGTTCTTCAAAAAAGACTTCGGACATATTTTGATCATAGTGTTGGCCGGTATGCACTAAAATTTCAGTCAATTCATCTGCAAAATGCTCCGCAATGGCACGGCTAATCGCTGCTGCTTTGATGATTTGTGGGCGGGCCCCAATCACAGTAAGTATTTTCTTTTTGGACATGCTTTTAAACAACCCTAAATGGTGTAGCTAAAATAGCCATTATCTACAAAATAACAGAGGTCATATTTCAAAGCTCGGATTGTTTATCTTTGCTGTATGTCTAAAAAACAACAAAAGTTTCAGAATGTGGTCTATAGTACCAATCCGAATTTCAATTACCAATCGGAGCCAGATGATGACATCGAGACTCTTCCCAATCAGCAACAGAGGTTATACGTTAGTATGGACCGCAAACAGCGCGCAGGAAAGGAAGTTACTCTTGTTGAAGGATTTGTCGGTAATGAAGAGGACCTCAAAGACCTAGGAAAATTACTCAAAAGCAAATGCGGCGTAGGTGGAAGTGTCAAAGACAATGAAATCTTAGTACAAGGAAATTTCAAGCAAAAAATATTTGAAATATTGCTCAAGGAAGGCTACACCCAAACAAAGCAAAAAGGTTAAGTATATAAAAAAAACGGCCCGAAAGGGCCGTTTTTTCGGATAGGGCAGGTGGACCGCCGCTATCCATAACCTAACTATAAACTACTACATTTAGCTCTATGCAAAATCAGTGCCAAACTTTTAAAAAAAATTAAATTTTAATGAGTTTGCCAAATTTATTTTTGCTTTCAATGAAGTAAATTCCATTTTTTAAGTGTTCAATATCAATGTATTGATTCGGTGCGACAAGTTCCTGATATACAGTCTTGCCATTGATATCCTTTATGAGCACCACCTCTGGACTTTCGAGACCTAATTCAATATGCTTCGTTGCCGGATTGGGATGGATTTGAAGAGGACTTGTGAGTTCATGAACATTTTCAATTTGGCTGTTGACATGATGTGTGGTATTGGTAATGATCGGGTCATTCCAATCAAAATAGATGTAGGCCGTGTTGTCAATCACGGATCCGAATTGATTGGACGCTGACTCAATGATTCTGTAAGTAAAATGCCCGTGGCTTGCTGGTTCATTGGTGAGGGAATCTGGCAGCCAAATTTGATTGAATTCAAAACGGAAAATTCCATTTCCTAAATTCACCACTTGTATGGGGTGTGTTGATTCAAGCAGCGTAAAGGTATTTAAATCGAGATTTGGACTAAGCGTATCAATGATATAAATATTTTGAGCGGGAGCTGTTCCGGTATTTTGAAAACGGATAGTGTAAGTCAATTGATCAATGATGGTATAATCTAAATAATCTGGTGGACACACACTTCCTTCAAAGTTGTATAAAGTGGCAGCCGTTTTATCATTGGGGTCATAACTATTGCCCACAATCTGAAGCAAACTTCCTTGGTTATTAAATTGTGCACAATCCGTATTAGTTCCTGTTGGGTTGATAGTAGAGCTAAAGATGTGTTGGGTGCCAGAGGCCAGGCCAGAGGGCACATTAAAAGTAATGACATCATAGGCATTAAAAAAGGTGCTCGAAGAGTATAAATTCCAAGTGATGGTATTGCCGCTTATGGTGTAACCAGAATTTTGAATCGAGGCAGTATTGGGAGTCACACCTGCTGGGTAGGTGAGCGAAAGGGTATAATTATTTGCAGCCTGTGGGCCATAATTGCCCCAATTGAGCTTGATATAGGCCGTTGTTCCTTGATAATAACCGATCCAAGGTGTAACGGTAGTCCACATATCTGCGCAAGTTGTTGTTTGGCCACCGCAATTGATGGCGAGCATACCGTAATTGATCTGACCATTATTGGAGCCTAGTAAGGTCAGGATAGGAGAGGTGGCAATGCCATTGTATGCCAACCACGTAGAACTCACTTGAGCCATTATAAGGTTGGTCGTATTGGTAAAACTACCGCAGTAGCTGAAATAACCGAGTGAATCTGTATATACTGTAACTGAATTTGAGGTCGAATTTTGAGTGTACAAAATGACTGGTGCAAAGGCGATGGGGCTTTCATTGGTATCGAAAACGCCGTTGCCATTGTCATCGCAAAATACATAACCACCATAGCAAAATACATTGCTTGGGCTACTACAATTCATAGGAATGTTCGCTGGAATTGGAGGAGCTCCAACCGAACATGGGTAAGCCAAAACCGAATCTGGTGCACTCGCCGATACGGTATTTTGTGTATTTGACAAATAATTGGCATTGACCTCAATAGGGTAATATTGGCCGGCCACTCCAGCAAATGATGCATTGTATTGGCCATTGGCATTGCTGTAGGTGGTTATGCCATTGACAACGATTGGTACGTTGTTGAGTGTAGGTTCATTCGAATCAAAAATGCCGTTGTTGTTGGCATCGCAAAAAACGGTACCGCCTACACAAAGTTGAACTGCACCTTGGTTGCAAATCAAAGTAAACATGTAGGTAGTAATGCCAGGGCCAGGCAGCACTATGGGTGTGGTTGGAAAACTACTCAAAACCACATAACCTGAAGCCGCTAACCAAGAAGGGTCAACCTGCAAGGTATAAGTGCCGGGTGTGAGGTTAGTGAATTGCAATAAACCTCCTGTTTGGTTGTTATTTTGGTACACTTGGCCGTTATTGCCGATCAACTGAAAGGGTACGTTTTGCAAGTTTTGTTCAACGGTGCCGTCATTGTTGCAGTCCAGCCCAACCGCAGCATACGCCTGATAAGAACATGAGCCTACGGTATAATATAAACTATCAAAAGCATAAGTTTGATTGGCAGGGTTGTAAACCGTGGTGGTGATGACATAAGAACCAGGTGCATTATATAAGTGACTCAAAGGTGGGTTCATGCTGATGTTTGTACCAGTTGTTGAGGTTCCTCCTCCAGCAATGGTATTTGAGCCATCGCCCCAATCCACTACTGCTTGAAATTGAAACCCACTGAAATTATTACCTAAGATTGTATATGGCAAATCATAGCTCACTGTGCTGTTAGTGGCTGGCGTTAGGGCTGAAAAACCAATATTTACCTCTTGGTCGCAAGAAGTCAGTACAGCATTTGGCGACAGGTTTAAGCCGCTAAGAGCAAATCCAGTAACTTGGCTATAATAAGCTTGAAAAATACTTAAAAAGCAAAAGAGAAGAGGTAGAGTGTATTTCATAATCAGGGATTTACTTCTTTGACGAGTACATTTAAGGAAAGGTTGCTTCGAATCAACCTTACTTTATTAACTTTGCTAGTCATGGAGGCAATTGAACGTATGCGTTTGGCTCAGTTTGGGAATCTAGAATTACTTGCTAAGCAGGTGGTTGAAGGTTTCATTACAGGCATGCACAAGAGCCCCTTTCATGGTTTCTCCGTAGAATTTGCCGAGCATAGGCTTTATAATCCAGGAGAATCAACTAAAAATATTGATTGGCGTTTGTATGGGCGCTCTGAAAAATTGTTTACCAAAAAGTATGAAGAAGAGACCAACTTGCGTTGTCAGATTGTAATAGATGACTCAAGTTCAATGTATTTTCCTCAAACAGGGACTAATAAATTTGAATATGCGGTCTATGCCGCGTCAAGCCTTATAGAATTGTTAAAGCGGCAGCGCGATGCGGTTGGTCTGAGCATATTTGACGACGGTTTGCAGCTCCATACTGCTGCCAAAACATCGCTTGCACACCATCGTTACCTATATAGTGAACTTGAAAACCGCTTAGAGAAATATAAAGAAAAGAACCGAAGGGCTACGGCTACCACACAAGCCTTGCACGATATCGCTGCATTGGCTCACAAAAGAAGTCTTGTAGTGATCTTTACAGATTTACTTGATGATCCAGCCCAAACTGCTGCGCTTATAGATGCCCTGCAGCACCTCAAACATAACAAACATGAGGTCATATTATTTCATGTATATCACGATGCCTTAGAAAAATCTTTTGCCTTGGAAGACAGGCCATACAAGCTAATTGACATGGAAACAGGCGAACATCTTCAGTTAAGGCCAGCTGAAGTCCGTGAAAAATATCAAGTTGCAATTCAAGCTTATTTCGAAGAATTACAGATGAGGTGCCTGAATTTAGGCATTGACTTTGTTCCGGCAGCTATAGAGGAAGGTTATGATCAAGTTTTGTTGAAATACCTCTTGAAAAGACAAAAACTGTACTAACTACCACAATACAAACAGCCGTCGTCTTCGTCAGTTTCAGGCGCATGTTCTATAGCAGGATTCAGCACTTTTTTGAGTTCATAGATCTTTTGTTGTGTTTCAAGATCAGAAAATAAATCTCCAGTAAGTTGAGATTTTAAATCAGCAATTTGTTGTTCAATATTTTCCATAATTCGAAGATAGAAAAAATAACTTTTGATGCTAATGAATTTCAATGGAAGGCATCCCGTCAAATAATCGTACCTTTGTCTTTTGCTAGCATTATGGCGCATAAATCAGGTTTTGTAAATATCGTAGGCTCTCCAAATGTGGGTAAATCCACTTTGATGAATCAGCTCGTTGGTGAAAAGCTTTCAATTGTAAGTTCTAAGGCACAAACCACCCGACATCGGATTTTAGGTATTGTCAACGAAGCTGATTACCAAATTGTTTTTTCAGATACGCCAGGTGTGGTCAATGCAGCCTATAAGCTGCACGAAAACATGATGGATTACGTCAATACATCTATTCAGGATGCTGATGTACTCTTGTTTATGACCGATACCCACGAAAACGACATGAATCACAAGTCTACCTTAGAGCGTATACAACGCTTAGAAGTTCCGGTATTGTGTTTGATCAATAAGATTGACAATTCGGATCAACAAAAGGTCATGGAGCGGGTGAGTTATTGGCAAGAAAAACTACCTAAAGCCAAGGTATATGCTATATCTGCCTTGCATAAATTCAATATTGAGGCGGTTTGGGAGGAAATTCTGTCTCTTATACCTGAGAGCCCGCCCTATTATGACAAAGAGGAGTTGTCTGACAGACCGATGCGCTTTTTTATTTCTGAGATTATTCGAGAAAAAATATTCATTCATTGCCAAAAGGAGATCCCATACAGCACACAAGTTGAAATCGACGCCTACACCGAAGAACCAGGTCTGATTCGCGTACGGGCCAATATCATCGTCGAAAGAGACTCTCAGCGTGGTATTATCATCGGGCGTGGAGGCGAGATGCTCAAACGTATTGGCCGAGAGGCAAGGCTCGATATGGAAAAATTTCTTGAGTCAAAAGTTTTTTTAGAAAACTACGTCAAAGTGGATAAAGACTGGCGCCATTCCGATGCCAAGCTCAAAAAATACGGATATTAAGTACACAGCATGAGTAATATAGTTGCTATTGTTGGACGTCCAAATGTTGGGAAGTCCACCTTATTTAATCGCTTAACAGAGTCTAGAGATGCCATTGTGAAGGAGGTGAGCGGCGTAACCCGTGACCGAATTTATGGAAAAGGAGAATGGAATGGTTATCAATTCTCAGTCATTGATACAGGCGGTTATGCCACGACAAAGGAAGATATTTTCGAAGGAGAAATCCGAAAGCAAGTACAAATTGCCATCGAGGAAGCCACGGTAATCATTTTTATGGTCGATGTGATGACTGGTATTGTGGATATGGATGAAATAGTTGCCCAGTTGCTTAGAAAGAGTAAGAAACCGGTATTGATTGCTGCAAATAAAGTAGATAATACCGAAAGGGTAGGGCTATCTTCAGAATTTTACACCTTCGGTCTAGGTGAAGTCTTTGATTTAAGTGCTACTAATGGAAGTGGTACGGGAGAAATTTTGGACGAACTCATCAAGCATTTCAACAAAGAGGATGCCTCCGTTCGAGAAGAAGACAATTTACCAAGAATTGCCATTGTAGGAAGGCCAAATGTAGGTAAGTCATCCATGGTAAATGCGTTAACGGGGCAAGATCGAAATATAGTTACAGATATTTCAGGAAC
The DNA here is from genome assembly GCA_030833845.1 of Crocinitomicaceae bacterium. Classification (GTDB taxonomy): domain Bacteria; phylum Bacteroidota; class Bacteroidia; order Flavobacteriales_D; family Crocinitomicaceae; genus UBA952. The sequence continues at coordinate 71,017 of JAURGK010000001.1, read as the reverse complement.
TACCCGCGATGCCATCCATACCAGATACAAATCTTTTGGTTTTGATTTTTTACTCATTGATACTGCAGGAATCAGAAAGAAAGCCAAGGTTACAGAAGATATTGAATATTATTCTGTATTGCGTTCGGTGCGCACTATCGAAAACGCCGATGTCTGCTTATTTATGATCGATGCCTCAGAGGGTATTCAAAAACAAGACCTCAGTATTTATTACATGATTGAAAAGAATTCAAAAGGTGTGGTAGTATTGGTCAATAAATGGGATTTGGTCGAGAAAGACCAAAATACGATGCTTAAGTTTGAGGCAGAACTGCGTGAACAATTGGCACCATTCAACGATGTGCCTATCATTTTTACCTCGGCTATAGAAAAACAGCGAATTCACCGGGCACTAGAAACATCTATGCGGGTATTCGAGAATAGAACTCGAAAAATCCCAACGCATGAATTAAATGAGGTTATGCTCGATATTATTGCCCAAACTCCTCCACCATCAGTTAAAGGGAAATATATCCGAATCAAGTTTGTAACACAACTTCCAACCCATGCACCAGCATTTGCATTCTTCTGTAATCTGCCCCAATACCTTACAGATGCATACAAACGATTTTTGGAAAACAGATTGCGCGAGCGATTTGATTTTGAAGGTGTTCCAATCAAGATATTTTTTCGAAAAAAATAAATGTGTACTACACCATCAAACAATAAAAAAGGCGAGCACTAGCTCGCCTTTTTTATTGTTTTTAGAAGATCTTATCTGATAAGATTTAAATGACCGGTCACTATTTTGCGATAGTCATTTTCTTTAGTTTCGAATTGTAATTTCCAAGTATACATTCCTGTTGGAACTTTGGTTCCATCCAGACCGTAAGTACCGTCCCAGGCTTGTGATGCATCGTGCGTTTCCCAAATAACTTCTCCCCATCTGTTGAAAACTGCCAAATGAAAGGCGTGGGGGTCAAAACCTGTGGTGAACACAGCTTGCCATGTTTGGTTGTGCTCGTCTTCGTCTGGGGTAAAGGTATTTGGTACGTAATAGATAGGTTCGGCAATAACTGGTAAATTTAGCTGATATTCATCCGAGCAACCTAAAGAAGTATAAGCTGTTAGCGTTACTAATAGGTTGTCTGTCACTCCAACGTACATATGATTAGGATTCACTTCAGTACTGCTTGTATTGTCATCGAAATCCCAAACATAGCTGATGGCTCCAACTGAATTATTTACAAATTGAATTGGCATGGTGCCTTCAGTGAGTGCACCTGGAAGCGCCGCAAAAGATGCATCCGGATAACTCTCCATATATATGTAATCATTATAGGTGGTCGTTTCAATACAGCCTAGTAGGTTGTATTCGAGCGTGATGTCATGGTAACCACTCGCATCAAAAGTGTAAGAAAGATTACTTCCTTGCCCTATTTGATTTCCGTTCCAGAACCATGTATATACTGCACCTTGAACCACTCCAATGGTGCTCAGGTTTACCAAGAGTGGATTACAACCAGAAAGTGTATCGGCTACAAATACTGGAGGTACGGCAGGTACAATGGTGACAACCATATCAATGGTATCACCACATTGCCCTGGGTCTGGGAAGAAGGTATGAGTGGTTATGCTAGGTATGGAAGTATCAATGGTTGGAGGTGTCCAAGATCCGGTGATTCCAGGTACATTGTTGGATGTTGTCGGGAAAATAGGGTTGGCCTCGTCTTGGCACAGTTGTGGTATTTGGGTAAATTGAGGGATGATCAATGGATCAACAGTAATTGGAATTGTAACCGGGGAGGCACATTGATTTGGATCTGGAGTGAAAGTATAATTCACTGTCCCTGGCGCAGCAGTAATGACTGTTGGACTATTCCATGCGCCTGTAATGAGTGGCCCACCTAAATAACTACTTGTATTGATTGCCGTAGTTGGAATCACAACGTTGGTCATGTACTGACAAATTTGCCCCATGGGATTGAATTGTGGGGTCGTGAGTGCGTGTACCACAATGTCCATCGTTGCTGGGAAAGCACATTCTCCTGGATTTGGTGTAAAGGTGTAGGTAAACGTACCTGCATTGGCCGTACTGATCGTTGCCGGTGACCAAGTTCCCGTGTATGGGTAGGTATTGGTTGAGGTATTTGAGAAAGCAGGTGCAGCATCATTGATACACAAATCAGGGATTTGATTGAATGTGGCTTGTTCATTGGCCACAATAATGATATCCATGGTGTTTTGCGTAGCGCAAATTCCAGCATTCGGTGTAAAGGTGTAGGTAAAGGTACCTGCGGTTGAAGTATTGATTGCTGCAGGGTTCCAGGTGCCAGCGATACTTGGGTTATTGGTTGAGCTGGCTGGCAAATTTGGAGGTGTGGCGTCTTCACAAATCGGATTGATTTGATTGAACGTTGGTAAAGTAGGGGTATTCACAACAACATTCGTTACCGCCGTAGAGATACATCCACCAGCATCATAGGTAAGGGTATAAGTTCCCGCCATTGCAGCTGTGGCATTCGGGATGCTCGGGTTTTGCAAAGTAGAGTTGAAATTATTCGGCCCCGTCCAAGTGTAGGCAGGAGCACCAGTTGTAGCTGTAAGGTTGATTTGATCGCCAACACAGTAAGGGCCGTTGTTCGCAACAGTTACCATCGTAGAACCTGCAGTGTAGGTAATGACCACTTGTCCATGGCCTGTTTGGAATCCTTGAGTACACGTGCCGCCAGCTGGGTAAAAACTCGAACCGCCGCCGCCGCCGCCGCCGCCATTGGCACCAGTACAGCAATTATCGCCGCCGCCGCCGCCGCCACCGAAGTAGCCGCCGCCGCCACCGCCGCCTGAAGCCGATGTGTAAAACCCACCATTGCCGCCATTACCAATCGTACCTGAAGTTCCGGGTTGCCCTCCGCCCCAAGGTGGGCCGCCATTACCACCCGAAAATTGAGTTCCACCACCGCCACCTGTTCCTGTAAATGGAGATCCTGTTCCAGTTTGGCCCGTGGTGCATCCACCTTGGCCTCCTGTGGCTTGGTAATTCGTTTGCCCGGAGCCGCCGGCTCTTCCGCCGCCACCGCCCGCCACAACAATGCGGTTATTCATGGCAAAAGGGGAAATGCGAATATCAGAGGCACCACCGCCACCCTTAGATTCGTTTTGTACATTAGGGCTAGGTTGGCCGTTTCCACCTCCATTCCAGCCTCCGGTTGGCCCCGTTGGACATCCACCAACTCTAATTTCCAAAACTTGGCCTGGAGTTACGGCAATGCTTGGGTGTTGCACACGTGCGCCATTGCCTCCTTGGCCTGAACCAACAAAGGGTTGAGCTAATACTCCGCCCCCTTTGGCACCGCGAACATCTACTTGAATGTTATAAACGCAAGGTGGTACTGTCCAAGTCTGAATAGCACCAGTATAATTGAAAGTTACGGATTGCTGAGCAAAAAGCGGTAAGGAGAATAACGAAAGCAATGAGAAGATAATCTTCTTAATCATATCTGTGTAGGTTAATGTAGGTGAACAAATTTAAATTAAATTTTCATGATTTTAGAACGAATTTTGCGCCCATCGGTTGCTTTCTACTTAAAAAATTGTAATTTGTAAGTAAAATTCTCTGACAATGACTCCTTATTCTGGTCCGTGGACAGCTGTTGAGGCAGCACATTTACTCAGGCGCTGCACTTTTGGTGCAACTTTTCAAGAAATAGAAGATGCAGTTAATGCCGGGATGGCAACAAGTGTCAATCAATTATTTAGCCCTAGCTTGACTGATGATCCTTTGGCCTATGATACCGCCGAACAAATTGTCAATTTAGGTGAAACATGGGTCAATGCAGTGTATCCTCAAGATAACACCGCAAATCAGCAAACAGAAGGTGCGCGAATGAAATCTTTAGGGGCTTGGATTGCTAAAAATCTAAATCAGGAAAATCTAACCTTGACCGAAAAAATGCTGTTTTTTTGGCAAAATCATTTTGGTGTTACAAGCTCTGGAGATGCGCGAGCGATGTATCAATACTTACAATTATTGCGGCAGCATGCTTTAGGCAACGTCAAACAATTGGTCAAGGATGTGAGCGTTGATCCATGCATGCTTTTGTTTTTAAATGGTTCAACCAACACTGTTTATTCTCCCAATGAAAACTACGGCCGTGAACTTCTTGAACTCTTTACCGTTGGAAAAGGGCCTCAGTTAGCAGCTGGAGACTACAGTACTTTTACAGAACAAGATGTAGCTGCAGCTGCTAAAATTTTTACAGGCAACATAGTCCAAGGCGTGCGCAGTGCCACGTTGAATCAAGTGACGAGCACTTTTATGCCCATACTGCACGATAACACAACAAAAACACTTTCTTACCATTTTGCCAATCAATCCATTACGGGCAATGGTGTTATGGAATACGCCGATTACATAGATGTGGTTTTTAATCAGAATGATACAGCTCTAGCTATCTGTAGGAAATTGTATAGGTATTTTGTCAATTATGAAATCACGCCATGGGTAGAGCAAAATGTTATTGCCGATATGGCTCAAACCTTTGCTGCGAATAATTTCGAAATTGCCCCTGTACTCATCGAATTATTGAGCAGTGAACATTTTTATGACATTTCCATGCGAGGCGCTATTATTAAGTCGCCCTTAGAAATGCTGCTTACCATGCTCAATACTTCTGAGACCACAGCCAACTTTGATTTACAATCTACCTATCAAATATATTTGTCAATGTATGGTTTGGCAGATCAAATGGGGCAGGCCTATGCTGCGCCACCAAGCGTTGCGGGTTGGACTGCCTATTACCAAGCCCCTGCCTTTTATAGACTTTGGATCAACTCAACATACATCAAAAAGCGCTTCGATGTGGCAAACCTTTTGACATCCAACCTTTATAATGTCAATGGTAATGTTTTTAAAATTCAAGTCCTGGATTTGCTCAATGGTTTGTCCGTTCCATATTCAGCACCTCAAGTGATAGATGATTTATGTTTGGTATTATTCCCAAAAGACATTCCGGCTGCAGATAAATTGTTGATTAAAAATATCCTCACCAACGGGCTGCCTGATTTTGAATGGACTATTCAATACAACGACTATCTGTCAGATCCGACCAACCCAGTTTTTTATACACCTGTAGAATCGCGCATGCAGGCCGTATTGAATGTTATGTTTAAAATGCCTCAATTTCACGTTTGCTAATGAAAAGAAGATCCTTCCTAAAGAATGGGGCCCTTGCAAGCCTTTCCTTACCATTTGTACAAAACGGGCTTTCTATGCAAGCCGTAGCAAAAAAGTTGTTTGACGTGCCAAAGAGTGCCGAAGACAAGGTGTTGGTCATCATACGAATGAATGGCGGTAATGATGGGTTGAATATGGTTTTTCCAACCGATCAATACAGTGAACTCATGGTACAGCGCGCCAATATCTTAATTCCTGAAAATCAAATTCTACCACTTACCCCTGCTGTTGGGCTACATCCTAAAATGACAGGAATGCAGACCTTATTTAACGAGGGCAAACTCAGTGTAATTCAAAATGTGGGATACCCGCAAGCCAATAGATCTCATTTTAGATCAATGGATATCTGGACAACAGGAGCACTGGATATCAATCAAACAAGCGGTTGGTTGGGCCGTTATTTTGACAGTGCCTATCCTAATTTTCCAGATGATTATCCAAACGTGGATTATCCTGATCCATTTGCCATTTCTTTAGGTTCTGAGGTTTCTACCACTTGTCAGGGCTTGATGGGTAATTTCAGCCATACGGTCTCTAATCCGTTCAACGCCTCCAATTTATTACTCACCTCGGTGACCAATGATGGCACGTATTACGGTGGGCAGATTGAATATATTTCAACCTTGATCAATCAGACCAATGAATATGGTCAACAAATCAGTGGTGCGGCTAGTTCGGGTAATTCATTGTCTAATTTATATGACCCTAATAATCCACTGGCTGTTCAATTGAAATACGTTGCGCAGATGATTTCAGGCGGACTAAAAACCAAGGTCTATATCTTGAATGTGGGTGGCTTTGATACCCACGACGCCCAAGTAGATCAAAATAATGTAAGTGAGGGAGTACACGCCGATTTGCTTTTGCGTATTTCGGATGCTGTTTCTGCCTTTCAACATGATTTGCAACTCTTGGGTTTAGAGCAACGTGTAGCAGGATTTACTTTTTCGGAGTTTGGAAGACAGGTGGCAAGCAATGGAAGTTTTGGTACCGATCACGGTGACGCTGCACCGCTGCTCATGTTTGGTTCGTGTATATCAAATGGAATCGTTGGCTCCAATCCAGTGATAGCCAATCAGGTCAATAATCAAGCAGGTATTGATATGCAAATTGACTTTCGAGACATCTATGCAAGTATTTTGAAGGATTGGTTCGAAGTAGACCCCAATGTGATTCAGTCTTTATTTGAACAAAATATTACTTATTACGATTTACTACAGGGCTGCACCAACTCCATTTTGGAAAAAGACCCATCAAATTCTCAAGGGGCGTTGGTCTATCCAAATCCAAGCTTGGGGCAGCATCATTTAAAATTCATGGCACAATCAGAGCGCTATGAAATATTCTTGATTGATCAACAGGGAAGGGTGCAGGCCAAAGTGCTAGATCAGCATTTAATTCAAGGCGAACAAAATCTTTCTTTTGAGGTGCATAACTTGGCCACAGGAACCTACTATTACCTCATTAAATCGTTACATTACCAAGAGCTGGTTGGCTTTCAAAAACAGTAATTAATTTCCGTTTTCTAGTTTCTCTAGGCGCTGTTGGCGTTGCATCGGGTTTTCACGAATTTGTTCTTGCTTGTAGAGTTGATAGCGGGTAGGCTGCATTTTTGGTGGCCAAGTGTTGTTATCTAAATCGGTATCGGCAGTTTCCAAGAAGGGATCCAATCTAAAAGAGACCACTGGCTGGTCGTAAATAAACACCTTACTCACCTTTTGTTCTTGAATTCGCCAAATTTCCGCAGGAATGCGTTCAACCTTTTTAGTTCCGTCAACGAAGGTTACTTCAATAATAAGTGGCATTACGAGTCCACCGATATTCTCAAAGCTCAATTCGTAGATCTCTTTACTAGAGGCAAGGTACTGTTGGTCTTCTGCTTTGGCATTGCTTAAAAACTTTTGATAGGCTTGTTGATCTAGGGTATCTACCTTATAGATATTGCGCTTGGCATAAAAATCGTCAATTTGAGGATCTTTTTCGTTGATAGTTTGCTCGATTGCCGTCTTGTTGCGCGTGGCTCCAATAAACACATCTTTTCCGGCGTCTTGTTTTTGTAAAAAATCCTTTTCTAAATTGGGGTTTTGTGTATTGAGTTCAAACCATTTCACATCAGTTAGCGCTATATCTACATGCTCTGTGGTATAAAACCATCCTCTCCAAAACCAGTCTAAATCAACAGCTGAGGCGTCTTCCATAGTGCGGAAAAAATCAGCAGGAGTTGGGTGTTTGAATGCCCAGCGTTGGCAGTATGTTTTAAATGCGAAATCAAATAATTCGCGGCCCATCACCGTTTCACGTAAAATGTTCAGTGCTGTTGCTGGTTTGCCGTAAGCATTGTTTCCAAATTGTTTGATAGACTCGGAATTGGTCATGATAGGTGAAATGCCATTGACATCACCACGCATGTAATCTGCAATCAGATAGGCAGGCCCCCTTCTGCTAGGATAATCCCTTTCCCACTCTTGTTCGGTGAGGTATTGTACAAAGGTATTCAAGCCCTCGTCCATCCAAGTCCATTGGCGCTCATCTGAATTAATGATCATCGGAAAAAAGTTATGTCCAACTTCATGAATGATTACGCCCCACATGCCATATTTTTCACCTTCCGAATAGGTGCCATCTGCTTCTGGGCGGCCACCATTGAAGCAAATCATTGGGTACTCCATACCGATCCATTTGGAATGCACCGAAATGGCAACCGGATAAGGGTAGTCGATGGTATATTTTGAATACGTTTTAATGGTATGCGCCACCAATTTAGTGGAATATCTTTCCCAAAGCGGGTTACCTTCTTTAGGATAATAACTCATGCATAGAATATCCTTATTGCCAACGGTTTGTTTTTGGGCATCCCATATAAACTTACGAGAACTTGCAAATGCAAAATCCCGAACATTGGTAGCTTTGTAGGTCCAAGTTTTGGTTTTTTGAGCATGTTCTTTTTCTGCTGCTTCGGCCTCTTGTTGTGTAATGATGAGTACTGGTGAATCTGACTTTTTTGCCATTTCGTAGCGCTTGCGTTGCTCGGCAGTCAAAACCGTTGCATAATTTTGGCATTCACCAGTGGCTCCAACAATGTGGTCGGCGGGTACAGTAATATTTACTATATAATCTCCAAAGGGCAAGGTAAACTCTCCTCTTCCCAAAAATTGTTTGTTTTGCCATCCCGTTACATCATTGTAGACACACATGCGCGGAAAAAATTGTGCAATGGTATAAAGATAATTCTGATCGATATCAAAATATTCATAGCCCGAACGGCCGCCAACTTGCATGCGGTCATTGATATTATACCACCATTTAACTTGAAACGAAATGTTTTGCCCCGGCATCAGTGGCTTGGCCAAATCAATACGGAGCATTGTTTTATTAATGAAATATTTCATGGCTTGGCCACTCGTATTGGTTATTTGTTCAATCTTGAACCCGCCATCATACTTGAAATCTCTTTTTCTCAGATCGCCAACACTTTTGAAATTTTCCATATGCTCAATCTCTATGAGCTTGGTGTCGGATTGTTCATCAAATAGGTTTTGATCGAGCTGAAGCCAAAGGTAATCGAGCTGATCTGGAGAGTTGTTGGTATAGGTAATGGTTTCGAAGCCATCAATGCGTTGTTTTTCGTCGTCGAGGACAATGTCCATTTTGTAATCCGCTTTTTGTTGGTAATACTCATGGCCAGGCGCGCCAGATGCGGTTCGGTATGCATTTGCCGTAGGCAATTCTTGACCAAGTTGAGCAAACTTAGTTTGTGCTGATAAGGAGCTGATTGCGAAGGCAAAAATGATCAAATAGAGATGTTTTTTCATTGGAGTTTTAAGGTGTGTTGGGTATCTATGGCTATAAAATTTACCGTTTCTTTATGTTGTCGGTAAGTAAAAGTGAGTTTGTTTTGCTGTAAGGGAAACTGCTCCATCAAGGCATTGAATTGGCAGTAAACAGGGGCGTAAAGTGCATTAACTGGCATAGAAATGTAACATTCAATGGTCCCGTTGAGCTGTGTTACGAGCCCCTCTAATGTAAAGGAACTTATACAAATTACATCAACAGCATTGGAATCCAATGCGCAACCGTAGCTTAATTTAAAGTGTTCGTTGAGGTATGCCTCAATAAGTCTAGTCGTCGGAGAGCTTTCGTCGAGCTTATCGAAGAGCCCGATCAAAGAACCATTGGGTTCAATGGCTTTTTCAAGATCGTGGGTAGAAAAAATTAAGGTGCCTTCTAAATTGTTGGTGAATTCATTGTAGCTCAATTCAGCATAGGCAAAATAGAATTCATGTGCAGAAACACCGCCCATAAATGAGCAAACGAAAAAAAGAAAAAAGAATCGTTTTTGCATTGCTACGAAAATACAAAAAAGCATTTGAATTGCTTAATTTTGAAAAATGAAAGCAATGATTTTCTTAGTCTTATTTGCGCTACACATATCGAGTTGTAGTGCTCCTGATCCATCTGCTTGTTCATGTGCTCATGAACTCTTGAAGCCTGTTGCAGTCCAAAGCCAGGATTTAATGGAGTCCTGTGCGCAAAAAGCTGAAAAGATGCAAGAAGCAAAGAAGATTAAATGGTTTGAAGAGGTCATGGAATGCATGAACTAATTGCCTAATAAAAAGAAAGTCCCGCTAGGCGAGACTCTCTAACAAACAACAAACAATTCTTGCGTGCACCATGCGGCCTGTAGCAAGAACATCTTTTGTCCGTTGCCCGGAACATTCTTGTTTACACTAGATTTAACGACGAGCAATAACATTTGGTTACATTGACAGCAGTTAATTTTACAAATTGCTTATTTCAAGACATTTTGACATTTAAAAAGTAGGGCTTTCGGTCAAAATGTCTTGAAAAAGTGAAGTGGTGCAGCATTTGTGCTTTGCGTTTTTGAATAAAAGCTAAGCATATGAACTTTGAAAAATTCACACACCGTTCGCAAGAAATGATTCACAAGAGTCAGGCGCTCGCCCTAGAACTAAAACAACAGGTCATTGAAACAGGGCACTTGCTTGATGTATTGATCAATGAAGACAAGGCTGTGGTTGGTTATTTACTTCATAAAAATAACTTGCAGGTGCCTATTATCGCAAAAGGCGTAAGGGCAATCATTGAATCTTATCCGCGAGTTCTAGGTGTCGCAAGTGCACCATATGCCAGTCAAGACTTTCAGAAATTTTTGACTCGGGCTATAAAAATTCAAGCTGAGCTTAAGGATCAATATGTTTCTTTGGAAGTATTGTTTTTAGCCATATTAGCTGGAGACGATGCCGCTGCTCGCTTTTTAAAAGATTTAAAACTCAATCATCAAACATTAATCAATCAAATCATGGAACTACGAAACGGAGCCCAGGTCGAGCATGCCAATCAAGATGCCAACTACCAGTCTTTAGAAAAATTTGCCAAAAATTTAAATCAATTGGCCAAAGAAGGAAAGTTAGATCCTGTAATTGGCCGCGATGAAGAAATTAGGCGAGTGCTTCAAATTCTCACGCGCAGGACTAAAAATAATCCGATTTTAATCGGCGAGCCAGGGGTTGGTAAAACAGCCATTGCCGAAGGGTTGGCCCACAGGATAATTTCTGGCGACGTGCCAGAAAATTTAAAGTCTAAGATGGTCTATTCTTTAGACATGGGAGCATTGGTGGCCGGGGCCAAGTATAAAGGGGAGTTTGAAGAAAGACTCAAAGCAGTAGTCAAGGAAGTTATTGCTGCCTCTGGCCAAATTATTCTTTTTATCGATGAAATTCATACTTTGGTTGGCGCAGGTGGGGGAGAAGGTGCAATGGATGCTGCCAATATTCTAAAACCGGCCTTGGCAAGAGGAGAATTGCGAGCTGTGGGTGCAACCACACTGAGTGAATACCAAAAATACTTCGAAAAAGACAAGGCGCTTGTTAGGCGATTTCAGACCGTTTTAATTGATGAACCTACTACTGAAGATGCCATCTCGATTTTAAGAGGCATCAAAGAAAAATATGAAAATCACCACAAAGTCTTGATCAAAGATGCCGCTATCATATCAGCCGTCGAACTCTCAGAGCGTTACATTACAGAGCGCTTCTTGCCTGATAAGGCCATTGATCTTATTGATGAGGCGGCTGCAAAATTGCGCATGGAGATCAATTCAAAACCAGAAGAGCTCGACGAAGTTGAGCGCAAAATTATGCAGCTTGAAATTGAAAAAGCAGCTTTGAAACGCGAGGATGATCAAAAACGTTTGCAGCAAGTTGAGCTTGACCTTTCTAATCTGCAAGAAAACCGCGTGGCCTTACAAAGCCGCTGGCAATCTGAAAAAGACCTTATAGAAGGCATTCAGAGAGCCAAGGAAGAGATTGAGTCGCTGAAGTTTGAGGCTGAAGCTGCAGAGCGCCACGGTGACTATGGAAAAGTAGCTGAACTTCGCTACGGCAAAATCAAAGAGGCAGAGGCTACTTTAGCTCAAATGAAAGAAAAACAGCAAGCACTTGAATCGCAGTCCAAAATGATCAAAGAGGAAGTGGATGTAACTGAAATTGCTGAGGTTGTTTCGAAGTGGACAGGCATTCCGGTTGGGAAAATGCTCGAGAGTGAACTTGGTAAACTGCTTAGACTTGAAGATGAATTGCACAAGCGCGTAATTGGACAAGAAGAGGCAATTTCGGCACTTTCTGATGCCATCAGACGAAGTAGGGCGGGTCTTCATGACCCCAAAAGACCCATTGGTTCGTTTATTTTCTTAGGTACAACAGGTGTTGGCAAAACAGAATTGGCTAAGGCTTTGGCTGCATACCTCTTCAACGATGAGCAAGCCTTGACGCGTATCGATATGAGCGAATACCAAGAGAAGCATACAGTGAGTAGACTTGTCGGCGCCCCTCCGGGATATGTTGGTTACGAAGAAGGAGGGCAGCTCACTGAGGCTGTCCGCAGAAAACCTTATTCAATTGTGTTGCTAGACGAAATTGAAAAGGCTCATCCTGACGTATTCAATATCTTACTCCAAGTACTCGACGATGGCCGCCTGACGGATAACAAAGGAAGATTAGTCAACTTTAAAAATACGCTGATTATCATGACATCCAATTTAGGGTCTCAACTCATTTTTGATCGTTTTGACGGAGTCAAAGAAGATTCATATCAAGATATTGTCATTCAAACTAGATTTGAGGTTTTCGATCTGCTCAAACAAAGCATCAGACCAGAGTTTTTAAATCGTATTGATGAAAGTATTTTGTTTTTACCTCTCACGAAAAAAGAAGTGGCTCAAATTGTCAATTTGCAACTACGTCAACTGAAGGCTAAGTTGAACGAATCGGGCATCCATTTAGTGGTTACAGAAGAGGCTTTCAATCATATTCTGGAATTAGGTTACGATCCATTCTTTGGAGCGCGTCCGGTGAAGCGTGTAATTCAAAAGGAAGTGCTCAATGAGCTTTCAAAAGCTATACTAGCTCAACAAGTTCATAAGGATCAAAATGTAGTGATGGATATGTTCGACAATAAGATTGTTTTTCGCAAGCCCATACATGCCCACGAAGAGCTCGCTATTGATATGAGCGCTTAAATGCGAAATTTCTTAAAGAAAGCGTCCCAGTTCCAAATAAAGTTTGCCATAACTTCATCCATTCTTTTTAAGAATAGTGGATTGGGCGCTTGCATTCTTTTGAAATAGTCGTCTTGAAAATCGTTGAGTCCGTATTTGTGAAATACCGCTTTTGACATGCCGTAGATCCAATTTTTAGACGGATGATTTACCTTCATGATAAAGCTCTGGTATTCACGTATCATTTGTTGAAACTCGGCACTTGACATTTCGTAGATCCGGCCTAGTTTTTCAAAAATGAGTTGTTCGACCCTAGCTGCTTGTTCAGCTTCAAAGGTGCTTTCAAGAAAGGATAGGTTACCAACGATGACAATAATTCCAAATTGTCCTGAGTCTGCACTCGAAATATTCGGGCAGTTCACAAAGGCACTGTCTTCGTTGATCATTGCAGCAACCTCGGCAAAACCGTTGTCAACGCTGTCAAAAATGCCGTTTATAAAAACATTTGCAACTTGGTTGTCCGATAATTTTTTCTTCGTAAAAGAACTAAACATTGCTTCTTGAATAATCTATCCATACAAATTTAACATGTGCTTCATCTTAAATGACTTTGATTAAAACCGCTTTATCAACGTAGTTTTCAACAAATTTTTACCAAATAGCAGTAGCTTTGCAAAAAAAAACAATACAATGAAAGCAATTATATCTACGAACAAAGGAGACATGCATGTTACCTTTTTCGAGCAAGATGCTCCCAATACGGTGGCTAATTTTGTTAAACTAGCAAAAGATGGTTATTACAATGGCCTCAAATGGCATCGTGTCATTCCTAATTTTGTCATTCAAGGTGGTTGTCCCAACACCAGGGAAGGTGCAACTGGAATGCCGGGAACAGGTGGTCCGGGATACCAAATAGATTGCGAACTCAACGGCGAGAATCAGTTTCATGACCGTGGCGTACTTTCAATGGCGCATGCAGGGCGTAATACTGGGGGGTCGCAATTTTTTGTGTGTCATTCACGCACCCAAACCGCACATTTAGACCGTAATCATACGGTTTTTGGAAAAGTTACTGATGGTCTTGATGTACTAGATGCCATTCAACAAGGAGACTCCATTGATCGCATTGAGGTAATCGATTAAATCTTGAATTTTATATCAATTGAATAAAGAGCAAGGGATTAAATGCCTTGCTCTTTTGCAAATGTGATAATGAGCTCCGCTAGTTCTTCGCCAATTCGATCTTGTGCCTCTAATGTTGCAGCCCCAATGTGAGGAGTGCAAGCAATTCTTGGATGAGACAATAAGGCTTTGAGGGGGTTGGGTTCATTTTCGTAGACATCGAGTGCAGCAGCGGCCACCGTGCCGTCTTCAAGAGCCGACAGTAAGGCTTGTTCCTCAATCACTCCACCACGCGCTGTGTTCACTATGCGCACACCCTTTTTCATTTGTGCAAATTCTTTACTTCCAATTACCGCTTGGCCATTGGTTTGCTTTGGCACATGAATGGAGATGTAATCAAGTTGATCAATAACCTCAGCAAGGGAATCTACCACCTTTACCGGAATTTCAAATGTTTGCCCGCCAATTTTTAATTGAATGGGCTGTACCCTGGCTCTTCGTTCTATGGCTATCACCTTCATTCCAACTCCAAGAGCATAAGCAGCCAAATTCTGACCAATGCGACCAAACCCAATGATGCCAAGGGTTTTGCCTCGCAATTCTACACCTTTAGCGTAATTCTTCTTCAGTGTGGAGAAGTCTTGATCTTGAATATTTTTAAACGAATCATTTAAAAAACGGGAAATCGAGAAAAGTTGACCCATCACTAATTCAGCTACGGATTGAGAAGAGGAGGCAGGCGTATTGATTACAGTGAGTCCTTTATCACGGGCATACGCTACGTCGATATTATCCATGCCTACGCCGCCTCTTCCTATAAGTTTAAGTCCGGGGCAAGCATCAATAACCTCTTTGCGTACAGTTGTAGCGCTGCGTACTAAAACGGCATCAAAGCCCATTGAATTAATTGAATCAGCGAGCGTTTCTTGCGCAACTTTTTGTGTGCTCACTGTATGACCGGCTGCTTCAAGTAAGGATTTACCTAAATCGGAAATACCGTCGTTTGCTAAAATTTTCATCTTATCCTATTCTATTGAATTCCTTCATTACATCAACCAACACTTGAACGCTCTGGAGTGGCAAGGCGTTGTACATTGAGGCTCGGTAGCCACCAACACTTCGGTGACCTGGTAGTCCTACAATTCCAGCATCTTTCCACATAGCGTCGAAAATTGAAGCCTTATTTGGGTCTGAAAGTAAAAAAGTTACATTCATTAAAGAGCGGTCTTCTACTTGAACTGCACCTTTAAAAGATGGATTCTCGTCAATTTCTTTGTATAATAAATTCGCTTTGGCCATGTTGAGTTCTTCTTGTTTTTGAACCCCACCATTGGCTAATAAATGACGAAGGTTGAGCATAGACACAAATACACTAAAAACTGGGGGCGTATTGAGCATGGATTCTTTGTCAATTTGTTGCTTTAAATCTAAATAAGTTGGTATAAAACTCGCTGTACTCTTTCCTAAAATTTCATCTTTTACGATATAAAGAGTGGCTCCTGCCGGACCCAAGTTTTTTTGTGCTCCAGCATAAATTAAGTCAAAATCCGAAACATTTATTTCTTTCGAAAAGATATCCGAAGACATATCGCAAACAAGCGGTAGAGCAGTACGAGGTGCTGCTTTGAACTGTGTACCATAAATGGTATTATTACTCGTGTAGTGCAGGTAATCTAAATCGCTTGGAATAGAGAATTCTTTTGGAATGTAAGTAAAATTAGCGTCTTGCGAAGAGGCAACTTCTAGGACCTCCAATCCTGCTTTTTTGGCTTCTTTAATCGCTCCGCTTGCCCACGTCCCGGTGTTGATATAACCCGCTTTTTGATGCTTGCGCTGCATATTCAAAGCCGCAATAGTGAAACCAAGTGTGGCACCTCCTTGTAAAAAGGCAACGGAATAACCACTCGGAACGTTCAGCGCTTTTTTAACTAATTCGATGGCTTCGTCCATGACAGCAACAAAATCTTTGTGTCTGTGTGATACTTCTAGTATTGATAGGCCATTGAAGTCAAGTACGGCTGCAGCCGCTTGCCCAAAAACTTCTTGAGGTAATATACATGGCCCTGCGCCAAAATTGTGTTTCATATCTGTTGATTAATGTTTGCTTTTGCACTGCAAAGTTGCAAAAAAAAAGAGCTGCGGTAGCAGCTCTTTAAATCATTCTGTTTTTTTCGTTGCGGTTTTTTTGGTCGTTGCTTTTTTAGCTGCAGTCGCTTTTTTAGCGCTAGGAGCCGTTTTAGCTTTCGGTTCAGCTTTTGCTGGTTTTTCCTTTTTTTCTTTTTTTACAATCACAATTGGGGCTGATTCTTTGCGTTTTCTAGTTTTCCCATAAGATCCAATTGCACGTTTGCCTTTAGTCGTTTTTTTGTCTCCTTTTCCCATAAGTGTTTGTTTATGATACGTATACTCTCAAAGATATCAATCTTTTTTGAATTCAGAACGAAATTTTTCAGCCAATTGTGGTCCTCCATTGAGAATGCGTTCACACCAATTTATTTTAAGCTTGGTTTGTTCATTTGTTGTCAATAACCATTCTATTTCGGAGGCTTGCAGTCGCATGCGCAAAGCATGCAGGGTCATAGCAACCGTTACCGACAAATTGAAGCTTTCCGTAAATCCATGCATAGGAATGTGTAAAAAGGCATCAGCATTTGTTTTGAGCACCTCCGAAATACCGTGTTTTTCTGCCCCAAAGAAAAGTGCAATCGGCTGTTGTAAAGGAAGGTCTTGAGGGGTGCAAGCCTGGATATGGGGTGAGGTTGCAATGATTTGATATCCTTGTTTTTTCAGCGCTACAATGGCATCAAGCGTTGGTTCTAGATCATTTTGATGTTGTAGAACATCGATCCACCTGGCTGCTCCCAAAGCGATATCTCGTTGAAAATGATAATTGTTGTTCTTTTCAATGAGGTGCAATTCTTGAAAACCAAGACAATCCATAGTGCGCATGACCGCAGAGGCATTGTGGTCTTGCTGAATGTTTTCCATAGCAACCACGATGTGCTTGCTGCGCTCTGGAGCAATTTTGTCGAAAAGTGCTACTTTATGAGGGGTAATTATTTTGTAGAATTCTAAAAGTACGTATTCATCTTCTGTCATCTTAGAAATTTTTTATCATCAAATAATGTTGTATTTGACCAAAGAGTAGATGAGATTTTTCATGCATTCGATACCCGAGTTTTTGGTAAAAATGAATGGCATTTTCTCTGGCATGAAGAATAATTTTTTCGGACCCTTCACGCTTTGCTACAAGCTGCATTTCTTCAATAAGCTCTGAGCCAATTCCATTTCGCTGCACAGCATCATTTACTGCCATAAATCGGATTTGAAATGTTTTGGCATCGCTTTTATCGAGGCGGCCAACTCCTTGTACATTTCCGAGCGAATCAAAATATGCAAAATGCTGATGTTCGCTTTCATCGGGGGTTTGTTCAGATCCTTTGGGTTGTCCCCAAGGTTCACGTAAGATTTTATATCTTAGATCATAATATGCTTGCCATTCCAATTGGTTCTGAGGGGCTCTGATCATTGTTCAAATTTAAAAGCGATTTGACTTACCCGCTTGGTATGCTGACCATTCACCTCTTCAGTTTTAACTAGTGCTTGAGCCTGTGCGTCGTTAAATACAGTATCCAAATTTTTAATTTGAGCCACGGGCACATTTTGTTCAATCAAGGCATCGAGCAAGGATGCACAGCTCATTTCACCAATACTTTGTTGCAGCAAAGGTTGAAGTTTATGACGGTTTTTCACCCTGAGCATATTTGTTTTAAAATGCGCGTCGTTTGCCAGTTCAGGCATGTGAAGTAAAGACACGAGTTTCTTGAAATGTGTATTGGAGCCAATAGCAAAAGTTATTGATTGCTGATCCTGGGTGTGAAAGATTTCGCCGTATGGTGCAATATTTGGATGTAAGCTACCGATACGTTGTGGAATGTGTCCCTGCATTAGATAGTTGGAAGCTTGGTTGGCTAAGCTACTGATTGCCGCATCGTAAAGTGAGACAGATACCAATTGCCCTTTGTTTGGTTGTCTTTTGAGCAAGGCTAGTAAGAGACCTTCTTTGAGCTGGTGAGCTGCCAAGATATCTATGAGTGCAACTGGCATTTTTGTTGGTCCACTTTCTTTGGTGCCGTTCATGGCCATAAAACCAGATTCAGCTTGCAAAATCAAGTCATAAGCGATGCGGTCATTTTCTGAACCAAATCCGCTAATTTTTCCGATAATGAGCCCTGGGTTGATTGCCCAAAGATCCTTAGGCCGAACCTTTAATTTAGAGTCGTCGCCTTTCTTGAAGTTCAATAGCAGTATGTCTGCATCTTTGAGCGTTTTGGAAAATAAGTGGTAGTCAGAATCGAGGCACAAGTCCAATTTTAGAATTTCTTTCTTGTAATTTACGCTCGCATAATAGGCGCTTTTAAAATCCATGTTCAACTCTGAATCTAAGCGCCAAGTGTTTGTTACATCGCCGTGAATCGGATGCTCAATCTTGATAACCTTTGCGCCAAGTTCGGCAAAAAAAGTACCCACTGAGGGTCCGGCTAGTACTGTCGAAATATCGATGATGCGCAAATCCTTAAAAAAATTGGTGTCCATGTGCCTACAAATTTAACTCTTTTGTAAGCGAGAAAATAGTATAAAATCCGTAAATTTGACGCGCATTAAATTCTATACAAGCACTATGAAAGTTTTTGACCTCGACATGATTCAACGCGTTTATGAACGTTATCCATCTCGAATTGCTGCGGCACGTAAAGTAGTAGGCCGACCGCTCACCTTATCTGAAAAGATTCTCTATGCCCATCTTTGGGATGGAGAGGCCAGCACTGCATTTGAGCGTGGTAAGTCTTATGTTGATTTCGCTCCAGACCGTGTTGCTATGCAGGATGCAACTGCCCAGATGGCACTTCTTCAATTCATGCAGGCAGGTAAAAAACGTGTGGCAGTTCCATCAACTGTTCATGCCGATCACCTTATTTTGGCCAGAGTTGGCGCCAGTAAAGACTTGCAGGAGTCATTGAATCAGAACAATGAAGTCTTTAACTTCTTATCTTCCATCTCAAATAAATACGGCATCGGTTTTTGGAAACCAGGTGCTGGAATTATTCACCAAGTGGTGCTAGAAAATTATGCATTTCCAGGTGGAATGATGATCGGAACAGATTCGCATACTGTGAATGCTGGTGGATTGGGAATGGTAGCCATTGGAGTAGGAGGTGCAGATGCCGTAGATGTAATGGCTGGCATGGCTTGGGAATTGAAATTTCCAAAATTGATCGGTGTCAAACTCACAGGCCAGTTAAATGGTTGGACCTCTGCCAAAGATGTGATTCTAAAAGTTGCCGACATTCTTACGGTTAAGGGAGGTACGGGTGCTATTGTTGAATATTTTGGCGAAGGCGCCTTGTCTTTGTCTTGTACTGGAAAAGGTACTATATGTAATATGGGAGCAGAAATTGGCGCAACTACCTCTACCTTTGGCTACGATGAATCTATGCGTCGTTATTTAATTGCCACAGGACGTCAAGAAGTAGTAACGGCTGCCGACGCCATTGCAGCTCACCTTACTGGTGACCCTGAAGTTTATGCTGATCCTGAAAAATATTTCGATCAACTTATTGAAATCAATTTAAGTGAGCTTGAACCACACATCAATGGTCCATTCACTCCAGACCGTGGTACTCCCGTATCAAAAATGAAAGAAGAAGCCCAAGCTAATGGCTGGCCACTTCAAGTAGAGTGGGGATTAATAGGTTCATGTACGAACTCGTCCTACGAAGACCTCGCAAGAGCGGCCTCTATCGTCAAGCAAGCTGTGGATCAAGGTATTACACCAAAAGCTGAATTTGGAATCAATCCGGGCTCTGAACAAGTGCGCTATACTGCAGATCGCGATGGTATTTTAGCAGATTTTGAAAAGATGGGTACTAAAGTATTTACCAATGCATGTGGTCCGTGCATCGGACAATGGGCTAGAGAGGGAGCAGAGAGACAAGAGAAGAATACCATTGTACATTCATTTAACCGTAATTTCTCAAAACGTGCTGATGGCAATCCCAATACACATGCTTTTGTGACAAGTCCAGAAATGGTGGCTGCATTGGCCATTGCCGGTGATCTCGGATTCAATCCACTTACCGACACGCTTACCAACGATAAAGGGGAACAGATAAAATTACAAGCTCCTCAAGGTGACGAATTACCAACCAAAGGATTCGCAGTAGAAGACAACGGTTATCAAGCACCTGCAGCTGATGGAAGTAGCGTAGAGGTAGTGGTTGCCTCAGACTCACAGCGTCTGCAGTTACTTGAAAATTTCCCTTCATGGGATGGCCAAAATATTTCAGGTGCGCGATTGCTCATCAAAGCCAAAGGTAAATGTACGACAGATCATATTTCAATGGCAGGTCCATGGTTACGCTACAGAGGCCACTTGGATAATATTTCAAACAACATGCTTATTGGTGCTGAAAATGCTTTCAATGGCCAGGCCAATAAGGTAAAAAACCAGCTTACGGGTGAATATGGCGAAGTACCGGCTGTGCAAAGGGCCTACAAGGCCGCTGGAATTCCTTCGATTGTTGTCGGTGACCACAATTACGGTGAAGGATCATCAAGAGAGCATGCTGCTATGGAGCCGCGTCATCTTGGCGTGCGTGCTGTACTCGTTAAATCTTTTGCACGCATCCACGAAACCAACCTCAAGAAACAAGGAATGCTTGGTCTAACCTTTGCAAACGAGGCCGATTACGATAAAATTCTAGAGGATGACACCTTTGATTTTATGGATTTAAAAGATTTTGCACCGGAAAAGCAACTTACAATACGCATTCATCATCAGAATGGTACTTCTGAGGATATCTTGGTAAATCATACCTACAACGCTTCTCAAATAGAATGGTTCAAGGCAGGATCTGCTTTGAATTTAATTAAGATGATGGAGGCCTAATGATCTAGCCAAGCCAAAAGCTCAGTTATAATGAAAATCTTGATGTTTATATTCTTGAGCTTGTCTGTTTTAATCGGGCAGGCTCAAGGTGTTTATAGGGGAAGTGTTTTATTAAATGCTTACACCGGCTATCCCAATTTCTTAGGTTCAGGAATGCCGCTTTCAGAACCCTATGCAAGCTATGGCAATTTTGATTACAAGGGGCTTGCGCCTTCAGGGTTGAGATTGATGTACATGGCTGCAGACGATATCAGCATAGGCCTAGATTTTATTTATAGTGCAGCCAATGGTCGGGTGTCAAAAACGGACAGTGTGTTTTTCAATGGAGCATGGCAGGCCAATACAACAGACTACTTGATTCAAAAAAGACAATTCCGTCCCCAATTTAGATTAGACATGCATGTGTATTCGCGCGATCCTAATCTTGACCAATATATAGGTTTGGCTGTTGGTGGCAATCAAAGATGGCGCAAAGTATTTGAAAACGGCCAATTGATAGATCAAAACAATGATCCTAATCAAATTAACTTACCCATTTCCATCCGGGCTTGTTATGGTTTTCGGTATTTTTTTCAGTACAATTACGCTATTGGTGGCGAAATTGGGGTAGGAGGCCCTTTGTTACAATTGGCCTTTACTTATAGAATCTAAGGAACAAATTGAGGTCATAAAAAAGGCGAGCATTGCTCGCCTTTTTTATGAAAATCCAAATTATTGAATTGGATACGGTTATTAATTTTTAGTAGCGATAGTGCTCTGGTTTGAATGGCCCTTCTACCGTTACTCCGATATAATCAGCCTGTTCGTTGGAGAGTGTTTCAAGCTCAACGCCAATTTTAGACAAGTGCAAGCGCGCTACTTTTTCATCGAGGTGTTTTGGTAAGGTATAGACCTCATTGGCATAATTAGCACTGTTATTCCAAAGTTCGATTTGCGCTAAAGTTTGGTTTGTAAATGAATTAGACATTACAAATGATGGGTGGCCTGTAGCACATCCTAGATTTACCAAACGACCTTCGGCTAAGACAATAATATCATTGCCTTTAACGTTGTATAAATCAACCTGAGGTTTGATTTCCATTTTCGAAGCTCCGTAGGTGCTGTTGAGCCAAGCCATATCAATTTCGTTGTCAAAATGCCCGATGTTACAAACGATCGTTTTGTCTTTCATCGATTCAAAGTGACGTCCAACAACAATACTCTTGTTTCCAGTTGCCGTTACGATAATGTCAGCTAAATGAATGACCTTATCTAGCGGTTTGACCTCAAAACCATCCATTGCTGCTTGGAGTGCACAAATTGGATCAATTTCAGTGACAATTACTCGTGCACCGGCTCCTTTCAGTGAGGCAGCTGATCCTTTTCCAACATCACCATAACCGCATACAATGGCAACTTTACCTGCCATCATGACATCAGTTGCTCTGCGAATGGCATCTACCAATGATTCTTTACAACCGTATTTGTTGTCAAATTTTGACTTAGTAACAGAATCATTTACATTGATTGCTGGCATCACAAGTGTGCCATTTTTCATGCGTTCGTAGAGTCTGTGCACACCAGTTGTGGTTTCTTCAGAAAGACCTTTGATGTCTTTAGTGAGTTCAGGAAAACGATCGAATACCATGTTGGTAAGGTCACCCCCATCGTCAAGGATCATGTTTAGAGCTTTACCATCTTCAAAAGCAAAAAGAGTTTGTTCTATACACCAGTCAAATTCTTCTTCGTTCATACCTTTCCATGCAAAAACTGGAATGCCTGCTGCTGCAATTGCGGCGGCGGCGTGGTCTTGAGTAGAGAAAATGTTACATGAAGACCAAGTCACCTCTGCGCCAAGTTCTACAAGTGTTTCAATTAATACAGCTGTTTGTATAGTCATGTGTAGGCAACCTGCAATGCGCGCACCTGCCAAAGGCTTATTTTGACCGTATTCTTCACGCAAAGCCATCAGGCCTGGCATTTCGGCTTCAGCCAATTTAATTTCTTTACGACCCCAGTCAGCAAGACTGATGTCTTTTACCTTGTAAAGGGTTTTTTCTGTTTGATTCATAATTTAATTCAACAAATGAGTTGCAAAGGTACGTTGTTTATTGGAGCGAGTCAAGTATTAGACGAGCTGTTTTTCAATGATTTGTTTCAAACCCTGAACAAATGCAGGATGAGTATTTGAACTCGGTACAAGCTGCACTTTCTCACCTCCAAAAGACTCAAAGATTTCTTGATATTCGTCACCAATTTCAATGAGCGTTTCAAGACAATCGGCAACAAAAGCAGGGCTGAAAACTAATAATTTCTTGGCGCCTTTCTTCCCCCATTCTTCAACAACCTTATCTGAAAAAGGGGTGAGCCACTTTTTATCAAGTCGAGATTGAAAACATACAGTGTATTGGTCTTCACTTAATCCAAGGCCTGCTGCAATGAGGCGCGTTGTGGCATAGCAAGTGGCCTTGTAGCAAAATTTATTTTCCTCATTGATCGTGGTTTCACAGGGCTGATCTTGACAGAGGTCTGTACCTTCATAAACTTTATCCACTTGGCGTTCGGGTAAACCATGGTATGAAAAAAGTATGTGATCGTAGGCGGCCAAATCGAATTGTTTGGCATTGTCAATAATCGAATCTATATAACCGCTATTGTCATAGAATTGGCTAATTATTTGAATTTGTGGAATGACCCACCATTTGCTTATAATTTGCATTGCTTTTTCAATTGCCGATCCCGAGGAGGCAGAGGCATACTGAGGAAAAAGGGGTAGGATAATAATGCGGTCATAATTGGCCAAGCGCATGCGTTCTAAAACCGTTTCCAAAGACGGGTTTTTATAGCGCATTGCCAGTTCAAAAGTGATATTTTGTTGCTGGAATTCATCTTGGAGCAATTCTTTTAATTTTTGGCTATGCGTAAGCAACGGTGATTGGCCTTCAGAGAGCTCCCACAATTCTTTATAGACCTTTGCTGACTTGGGTGCACGAAATGGAACAATTACCCCGTTGACAAGAATTTTTCTAAGCAGCCAGGGGATGTCAATAACGCGCGGGTCATTGAGGAATTGTGATAAGTAACTGCGAACATCTGAAACTTTTGGAGAGTCTGGCGTGCCGAGTTGGATGAGTAAAACACCGGTTTTTTTCATATTAAGGACCAACAACTTGGAATTTTCTTTGTTCAAAATTACCCAATAATTCGCATTTAGGTTCCTGTTGTTCTAACTTTGTATTGTGAGACCATTAGATTTTCTGCAACAAATCAACACGCACAACTTTGAAAGTTTTGCACTCGATACCTATGACAAACAATATGCCTCCAATCCAATTTACCGACAATTTGTCGACACGTTAAGTCGCCCTCGTCCGCGACAATTGGCAGAAATACCGTTCTTACCTATTTCTTTTTTCAAAAGTCACGAGGTCAAGACAGAAAGTGCCCTTGTTCAAAAAGTATTTTTATCTAGCGGAACTACAGGGCAGGAGCGCAGCCGCCATTTTGTCACAGATTTAAATTGGTACAATGATTCCTTGTCACAGGGGTTTGAAAATGTTTTTGGACCCGTGTCTGATTTTGTTTTCATTGCACTCTTGCCTTCCTATCTAGAAAATGGTGATTCTAGTTTGATTTACATGCTCGATCAGCTCATCCACAAAAGTGGCTCCTCTCTTTGCGGATTTTATGCCCCTGATCCAAAAGAAGTCAGTCAAGTTGTGGCTGCTGCACTTAGCTCAGGTAAGAGGCCTTTTGTTTTTGGAGTTTCTTATGCATTGTTAGATTTAGCTGCTGCACAGCTCAATTTGTCCAAAGCGATCGTTCTTGAAACTGGTGGTATGAAAGGCCGTAGGGAAGAATTATCAAAAGAAGCACTACACGCGGCTTTGCAAAAAGGTTTTGGTCTAGAGAGAATATACTCTGAATATGGCATGACAGAATTATTGTCGCAGGCATACAGTGTAGATCATCAAACTTTTAGTTGTCCTCCTTGGATGCAAATTCGTATCAGGGATGTTTACGACCCCTTCACTGAAGTACCATTTGGACAAAAAGGAGGGGTCAATATCATAGATCTGGCCAACCAAAACAGTTGCGCCTTTATTCAAACCGATGATCTAGGCCGACTGACCAGTGAAGGCTTCAAACTTGAAGGACGATTAGCGGCAACGGATATTCGAGGTTGTAATCTGTTGATAGACTAAGTCTTCTTTATTAGATTTCTTTTACATTTGTTCTTTATGACATTTCAAACCCTCATTATACTTACTTTCATTGGATTGGCCGCTGGTATGCTAAGCGGTTTGGTTGGTATTGGTGGAGGAGTAGTGATTGTACCTGCCCTGGTCTTTTTACTTGGGCTTTCACAACACCAAGCTCAAGGCACCTCCTTATTTATCCTTTCATTGCCAGTTTTGGTGCTTGCTGTATTCAATTACTGGAAAACAGGAAACGTCAATTGGCGTTTTGGATTGGTTATCGCCACTACTTTTATCATTGGCGCTTTTGTGGGATCAAAAATCACTTTGCGTTTGCCTGAGGCTTGGATAAAGTTGATCTTTGGTTTGTTAATGGCCTATGTGTCCATACAAATGATGCTTTCGGGTTATCAAGGCCTCAAACAAAATGAATTTTAAGATGGAAAATCCCACTTTTCAAGCATTTGTTGAAGAGGTTCGCCAATGGCGGAGGTACCTGCACATGCATCCAGAACCTTCATTTGAGGAGCATAATACCATGAATTATGTGAGTCAAATTCTTGCAAAATACGGAATTGAACATCAGAAAAATGTTGCCAAAACCGGTATTGTGGCTAGAATAGCAGCCAAGCACCATCCTTTAGACATGCCCTGTTTGGCGCTCCGAGCCGATTTAGATGCCTTACCTATTGAAGAACAAAACGACGTGCCCTACAAGAGTCAAGTGCCAGGTTGGATGCACGCATGTGGTCATGATGTTCATACCAGTATTTTACTTGGAACAGCAGTGATGCTGCATGCTTCAGCCGAGCAACTTAAACGCCCCATCAAACTCATTTTTCAACCCGGTGAGGAACAAAATCCAGGAGGAGCAAGTCTAATGATCAAAGCTGGTGTGCTCGAAAATCCACCCGTTGAGCAACTTATTGCCCTTCATGTTTATCCAGAATTACCTGTGGGTCAGTTAGGTATCAAATCGGGCTTCTATATGGCCTCTAGCGATGAAATACATGTAGAAATTGAAGGTGTGGGTGGTCATGGAGCATTGGTAGATCGTTTTGTCAATCCTATTGACATTGGCATGTCTTGGATGCAACAAAGCAAGCAACAAATATTGGCTTTGTGCCCAGATGAGGTTCCACAGGTACTTACATTTGGTAGATTTGAGGCTTTGGGTAGTACCAATGTTGTGGCAAGTTCGGCAAGCATCAAAGGTACATTCCGCACCATGAACGAAACTTGGCGTGCCAAAGCAAAAACCATCCTTGCCCAAACAGCCCAACAGGTGGCGGCGTCTTTTGGCGCTAAGATTCATTTGAATTTCAATGAAGGTTATCCTTTTTTAAATAATGACCCGGTTCTTACAGAAAAAGTCAAAGGAATACTAAGTCAAGAATTTGGCGCAGACAATATCCATGAACTCGATTTGCGCATGACGGCCGAAGATTTTGCATTTTATGGCCAACATAGACCAATATGTTTATTTCGTTTAGGCACAGGTAATGCTCAAAAAGGGATTGTACATGCGGTGCATCATCCAAAATTTGATATCGATGAGCAGGCTTTGCAAATTGGTATCCGTGCCATGCTATCAATTGCTATGCAATGAAAATTGTAATCATATTTTTGTTAAGCCTAGGCTTGTTCGCTTGTAGTAAGTATAAAGTACATGAAAAGAAGTTGCCAGGATCATGGAAACTTTATCAGGTCAGGATTGAAGACGGTGAAGGATTTGTGTTTTATGACAGTTTGGCTACGGGCTGGTTTTTAATCGATGGAGCAAAACTCAATGGAAAAGCAAACTATTCGTACAATTACTTTGGACTCTACACAGTTTCGGATTCAGTTTCATTTAGTCAGTCCAACTGCTCCTTGAGCGCCGATGGAGAATCGTTTTACATAGAAAGATCGACAGATACATTACGTGCAAAAATCATTATGCTGACAAAGCATCAATTGACTTTTGAGTATTACGATCAAATTCAATACCGACTCAAGAGATTCAGTTGCACCAAACAATAACCCGAGACCTTTGGGTATTTATAAAAAGCCAAGTTCTAATTTAGCTTCTTCGCTCATCATATCTTTGTCCCAAGGGGGATCAAAGACAATATTGACCTTCGCCGACTGCACACCTTCTACCGTGGCAACTTTATCTTCGACTTCTTTGGGTAAGGATTCTGCAACAGGGCAATTGGGTGAGGTGAGGGTCATGTCTATAAATACATGATGATCGCTCTCAATCTTTACTTCGTAAATAAGACCAAGTTCAAAGATATCTACAGGGATCTCGGGATCGTAAATGGTTTTGAGCATTTCGACGATGCGGTCTTCTAGTTCGTTCATTTGGAAAGGCTTTTTAAAGCTTCGGTTTTAATGCGCTTGACCATACTCAGCAGGCCATTGGCTCTCGTCGGAGATAAGTGCTCCGCTAGGCCGATTTCGTTGATAAAAAATAATTCTGTTTGTAAGATAGCTTCTGGGCTTTCTTGGTTAAATACCTCTATGAGTAGGCCAATGATACCCTTGGTGATGATCGCATCTGAGTCTGCACTAAAATACATCTTACCATCTTCAACCTTGGTAGCTAGCCATACATTGGACTGACATCCTTCGATGATGCGCTCAGGGGTTTTGAGTTCTGCAGAAAGCGTAGGGACGTTTTTTCCAAGCTCGATGATGTACTCATATTTGTCCATCCAGTCGTCAAAAATGGCGAATTCTTCAATGATTTGCTGTTGTTTTTGCTCAATGGTCATGCGCCTAGGATTTGCATGCTGCGTTGCAGTGCTGTGATGAATGTATCGATTTCCTCTCTTGTATTATAAAATGCAAAGGAGGCCCGAACTGTTCCGGGAATTTGGTAGAAGTCCATGAGCGGTTGGGTACAATGATGGCCAGTGCGCACTGCTATACCTTGTTTATCCAATAATGTTCCGATATCAAAAGGATGCATACCATCTATGATAAACGAAACCACACTGGTTTTGTTCTTGGCCTCACCTATGAGCTGCAATCCTTCAAAAGTATCTAGGATGCCTTGTGCATAGGTGGTCAGGTCATGTTCGTGCTTTGCTGCAGCTTCCATATCGATACTCTGTAAAAAACTAATGGCGCTACCAAGGCCAATTGCACCGGCAATGTGGGGAGTTCCTGCTTCAAACTTGAGGGGCAAGGTGTTGTAAGTGCTGCGCTCGAAGGTGACTTTTGCTATCATGTCGCCACCGCCCTGATAAGGAGGCATAGAATCAAGTAGGGCTGCTTTCCCATAAAGCACGCCAATACCGGTTGGTCCAAAGACTTTATGTCCGGAAAAAGTATAGAAATCGCAGTCTAGGTCTTTTACGTCAATGGAAAGATGCTGAATACTTTGAGCGCCATCTAGCAAAACTTTCGCCCCAAATAAATGCGCCTTCGAAATGAGCTCCTTTACAGGGTTTATAGTGCCGAGGGTATTGGAGATATGAGTAATGGCCAGAAGTTTGGTGCGTTCGTTTAGGAGCTTGTCGAAGGCTTCAAGATCTAGTTCGCCTTTTTTGGTGATAGGAATTACTTTGAGTACACAACCTTTGCGTTCACACAGCAATTGCCAAGGAACAATATTGGAGTGGTGCTCCATGGCTGAAATGAGAATTTCGTCGCCAGCATTTAATCGTTCACCAAATGAAAAGGCGACTAAATTGATACTGTCTGTAGTGCCTTTCGTGAAAATGATCTCTTCAGGTGCACCTGCGCCAATGTATTGTTGTATTTGTTTGCGTGCCGCCTCGTAGGCTGTAGTGGCTTGCTGACTTAAGTAGTGTACGCCACGGTGTATGTTAGCATTTTCTAAGGCATAATACTTTGCGAGGGTATCGAGTACAACTTGTGGTTTTTGTGAAGTTGCACCGTTGTCAAAATAAATGAGCTGCTTGCCAAAAACAGTCTGGTTAAGGGCCGGAAATAGTGACCGAACGGCCTGAACAGAAAATGGCGATACACTCATAATTTTGATTTTTTTACAAAATTACGCTTTTTCGCTATTTTGAATGGTTCTAAAGAAGCAAAATATCAAATCAATTTTCCTCGTTCTTATTTGGCCTTCATGACTACATAGGGAATTAAAATCTCTTCCATTGAGATGCCTCCGTGTTGAAAGGTCTGACCGTAGTAATTCACAAAGTGGTTGTAGTTATTCGGATAGACGAAAAAATCTTGCTCGCGAGCAAAGACAAATTCTGCCGATAATTTCAGTTTGGGTAATTGTGCTTCTTGTGGGTTTTTAATTACAAAAACTTCCTTTTGTTCGTAACTCAATCCTCGACCGGCTTTGTATCTAAGATTAGTGTTTGTATTGCGCTCACCAACAATTCTGACTGGTTTGGTTACCTTGATCGTGCCATGGTCAGTAGTGATGATTAGTCTTTGCCCAGCTTCAGAAATTTTCTTTAAAATATCCAAGAGCGGAGAGTGCTCTAACCAACTTGTTGTGATGGAGCGGTAAGCGGCCTCATTGTCGGCAAGTTCTCTGATTACTTCCATTTCTGTGCGGGCATGCGACAGCATATCTACAAAATTATAGACTATAAAATTGACGTCGTTGTCTTTGAGCTGATGAAACTGATCTGCAAGTTTTTTACCAGCCTCCACGTTGGTAATCTTGTGGTATGACCATTTCACATTCTTACCAAGTCTTTTGAGTTGGGCTTCGAGAAAATCTTTTTCATGTAGGTTCTTGCCACCTTCATCGTCCTCGTTTTTCCAAAGGCTAGGGAAGCGTCTTTCAATTTCAGCAGGCAACAGCCCGGCAAAAAAAGCATTGCGTGCGTAGTGAGTTGCTGTCGGTAGAATAGAAAAAACAATGTCCTCCTCTTCTTTTTGAAAATATCGCCCAACGATTCCTTCAATGGTTTTCCATTGGTCAAAACGCAAGTTATCAATCACCAAGACGGCAAGTTTCTCCTGGCCTATTTTAGGCGCGATGCGTTCTTTGATGAGGGTATGAATCATACTTGGAGCATCAGGATCACCACTTGTCCAATCCAAGTAATTGTCTTCAATAAAATCACAAAACAGTTTATTAGCTTCTTTCTTTTGCATCTCAAAGATTTCGCGCATGCCGCTGTCTTCAATTTGATCGAGTTGCAATTCCCAAAAAACCAATTTGGAATAGAGTTCTTTCCATTCATGGGCATCTAACCTCCCAGAAAGTTGCATCCCTAATTGCCTAAATTCTTGCTGGTAACTTGCATTGGTTTTTTGGCTAATCAATTTGCTGTGATCAAGGTTTTTTTTGATGCTTAACAGAATTTGATTTGGATTAACGGGCTTGATGAGGTAATCGGCAATTTTTGAACCAATCGCTTCTTCCATAATGCGCTCTTCCTCACTTTTAGTAATCATCACAACCGGCACAAGTGCGCTATGTTCTTTAATTTGCGCAAGGGTTTCAAGTCCACTGAGCCCGGGCATGTTTTCGTCTAAAAAGATGATGTCAAAGTGCTCTCCAAGTGCCTTTTCGATGGCGTCTTGACCATTTGTGGCCGTTTCGACTTGGTATCCCTTGGATTCTAAAAAGAGTACGTGTGGTTTGAGTAATTCAATTTCGTCGTCTGCCCAAAGAATTTTACCTTGCATATGTCTTATTTTTATAGTTTTGATTATTATATTAAAGTTAGCCATTTGTCAGCGAATACCCGCCCCAATAACAAGAAGAAAATAATTAACGACCCGGTGTACGGTTTTATTTCACTGCCGCACGAAATTATTTTTGATATTCTTGAACATCCTTATCTACAACGCCTCAGACGCATTCAACAACTTGGTTTGAGCCATTTGGTGTACCCAGGCGCCAACCACACTCGTTTTCATCATGTACTTGGAGCCATGCATTTGATGATGCAGGCTGTCATGAGTATAAGGCGCAAAGGTCATCCAATCAGTGAGGAGGAAGAGCGTGCGGTGTGTCTAGCCATCTTGTTGCATGATATTGGACATGGCCCTTTTAGCCATGCCCTGGAATATGATATCGTTTGTGGCGTGAGTCATGAAAAAATTTCAGGATTTTTTATTGCCGAATTATCCGTCGAATATGGTCATGACTTGGAAATTGCCTTGCAAATTTTCAATAATACATACCATAGACCCTTCTTACATGAACTCGTCAGTTCTCAACTCGATATGGACCGCTTAGATTATTTGAATCGCGATAGTTTTTATTCCGGTGTTTCGGAGGGTGTCATAGGGAGTGAAAGACTCATCGAAATGCTCAATGTGCACAACGGCCATTTAGTACTTGAGGAAAAAGGCATTTATTCAGTGGAAAAATTTATTGTTGCCAGGCGCCTGATGTATTGGCAAGTCTATCTTCACAAAACCGTAGTGGCGGCCGAATTTATGTTGATCCATGCCTTGCGTCGTGCCAAAGAATTAACCGCATCAGGTCATGACCTTTTTGCAAGCCCATCTTTAAAGTTCTTTCTTTCTCAAGACATCCGAGCAGAACATTTTGAGCAAGACCCCATGGTTTTGACCCATTTTTCTCGCTTGGATGATTATGATATCTGGGGAGCAATCAAGGTTTGGCAGTATGCACCAGATTATATACTCGCTTCAATTTGCTCAGGTTTGGTAAACAGGCAACTCTTCAAAATAGAAATATCCAAAACGCCTTTTTCTGCTGAGCGAATTGCCACGGAGCGCAGCCGAGTTCAAAGCGAACATCAATTGTCTGAACAGGAATTGAGTTATTTCATCTATTCCAATGTTTTGACCAACAAGGCCTACAATGAAGACAAGCACAACATCAATTTGTTGCATAAAGATGGAACGATTTCAGAGTTGTCTAAGGCCTCAGATAACCTTAATATTTCTGCCTTAGCCACCCCTGTAGAAAAGTATTTTTTGTGTTATCCTCGCTAATCTTTTTTGGCCTTTTTGGCCCGCTCCCAATACATTTCTAAGGTATTGAGGTGTTGTTCTTGAACCAACAATCCATCTTGGGCCAACATGGTTTCCATGAGTTGAAACCTTGAGATGAATTTTTGATTGGTCTGTGCTAGGGCGTTTTCGGGTGAAATATGTAAAAAACGAGCATAATTGACCAAAGAGAATAGCAAATCACCGAATTCGGCCTCCATAGCCCCAGACTGAGCATCCACTTCCTCTTTAAATTCCGCTAATTCCTCTTGTACTTTGTTCCAGACCTCATCAGTGTTTTCAAATTCAAAGCCCACACCCTTTACTTTTTCCTGAATTCGGGTTGCTTTAACAAGCGCAGGTAAGGACTTTGGCACCCCTTCGAGCACAGATTTTTTTCCTTCTTGGAGCTTTAGTTTTTCCCAATTTGCTTTTACGGTTGCTTCATCTTTTGCCTCTACATCGCCGTAAATATGTGGGTGTCTGAAAATGAGTTTGTCACAAATTTTGTTGAGGACACTTTCCACATTAAAGAGCCCTTGTTCGTCGCCCAATTTACTGTAAAAAACAAGGTGCAAAAACAAATCTCCCAATTCCCCTTCCAAGCTTTTGTAATCTTTATCGGTAATGGCATCAGCCATCTCGTAGGTTTCTTCTATGGTAAGGTTGCGAAGGGTCTCAAAAGTTTGTTTTTGATCCCAGGGGCATTGGGCGCGCAGTTCATCCATTATTTGGAGCAAGCGTGCAAAAGCGGCTAAACGTGGATCCATTGTGCAAAGGTAGCAGATGCTATGAGCTTTTCATTAAATTTGGGCATGCGTTTTGTGGTTATTTTAATTATTTGGATCACCTTGCCTGCTATGATTTTGGCGCAGTATGGCTTTGAATACCGCCAAAAGCTTGGTTTTTTAATTGCGCACCGCAGCTTAATGGATCATTTGCCCGAGGCTCCTGCAGTGGCTGGTGAATTCTCTGTTGTCTACCAAACACAACATGAAAAATCTTGGCATAGCGCATACCGGCAGCCGCTAGTAGGCGCCACACTATTTTATGGTTCGGTGGGTAATAACTCCATACTCGGAAAATTTATGGGGCTTTATGGTTCGGTTGAACTCCCAATCATCAAGTACAAGGCCTATCGGATGGATTTTCGTTTTGGAACAGGTGTGGGTTATACCAATCGGCCCTTTGACCCTATATTGAATCCGCAAAATGTTGCCATTGGTTCGAAAATCAACGCCATGATGTGCTTTGCATTCAAACAAAGCTTGCGTTTTGCAAATCAAGGGATTACGCTAGGTATTGACATGACACATTTTTCCAATGCAAGTTTCCAAATGCCTAATCTTGGAATCAATGTACCGTATATTTCATTGGGTGTACAGCACTATTTTAAACAAACCAATTCATCTCTACAAAAAGAGTTGAGCAATAAAGGGCCCGTCTCATATGGTATTTCCGGAATTTTCAGCGCTAAAGAAATGCGCCCTGTAGGCGTTGGGCGTTATCCGGTTTATGCTATGAATTTTTTTGGCAGAAGGTATTTTACGCCGAAATTTGCCCTCGAAGCGTCTTTGGATATCATCTATAAAAAAGGATTGCTTTCACATCCGAGCTACCCCAATGCCAGTCCATTCGATCCGCTCCAAATAGGTTTTTTTATCGGATACGTACAGCCCTTTGATCGGCTTCATTTTATTTACGGCGTAGGGACCTATTTACGCGATGTTTTGCGTCCTGATGTTCCGGTTTACATTCGCCTGGGTAGCCGCTACGCACTCACGTCAAAATTAGAGGCCATGATGACGCTCAAAACACATTTCGCCAAAGCGGATTATATGGAATTTGGGCTGATGTATCACTTAAATCAATGAGAATTCTAGCTTTCACATGTTTGATTTTATTACTCGTGGCTTGTCAGAAACCTGCCGGGAGGGCTTGTTGGAAAAAATCAGGAGTGCAATCAGAAAGTGAATTGCCATTAGATGCTTTTCAATTTGTCAGTATTCATGACGGTATTGAATTAATTCTGATTCAAGACACCGTGAATTTTTTAAAATGGGAGGCAGGTGCCAATTTGTTGAATTTTCTGGAGGCCCAAATCATTGCCGATACACTAAGTTTGAAAAATTTGAATCACTGCCGTTTTTTACGCTATAAAAATGGCAGTGTGAAAGCATATTTGCATTTTAAAAATATCGAGGAGCTGTTTTTAGCCAATAGTGAATCCGTTTCGACCGCTAACTTATGGTCTGCAGGTCAACTTCTTGTTCACTTAGAGGAAGGTGTTGGAAAGGTTAATTTGGATTTAGAGGTAGATCACCTCGAAATACGCAACATATACGGATG
This sequence comes from Crocinitomicaceae bacterium, assembly GCA_030833845.1. Lineage (GTDB taxonomy): Bacteria > Bacteroidota > Bacteroidia > Flavobacteriales_D > Crocinitomicaceae > UBA952. Next base: position 36,791 of record JAURGK010000001.1, on the reverse strand, counting down.
GCAACCATTGTTTTTGGAGGGTCAATGCAAGGCATTGTTTGTTGATTTGGACGGATCAGCCTCGTTGAATTCGAGTGGTCTTCATGTTGCTGACTCTGTTTCATTTCGCAGTTCATCACCTATTTCAAGTCAAATAAATGTGGAAGGAAGTATATTAAAAGCACAACTATACGGCCCTGGAGATCTGTATTACACTGGATTGCCCACGGCAATTTATAAATCTGAGTATAATACCGGAAAGGTGAGGCCAAAATGAGGCTTTAAGGCTCAAAAATTTCTTATTTTTGGGCTTAAATTATTTTCATGAAAATCCTATCTTTTAATGTAAATGGTATTCGGGCCGTGGTGGGGAAAACCTTCATTTCGGATATGCTTGCCTTAGATGCAGATGTCATTTGTTTGCAAGAAACCAAAGCGACTCCAGAACAAGTTGCCGAAGCTGTTGGGCCTATGAGCAACTACCACGTTTATGCCAATGGTGCAGAGAGAAAAGGATATTCAGGCACTGCCATTTTAACCAAAATCAAACCAATAGAAGTTACTTATGACATCAATATCGCAGCCCATGACACCGAAGGACGCGTCATTTGCGCTGAATTTGATGACTATTTTGTTGTGACTGTGTACGTGCCTAATTCGGGAAGTGAATTATTGCGTTTGGCTTACCGTCAAACTTGGGATGTGGCATTTTTGAATTATTTGAAAAATCTTGAAAAGAAAAAACCGGTAGTGGTTTGTGGAGATTTCAATGTGGCGCATCGTGCAATTGATCTAGCAAGACCAAAAGAAAATTTCAATAAAGCGGCTGGCTTCATGCAAGAAGAAATTGATGGCATGGATGCATACACCCAAGCGGGCCTTATGGATTCATTTCGTGTGTTGCATCCAGAAAGCGTCAAATATACTTGGTGGAGTTACCGAGCGGGGGCAAGACAAAAGAACATTGGCTGGCGGATCGATTATTTTTTAGTGAGTGAGGTTTTAGTATCCAAATTAAAAGAAGCCTTCATTCTCAATGAGGTTCTTGGTTCTGATCATTGCCCAGTAGGGGTGATGCTTTCATAGAGGTTTATGCAGCAATTCAAAGATACTTTTAAGCACAAAGGGCGCCGTAGACAACTCATTGAAGAATTGGCACTCATGGGCATCTCAGACCAACTGATTTTAGATGCTTTTGAACGTATTCCAAGGCATTATTTCTTGGATTTGGCCTTTGATGAACAAGCCTACACCAACATGGCTTTTCAAATTGGTTCCGGACAAACCATTTCTCATCCATTCACGGTTGCTTTTCAGACCCAATTACTCAGTTTAGAAAAAGGCATGAAAGTATTAGAAATTGGCACGGGTTCAGGATTTCAGACCGCCATACTATGCCAATTGGGCGCAAAGGTTTACTCCATTGAACGTCATCAGCCCCTGCACCTCAAAGCCAAACAAATGTTGGATTACTTTAAATTCAATCCAAGTCTTTTTTTTCAGGATGGATTTAAAGGAAATCGTGTGTATGCCCCTTATGACCGTATTTTAGTTACTTGTGGGGCGCCAGAAATACCCACCGCGCTCTTCGAGCAGTTAAAAATTGGCGGCATCATGGTTATCCCAGTTGGAGAAGGTGTGGAGCAAAAAATGCTGCGCCTTCAAAAAATAGATGATTCGAATTATAGCACCGAAGAATTTGGTACTTTTAAGTTCGTTCCCATGCTGGAGAGAACAGTCAAATCACAAAGTAAGAACTGATATGCACATACTACTCATCGACGACCAAAGAGCAATTCGTCGCGCACTACGCGAAATATTAGAGTTTGAGGGCTGTACAATTGATGAAGCTGAAGATGGAGGGCAGGCCCTTCAGAAAATAAAAGACCATACCTATGATTTGATTTTTTCCGATGTGAAAATGCCCCAAATGGATGGTTTGGAATTGTTAGATGCATTTTTAGCCCTAGAACTAGATACCCCTTTGGTCATGATCTCCGGACACGGCACTTTAGAAACTGCCGTTTCTTGTATTAAAAAAGGGGCATTTGATTTCATTGAAAAACCCTTGGACCTCAATCGAATTTTAGTGGTATTAAGGCAAGTTCGCGAGCGCAATTCCATGGTGCAAGAAACCCAACAACTCAAGCAAGTTGTCCGCAAGGTAAAAGGTTTCGCGATTATTGGAGAAAGTCCGCAAATCAATGAAATCAAACAAATGATTCAAAAAGTTGCGCCTTCTGATGCAAGGGTACTCATTACCGGTGAGAATGGTACGGGTAAGGAACTTGTTGCGCGGTCTTTGCATCAATTATCGGAGCGTCATAAAATGCCCTTCATCGAAGTGAATTGTGCCGCAATTCCTGCAGAGCTCATTGAAAGCGAATTATTTGGACATGAAAAAGGTGCCTTTACCTCCGCTGTCAAGGACCGAAAAGGAAAATTTGAATTGTCATCGGGGGGCACCTTATTTTTAGATGAAATTGGGGACATGTCGCTTTCGGCACAAGCCAAAGTTTTACGCGCTCTTCAAGAGAATGTAATCCAGCGGGTCGGGGGTGAAAAAGATATCAAAGTAGATTGTAGAGTAGTAGCTGCTACAAACAAAGACTTACGCCTTGAAATTAAGGAAGGGCGATTCAGAGAAGACCTATACCATCGCTTGGCAGTCATTTTGATTCATGTGCCAGCATTAAACGACCGAAGAACGGATATTCCAATGCTTGTCGAACACTTTTTACATTTGGTTTGCCAAGATCACGGTATCCAAAAAAAGGGTATTGAACCAAAAGCAATAGAAGCGCTTCAAGAGCTCAATTGGACAGGAAATATTCGTGAATTGAGAAATATCATCGAAAGATTGGTGATATTATCTGATCAACAAATTACCCAGGCCGATGTCCTGCGGTATGCCAAGCCAAGCCATTCGTAAACACATTACTTTGAACTATGAATTTTTCAATCAAAAACCTAATTCCGCATTTCACAGCAGTGGTATTGTTTATAGTACTACCTGCAATTTATTTTTCACCGCTTTTTGACGGTTATGCCTTAAAACAAAACGATATACGTCAGTTTCAAGGGATGTCAAAAGAAATATTTGATTATAAATTGACCCACGATAACAAACAACCGTATTGGACCAATGCGATGTTCTCAGGAATGCCTGCCTACCAGATTTCAGTTGAGCACCAATCAAATTTCTTGAGTAAGGTGGATCAACTTATTAAATTAGGATTGCCAAGACCTGTGGGCATTCTCTTTATATCGATGCTTGGTTTTTATATATTGGGGCTTTGCTTGAGAATTAACCCTTGGCTCTCTATGATTGGAGCGCTGGGCTACGGTTTTTCAACCATTAATATTCTCTATCTAGGAGCAGGCCATATGTCCAAAGTAAATGCAATTGCATATATGGCCCCGGCGCTTGGTGGGCTTATTTTGGCCTTTAGGGGTAGGTGGCTTTTGGGTTCGGCTGTCTTTGCTTTATTCCTAGGGCTCAACATCACAGCCAACCACTTGCAAATGACCTATTATTTATCTTTTCTCCTTGGAGCAGTAGCCTTGGCTGAAGTTATTCGTTTGTCTATTGCCAAAGAATTTAAGCCACTCCTATATGCATTAGGCGGCCTTGCTTTGGCCAGTACCTTGGCATTGCTTTCTAATGCAAGTTTGCTTAGTACGACCTTAGAATATAGCAAGGCGACTACGCGTGGTAGTTCGGAGCTAACGATTAAACCTACCAACGGTCAATCCCAAGCCAAAGATGGTCTTAATGAAGATTATATTTTAGAATATAATTACGGTAAACGAGAATTATTATCTCTTTACGCACCGAATGCCAAGGGCGGAAAGGGTGACCTTATTGCCAATGATCCGGATGCACTTCTAAATACAGACCCCAATTATGCCGAACAAGTCGGGCAGATGAACCACTATTGGGGCGGTCAACGAATGAGTGGTGGAGCTTTTTATTTCGGCGTATTTATGTTGGTTTTCTTTTTACTTGGACTCATATTTGTCAAGGATGTACTGCGTTGGCCTTTCGTATTATTGAGCTTACTTGTACTATTCTTGTCATCGAATCAAATGAATGTTATGAATGATTTTTTCATACATCATTTTCCGATGTATAATAAATTTCGAGATTCAAAAATGATGTTGGTGCTTCTGCAAATTATGATACCTACTATGGGTGTGCTGTACTTAGATAAATTAGTAAAAAATGAAGGCCTATGGGGGCAGAAGAAATTTTGGTTAGGCGCTATGGGTGTGCTAGGACTTTTGGCCTTTGTGTTGATGCTTAGCCCGAGTATATCGGGAGCTTTTTTGAGTACAGAGGAGCTCAAACAATTCTCAGAGGCTGCCAAACAAGCCAAAGATCCAAATCAGATAACTTATTACCAAGGATTAAAACAAGCCTTGGTAGATACGCGCATCGAAATTTATAAATCCGAAATGCAGCGTTCCTTTTTTCTGGTACTACTCTCTATTGGTTTAATAATTTTGTTCATCCGAACCCAAATCAATCGCATGGTACTCGTAGCCATTGGAGGAGTTTTAGTGCTTTCGGATCAGATGAGTGTGGCTAAGCGCTACCTCAATAACGATGACAGTACTGGGAGTTACGCCTCCTACCAAACTGTAGAAGAGGCAAGTGTACCGTACGGAGTTTCTAGAGCCGATCTGAGTGTCTTACAACGAGAAAAGCCCAATATGGCTTTAGCCAATAAATTAGAAACAGCTTATGCAGATTTTGATTATTACAAGAATCTGTCTGATCAGGCAGCATTGAATGCCTATGCGGCCTTCGGGGCCTTAAATTTGTCTAGTAATTATCGCGTATTGAATGTCAATGGGACGATGGCTGAAACCAACACGAGTTTTTTTCACAAAAGTCTTGGTGGATATCATGGTGCAAAATTAAAACGCTACCAAGAATTCGTTGATTTTCATTTTCCTTCAGCACTACAAGCCTTAAATTCGGCAATCAATCAGGCCAAAAATGAAAAGTTCCGCACTTTAATGCTGCCTGCAGACATAAGCCAAGAACAAGCCCAGCAGATATTTGACACACTAGGCGTTGCTGAAATTGCCCTGAGTAACGAGGCCGAATATCTCAATATGTTGAATGCCAAGTATGTGGTGGTTAATCCCAATCAGCCGGCGGTATTAAACACAAATGCCAATGGGCCTGCGTGGTTTGTTTCTGACTTTAAAATGGTTAAAAATGCCAATGAAGAAATATTAGCATCGGGGGCTAAAGCACTTAAAGATAGCAAACGCATGGCAATAGTTCATACTGAGTTTAAAAACTTGATCGCGGGAGTCAAATCCGATTCCACCTCAACGATCAAGATGACTAAATACGACCCCTCGGAAATTCATTACCAATCCATATCAAAAACTAAACAATTGGCCGTGTTCAGCGAGGTGTATTATCCGTATGGTTGGAATTGTTACGTTGATGGAAAATTATCAAATAACACACTTCGTGCCAACTATATACTGAGAGCAGCAGTTTTGCCTGCAGGGAAGCATCAGATTGTATGGAAATTTGAGCCACAAAGCGTACAAACTGGAGTGAACTTATCTATGTTTGGCTCGGGCTTATTGCTTCTTGGCGTTTTGCTTGGTTTTTGGTTCAGTTATAAGAACGAAGCTCGTCAAGAGCCCGAACCCCAAAAGTAGTATTGTGCCAGGCGGCTTTTAGTCTTTTATTGTCGAATAAAAGATAACTCGGAAAAACACCTTCTGCGGCAAGCATCCAAAGAGGTGCTTGCTTGGAATAAGAGACCTCGATTTTTTTATTCAGTACTTTTTTGAACCATTTTTGTGACTCTGGGTCATCGGAAACGAGTTGATAAACGATGTGCAGTTTCGGGTTTTGCGCCTTGACTTGATTGATGATGTCTATTGAGGCTTCGCAGTAAGGGCAACCTGGTAAGATCACTACAATTAATGTGGGTGCCTTGTAGGGAATTTTAGGCAATATTTGCGGACGATAACTTTGATTGATGAGATCAGGATGGTAAATGGGAAAAAAATAAAAGTAGGTCCCGAATGGAAGGCTAATACACAAAAAAATGGCTAAAATCTTAAGCCATGGTCTTAAAAGGGTGTTTTTTATTTTTATTCCACAGATGATACCCAGTACCAAGAGCAATAAGTAGGGTATAAATTTTGAACTTGTCCAGGATAAACCACAGTTGAGTAAAAAAGTTTCGACAAAATTTTGCATGCGGGCTCGACTGTTAAATTCTATTTATAACCTTAGATACTAATGCTGCATAAGATGCGGCTAATGCTCTTCTTGAATAGGGTAACAAGCTTGTCGTTCGCGTTGAATTTTCTTGACTAAGTTTAATGATTTCATCCCAATCAATGGGTTCATCAAACCCTATGACTTTGGTGCCTGCCTGTGTGTTTAGAATTCCTGCGGCATCTCCATCTTTAGGACCAATGGCTAAAATGGATTGTTGACTTGCCAGATATTCAAATAATTTACCAGTTACAATTCCTTTCTGACTCTTGACATTATTTAGTGGCAATATCAATAAGCTACAAGATGCGAGCTCCTTGACTACTCGATCATGCGGTACAAATGATTCAAAATGAGTAAAAGGCAAAAGGCCAGCATTTTCTATGTCATCTTTCACACTTGAATCAAGCGCTCCGATGAGTCGGATTCGCAATTTGAGAGCAAATTCAGTATTATTTTTTACGTATATCCCCAAACTTTTCCATAGTTCACTTGGATTGCGATCTTTATTGATTGATCCGGTGTGAAGAATTGTAAAATGTGGGTCAGCTTGAATTTTGAAATCTTGAAAATCTTCGGGAGCATAGCCATTAGAGATCAATTCAGGCTTTCTGAACGCTAATTTTTCCATTTGGAATTGCATGTCTTTACTGACAACAACTAATTGGTCAGCCTGTTGAAAAACGCTGTTTTCCAAGCGCAGGTGTTTTTTAAGACTTTTTCTGGACAGCGGCAATTTTTCAAACCAATCTATTTGGGTCCAGGGGTCGCGGAAGTCGGCAATCCAGGGGGTATTGGTTTGGTTTTTGAGCGCTTGTGCAATGAGGTGCAAAGAATGCGGAGGCCCTGTTGAAATGATAGCAGCTACTGGGTTTTGCTTTAGTTTTGATTTTAAAAATTTTACAGAGGGCCGAATCCAAGCCTTTTTTGCATCTGGGATAAAAAAATTTGCCCTTAACCACATGGACAATTTTTGTATCAGTGTTGACTTTTTTTGACCTTCTTCATTTAAAAAACCTGTATGCAATTGTTGCCCCTTCTTACCACTAACTTTTTTATACCATTGTGTGGGTTCCCAAATGGGTTGATACCATACTGCAGTCTTAGGTCCAATTAATTCAACAAGCGCTGGGTCTTGAACTGGAGCTTCAGGGTTAGAGGGGGTGTAAATGATAGGTTCCCATCCCAATTCTTCTAGATACCTACTGAAATGTAGCCAGCGCTGCACACCGGTGCCCCCACTGGGCGGCCAATAATAAGTGAGAATAAGAATTCTTTTATTGCTCACTTAATTTATTTTGAATCATCTGCAGTGCTGCTTGCAGACCGCTAGGGTTTTTTCCTCCAGCAGTAGCAAAGGTGCTTTGTCCACCGCCTCCTCCTTGAATCAAGCTAGCGGATTCTCTAATCCATTGTGCTGCATTCCAGTTGTTTTGCGCAGCGAGCGTTTCGTCAAGTAAAATCGTGAGTCCACATTTGTCGGTTTCTTTATGGGCTAAAACACCAACAAAAGGTTCGAATTCTTGTCGCAGTCCAAAAAGGATGTCCTTTGCGCTTGCCGCGTCGGTTTTGATTTCTTTAATCAATAAATGATAGCCATTGAATTCTTTTATTTCGCCTTTAAGCTCATTTTTAAGTTGCTGTGCTTGCATTTTAGCCAATCGTTCTAGCTCTTTTTCGAGTGCTTGGTTCTTAGATTGCAAGGCTTCTATGGCTTTAAGAATATCTTTTGGCTTTTTAAGTAGGTCTTCTATTTGCTCGAGCTGTTGTGCTTTTTCTTTATAATAATTCATGGCAGCATCTCCGCTTATGGCCTCAATTCTTCGAATACCAGCAGCTACTGCCGTTTCGGTCACGAGCTTAAAAATACCGATTTCATTGGTGTTTTGGACATGTATACCTCCGCACAGTTCGACTGAGGGTCCAAATTCAATGACGCGTACTTTTTCACCGTATTTTTCACCAAATAAAGCCATTGCTCCTTTTTGCTTAGCTTCATCAATTGACATCGAACGTTCTTCAACCAAGGGTAGCGCCGCTTTAATCGCCTCATTGACATGATTTTCAATGGCTATGAGTTGTTCATCATTCACTTTTGAAAAATGAGAGAAATCAAAACGCAGTCCTTTTTCAGTGACCAATGATCCTTTTTGTTCGACGTGTGTGCCGAGGATTTCTCTTAGAGCGTGATGCAAGAGATGCGTTGCACTGTGATTTTTGGCGGTTTGTTGTTGCTTTGAGAGGTTTACCTTTGCAACAAACTGAAGTTCAGGTGCTGCGGGAATTTCTGTACAAAGGTGAACAATGAGGTTGTTTTCTTTTTTGGTATCGAATATAACTATTTGCTCGTTTTGGCTGCTCAGCACACCTTGATCACCTATTTGGCCTCCACCTTCAGCATAAAAGGGTGTTTGGTCCAGTACAACTTGATAAAACGATTTTCCTTTCTGACTTACTTTGCGGTATTTGATCATTTCTACCACACATTCTTTGATGTCATAACCAACATATCGAGTTTGCACATCTGGCCTCACCTCAATCCAGTCGTCTGTAGAAACGTTTGTGGCCGCTCTAGATCTATCTTTTTGAATTTGTAACTCTTTTTCAAATCCAGCTTCGTCAATACTCAGGTTATTTTCTCTGGCAATAAGTGAGGTCAGATCTAAGGGGAAACCATAGGTATCGTACAGCTCAAATGCAGCGGCACCTGAAATTTGAGATTGCTGTGCTGCTTTTAACTGCAAAATAAGATCGTCTATACGTTTGATGCCTAATTCTAATGTGCGAAAGAAGCTTAATTCTTCTTCTTTGATTACCTTAAAAATGAGCTCTTTTTGATTCAATAACTCCGTGTAAGGTTGCCCCATGAGTTCAGATAATACAACAGAAAGCTCGCATAGAAATGGTTCTTTGAGCCCCAAGGTTTGGTAACCGTATCTCACGGCTCGGCGTAAAATGCGGCGAATGACATAGCCTGCACCGTTGTTTGAAGGCAATTGCCCGTCGGCAATTGAGAATGCGATGGCACGGATGTGATCTGCAATGACCCGAAGTGCAATGTCTTTTTCTTCATTTTGGCCATAAGGAACATTCGCCTTGGTCGCAATAAAATTGATCAAAGTCTGAAATAGGTCCGTATCGTAATTGGATTGCTTTGCTTGTAAGGCCATAGCAAGGCGTTCTAGTCCCATACCCGTATCGACATGTTTGGATGGTAGTGCTTGCAATGAGCCGTCTGCTTTGCGGTTGAATTCCATAAACACATTATTCCAAATTTCAATCACTTGCGGATGATCTGCGTTAACCAAAAGCTTACCGTCGGTTTGCGAGCGTTCTGAGGGGTTGCGCAAATCAACGTGAATTTCAGTGCAGGGGCCGCAAGGGCCTGTGTCACCCATTTCCCAAAAATTATCTTTTTTCGAAGCCAAAATAATCCGATCCGCAGCAATGAATTTTTTCCAAATGTCAAAACTCTCGTTATCCATGGGTACGCCATCTGAAGCATCTCCTTCAAAGACGGTGACATAAAGTTGATCTTTTGGGATTTTGTACACTTCTGTAAGTAGTTCCCATGCCCAAGCAATGGCTTCTTCTTTGAAATAATCGCCAAAAGACCAATTCCCCAACATTTCAAACATTGTGTGGTGATAGGTGTCTACACCAACTTCTTCTAAATCATTGTGTTTGCCAGATACGCGAAGGCATTTTTGTGAATTAGCAACGCGCAAAGATGTGGGCTTTTGGTATCCCAAAAAATAATCTTTGAATTGGTTCATTCCGGCATTGGTGAACATTAATGTTGGGTCATTCTTCACCACCATTGGTGCCGACGATACAATTTGATGTCCTTTACTTTGAAAAAAGTCAAAAAATTGTTGTCTTATTTGTGCTACAGTCATTTGTGTTATCTGAAGGCACAAATTTAGAAAAATGCGCCGAGCTTCGTGTATCTTTGTAGAAATTGAATCGCACGATGGAGTTCATTTCAACAGAATTACAAGATTATGTTTCGCAACACAGTTCAGAATGTGGGGCATTATTAACCAAAATTGACCGCGAGACGCATCTAGAAGTACTGCAACCGCGTATGCTCAGCGGACATTTTCAAGGTCGACTGCTCAGCATGTTGTCTTGGATGTGCCGTCCTGAACATATCCTTGAAATAGGTACTTATACCGGATATTCAGCACTCTGTTTGGCTGAAGGGCTCAAACCAAATGGAAGCCTCATTACCATAGATATCAATGAAGAACTTAAGGAGCGCGTACAGGGATATTTTAATCAGAGTTCTTATGGCAAGCAAATTGAATATTTAATCGGTGATGCTGCCCAAATTATTCCGGATCTGAGGGCTGATTTTGATCTGATTTTTATAGACGCCGATAAGCAACAGTATCCGCTATACTATGAGTTGGCCTTATCAAAACTAAAGTCAGGAGGATATATCCTTATCGATAATGTTTTGTGGTCAGGCAAGGTACTCGACTCCAAACATCAGGATAAGGATACCGTATTATTGCGTGAATTAAACACTGCCATAAGTAAAGACAGTCGCGTAGAAAAAGTTTTATTGCCCATCCGAGATGGTCTTTATTTGATTCGTAAATTATAAGTTTTTAAAACGATGAGCAGTAAAATTGAAATCAGACGAACAGCTGATGGATCGCCAACACTTTTCGTGGCTGAGTTGGATGAAACATATCATTCAATGCACGGTAGTGTTCAAGAAGCCAAACACGTATTCATTGACCATGGCTTGCGCACCTTTTCATGCGAAAAAAAGATTTCAGTTTTAGAAGTGGGGTTCGGTACTGGTTTGAATGCATTGCTGAGCGCTCAATATGCCATTGAAAATCAAATTCCTTTGATCTATACAGGTATTGAGGCATTTCCTGTGGGTAGTGAGTTATGGTCTGAGCTTTGTTATGTTAACCAAACTGACTGGCAGCATTTTTATCAAAAAATGATGCAATCAGAGTGGGAGCAAGCACTACAATTGCATGAAATGTTTACGCTTACTAAAATGAAAATACAAATTCAAGACTGGCCAGCAAAGTACAATTTTGACTTGATCTATTATGACGCATTTGGCCCTCGGGCACAAGCTGAAATGTGGGAAAGTATCATTTTTGAAAAGCTTTATAAGTCCCTTAGCGCTGGTGGTAGTTTAGTGACGTATTGTGCCCAAGGAGCTTTTAAAAGAAAGTTAAAAGAGATTGGTTTTCAAGTAGAGGCTTTGCCCGGGCCCCCAGGAAAAAGAGAAATGACCCGAGCTAGAAAAATTAACAATTAATTTACAATAAAAAGTTTGCAAATGCTAAAAGTCGCTGTATCTTTGCACCGAAATTACAGTTCATAGTTGTAGTTTTAGTTTTATAGTTTTAGCATGGTTTAGCAAAAAGAGGAACAAATACAGTTTGTTCCTCTTTTTGTTTTTAGCAGATAGCTTCTTAGAAAAGAAGGTCATTGCTAAGTAAAAAACCAAGTTCATCGAGTATTTTGGCCGTCGCCCCCCAAACCACTTTTTCTTTGAGTATAAAACATGGTTGGTCCTTTAAGATCATTCCGTTGGGCAGTTCTATATGTTGCAATTGTCTGTTATTGGCATTCAATAAATCGGTGGTCGGTACCAGAAAAATATTGGCAACTTCTCTGAAGTTTTGTTCAAGGTGTGGAGGTGCATCGTGAAAAATCACAAAAGGGTTGACTTCAAATCCCGAAACAGGAATATAGACCGTTGATAGTCTTCTCAAAAATGTGCCTTTGACCACATCTATACCGATTTCTTCACAAGACTCTCTTCGAGCGGTAAAAAGTAAATCGGGGTCAGTTTCTTCGGGTTTACCACCAGGAAGGGCTATTTGACCGCTATGCTGCCCTTCATACTTACTTCTTTCAATGAGTATGAAATGAAATTGGCCTTGAATTGCAAATAAATGCACAGCCACTGCAGCGGGTTTAGGCCGATCAAACAAATTACGTTCATCCATATGACAAATTTCAAAATTCTTTTTTAAAAAGTATATTTTAGGTAATTTTTCAATTATTGTTGATTTTTTAGGGGGTAATGTTGAAAAAACATATAAAAATTATGGTAGACCCCCTAAAAAATGAATACTTTTGTAAAAAAAAATTAAAATTATGGCTACAAAACGATTAAATGCTTACCAAGATGTGTTGCACCGTGAACCGAAACACATTGAGTACAATGGGAAACTTTCGGATTTATTTGGTCAAAATGTGTTTCATCAAGATGTCATGCGGGAATATCTACCTTCAGACACTTTTAAATTCATGATCGAGGCCATTCAAAATGGTACGCGCTTGGATCGTAAATATGCTGATCAAGTAGCTAGTGCAATGAAAGACTGGGCCATTTCTAAAGGAGCCACTCACTATACGCATTGGTTTCAGCCACTCACCGGAACTACCGCCGAGAAACATGATGCATTTCTCAAGCCAATTGCCCCTGGTAAAGCCATTGAACGTTTTGATGGTGATATGCTTGTGCAGCAAGAGCCAGATGCATCGTCATTTCCTAATGGTGGTATCCGAAATACCTTCGAGGCTCGCGGCTACACGGCTTGGGATCCATCTTCGCCAGCATTTGTCATTGGAAAAACCCTTTGTATTCCTACCATTTTTATATCCTACACTGGAGAGTCTCTAGACTATAAAATGCCTTTGCTAAAAGCATTGCATGCAGTTGATCAGGCTGCAGTAGAGGTTTGTCAGTATTTTGATAAAAACGTCACCAAAGTCAATGCGACCTTAGGTTGGGAACAAGAGTATTTCTTAATAGATTCTGCACTGTTTAACGCCCGCCCGGATTTAATGCTAACAGGTCGTGCATTGTTTGGTCATGCACCTGCTAAAGGGCAACAACTAGAAGACCATTATTTTGGTTCAATCCCGGAGCGAGTGAATGCTTTTATGCGTGAATTCGAAGTGGAGTCTTTGAAATTAGGGATTCCAGTTACTACCCGACACAACGAGGTTGCACCGAATCAATTCGAGTGTGCGCCAATTTTTGAAGAGTGTAATTTGGCTAATGACCACAATCTCCTATTGATGGATATCATGGAAAAAATTGCGCGCAAGCACAACTTCCGTGTACTTTTGCATGAAAAGCCATTTGCTGGCGTCAATGGTTCGGGCAAGCACAACAATTGGTCTTTGGGAACAAACACAGGCGTGAATCTATTAGCTCCTGGAAAAAATCCAAAATCCAATTTGCAATTCTTGACATTTTTCGTCAACACCATTGCCGCAATTCATGATAACGCTGATTTGTTACGTGCTGCCATTGCATCGGCTGGAAACGATCACCGACTCGGTGCCAATGAAGCTCCTCCAGCGATCATTTCAACGTTTATTGGGACCCAGCTATCTGGGTTGCTAGACGATCTCGAGAAAAATATCAAGGCAGGGAAAATGACCCCGCAAGATAAAACAGAATTGAAACTCAATATTGGTAAAATTCCGCAAATCTTACTCGATAATACGGATAGAAATAGAACTTCTCCTTTTGCTTTTACAGGTAACAAATTTGAATTCCGAGCCGTTGGTTCATCTGCGAACTGTGGGTCTGCAATGATTGTTCTTAACACTATTATGGCCAAACAATTGCGCTTGTTTAAATTGGCCGTTGACAAACGCATTGAAAAAGGAGAGAGCAAAGACGAAGCCATTTTAAAAGAATTGCAAGCACTTATCAAGATGTCGAAAAAGATTCGTTTTGAAGGTAACGGCTATGGAGATGAATGGGTAAAAGAAGCCCAGAAACGTGGTTTGTCTAACTTAAAAGATACCCCGCGAGCGCTTCAAGTTTGGCACAACAAAGAAGTCAAGCAACTCTTTGCAGAAATGGAAGTGCTTTCACCTAGAGAGTTAGAGGCACGTGCAGAAATTGAGTTTGAAAATTATATTTTAAAAATTCAAATTGAGTCTCGTTTAATGGGTGATCTGGTACAGAATTATTTCATTCCTGCAGCGGTTGAGTATCAAAATAAATTGATTCAGAACGTTCAAGGGCTGATCAATATTCTAGGAGAAAAATCAGGTAAATCTGCAGCCAAAGCACAAATTGAATTATTGGAAAAGGTATCCTTACACATCAATAAAATGAAAGAAGCATCAGATACCATGCTCGCTGAGCGTAAGCGCGCTAATAAATTAGAAAGTGCTGAGCAAAAAGCATTGGTTTATTGTGATGATGTAAAAGTACATTTCGATGAAATCCGATACCATGCAGATAAACTTGAATTATTAGTAGAGGATGAATTATGGCCTTTACCAAAATTTAGAGAATTATTATTTATTAGATAAGTTCGTACTGCTCTTTATTTCATAGATAGGTTTAGTAATACTGAGTGGAAAGGCCCCGTTGCTTGCAACGGGGCCTTTATTTATTCAATACTACTTCCAAGCAGTTTTAAAAATTCTCCTGCGGCAAAATAATCTTGTTTTAACTCCCAACGGATACTTTGATTCTTTGTGCTTACTAGAGCTGTTCTAGAGGTAAAGTCAGACAATCCTCTGTAAATGGGGAATAATTCTAATACTGCTGCAGCCCAACCGGCATTCTCAAATTTTGTGAGCAGGGTAGGGTCTCCAGAAAAAATGATGGGAGCAATGCTATTTTGTTTTTTAATTTGTCCATTTTTAATGAAGTTCTTAGGACTACTGCAGATAAATAGTTGCTTTTTATTTTCTCGCTTTATGGCGTAAATGGCCTCATTGACTTTGACAAAATTTTGGTGCCAATCCCAATTTGGATAAGCTTTTTGAGCTTCATTGAGAAACTGTTTGATTTTTAAGTCATTGTCAAAAGAGAGCAGCACTTCAAATTCAAATTCTAAAGCCTGCTTGTCATTGAGCTTTGCGCCGTAATAATTGATTGAACAATCCTTGATATTTTCAAGAAAGAAAAAAGCATGGGGCATATTTCTCAACGCAATTGGACAACTGACATGAAATCCATTGGGCATTAATCTTGTGAATTTGCTTTTCTTATTGGCGCTAAGTTCTAATTCAAATGCATGGCGCTCCCAGTGTAATTTATAGGTATGCCCCCTTAATTCAAATTTTTGTGTACGCGCATTGAGCTCAATGGTTTTAAATTTTAATCCTTTAATACTTTCAACAAAATAGGATTGTTCTTTGGGTTGAAGAATTTCTGTAAAATAAAAAACACCTTCATCGATTGTGTAATGTCGGTTTGAATTCCAACCTTTTGCAAGTCCTGATCCTGGAAGAAAAACAAAAGAAAATTCTTTATTTGGTTGGTCAATTAAGTAGTATGCTACGGCACCGAAAAGGTCAAACTTGAAATTTTCTAAGACCTTATCTTTTTTTAAATTGAGTTTGTCATTGAGGTTTTTCAGTGTTTGCTGCACTGCAGGGTCTTTTGATTCTAATTGCTGTTCTAAAATCCAACTTTGAACTACCTGCAAAGGCATCACCGCATACTGAAAAATATGATTTTCAAAGCTCGGAATCTGTGCAAGTTTGGTTTTTTGAATATCCAACAACGGACTTAAAGCCAAACATCCTATCAAGATGGCGACTATAAATAGGCCCGAGGCAATTTCTTTAAGAGACTTCACGATGTAAAGATATATCAAAGATGAATTGTTTAACTTTAGACCATGAAGTTCTTGGCAAAATTTATTTTTTGGGTAATTGGATGGAAAGTTGATCCGAATCCGCCTGAAGGTATCAATAAATGTGTTATTGCCGTTGGTCCACATACCTCTAATTGGGATTTTATTCTAGGGCGTTTGGCCTTTACTCAATATGGAGTGAAGGGTAAATACCTTATGAAAAAGGAATTATTTTGGGGACCCTTAGGTTGGTTTTTGAAAGCCATTGGGGGTATTCCAGTGGATCGAAGTAAAAAAAATAATCTTACTGATACCGCCGTGAGTTATTTTGAAAAATACGAAACCTTGTATCTGGTATTCTCTCCAGAAGGAACCCGCAGTTATAATCCTAACTGGAAAAAGGGCTTTTATTATGTAGCACAAAAAGCACAAGTACCCATTTATGTGGCTTATATTGATTTTGCCACCAAAACTGGGGGCTTTCATAGTATTTTTTGGCCAACAGGCGATGCAGATGCAGATATTCAAAAAATCAAGAATATCTTAAAGCAATACAAGGGAAAGTATCCCGAGCTAGGAATTGATTAGTTCTTTGGGTAGGAAGTACTTAGATGACCAGTTTTTGGATCATATCCATAGGGGCAATGCTTGCAGCCGCTTTTGCAGCAATAACCACGCTTGAGATGGTAATTTTCGGTAAATACGATATAACCTTCTTCAGACAAATAGTAATCATCTTCGTTTAGTTGACTTTTTTTTGAAAAACCGGAAAAATCTTCACTCATGTTAGCTGATATAAATCAATGGTTTGCAAGGTTAAAAAATGCTTCTTCTTTAGAATCGTTTAGCCTTTTAGAGGCTAACAATTTTGATGTTCAATTGTTCGTGAAGCGCGACGATTTAATTGATCAATTTATTTCGGGTAATAAATTGCGCAAATTGGAAGGAAATCTCTTGACGGCTCAAAAAGTTGGAGCAACCCAATTGATTACCTATGGCGGGGCCTATTCAAATCATTTGTTGGCCAGTGCTGCCGCTGCTAAAGAAGTGAAAATGCCTATTGCTGCTAGGGTGCGAGGCGAAGAATTACATGAAAAGAGTAATCGAATATTAGAACAATGCCATGCACTTGGTATGAAATTGAACTTTATTCATAGATCCAATTATAAAGAACAGAAGTATCAATCCGGACTTCATGAGTTTGAAAATAAACCAACTTGGTTTATTCCAGAAGGAGGTGCTAACCCAGAAGGCATTTTAGGCTGCACTTCAATTTATCCTGAAGCTGTTGCTCAAAATAACAGTAAACATTTTGATGCTGTATTTATAGCTCAAGGCACAACCACAACTAGTTTGGGCGTTTTGGCAAGCATTCCTTCTCAAACCGATCTTTTTGTTGTACCTGTGCTAAAGGGTTTTCGGTCTTTAAAAGAAATGAAGGCCTTGTCCCAGCAGGCTAAACAAAACTCCTTTACCGCCCACCTCCAATTTCCATTTGAGCAAGTAAGGGTACTAGA
The DNA here is from genome assembly GCA_030833845.1 of Crocinitomicaceae bacterium. GTDB lineage: Bacteria > Bacteroidota > Bacteroidia > Flavobacteriales_D > Crocinitomicaceae > UBA952. The sequence goes on along the minus strand of JAURGK010000001.1, from coordinate 19,428 downwards.
TCAATACCACCACGGAGGTTATGCCAAAACGAGTCCTGAATTAATGGAATTCATAAAAATTTTTAATGATACCAAACAGTTCCCAATCGAGGCCACATATACCGCCAAAGCTCTGTTGGCTCTGCAGAGCCAACTTTCTCATTTAAAAGGCAAAAAAGTACTCTTCATCCATACGGGCGGGGTATCTTCCTTCATCTAATGATGGTATATTCTGACGTGAAAAAGTAATTTAAAAATTTGCTTTTTACATTCTGAGTGTTATTTTTACACTTACTAAACCTGTATACATATGAATTCTAGAACGTTACATACCCGTTTCGCACTTTTTCTGTGTGCATTTTTATTTGGAAATATTGGTTTGAGTTGGGGACAGGCTCAAATTGGAATTTATGAATCGTATGTCGTGTTGGATATAAATTCTAGTGGTCTTTCATGGTATGATTTGAATGCAACCACTTCCAACCTTGACTTCAATAGTTTAGATTTAGGGGTGTTTGAACAAGGAATACAAAATTTGACGCTCAAAGGGGGTCAAAATAAAACATATAAATGTAATGGTGGAGATGTATCCGGCGGGAATCTTTATTATCGGGTTTATCAAGTCTCTTCGACTCCAAGTAGTTTTAGCTCGATAAGTTATAATTGGAATTCTAATGATCCTGGAGGTTGTGGTGGAAATCAAACTTGGCAGAGTGTATCAAATTCCATAGACCTACTAAGTGGTTTAAGTGCTGGAAATTATTATCTTGAAGTATATTCAAACGCAACTGGTACACCAGGAACTGTATATGCTAATAATAATGGAAATAATTACAAAGCAACTTTTAGGGTTTTGAGCAAAACTATTTCCTCAGGAACTTGGTCATCTCAAGCAATTTGGGCAGACAATGTTGTACCTTCAAACTTGTCTTATGCAGTAATCAATCATGATGTCAATATCTCATCTGATTTATCCGTGACTTCAATTCAAATTAAATCTGGGATTACATTAACATTAGACTCAGGTGTGGAACTCACCGTAACCGGAACCCTTACCAACAATGGTACTATGACTATTGAAAACGGTGCGACATTTAAGCAGGGATCTAGTGTTACAGGTTCGGGTACATACAATATAAAGCAAACGTTAAGTGACAATGCTGGTTCAGGTAATACATTGACGGGGCGTTATTGGTATATGGGTACACCGGTGCCATGTGCACGAAGTGTGGGTTTTGGAAATGCTGGAGACTTGAATAAGGTTTGGTCTTTTTCTAATGGTGCGTATGCGGCTGTGGCCGATGCTACGAACTTAAGTCCAACAACTGGCTATGTGCATCGCCGATCAGACAATGGAACACTGACCTTTTCGGGTGCAAATTTATATGCGCAAGATGAAACTCTGAGCTTGAGTAATAATGCAGGCACCTATGCAGGTTGGCATTTGGTTGCCAACCCATATACCGCATATTTGGATTGGGCACAAGTGCATTCAAATTCAACCAATATTTCTCCTACTTATTATATCAGGTCTTACAATTCTTCAGGTCCGGACCTTAGTGCTCTGATTGCTTATAATGCCTCGACTGGTTTAGAGTCGAATACATCTTCTTATAGTCTTGGTGCAACTGGCTCTACCACTGCGCAATACATCGCACCTCTTCAAGCCATATGGGTTAAGGTCAATGTAACAAATCCACTCTCCTCTTCAGCAGGACAATTGAATTTTCAACGCGCTTTTACTTCGCATCAATCTGGCAATGTCGGCCTTAAAAACAGCACTTATTTTCCTATTTTAGCGAGGGTGAATTTAGTGGATGACGCTAGATTTGATCAGGCCTTGATCTATATGAATCAAGACATGAGCAATGCAGTGGATGCGAATGATTCAGAAAAAATGTTTGTGAGCGGTGCGCCACAGATATATACCATGGCAGCGGGCAAAAAGCTAGTGATGAATGGATTAAAGAATAATAAAAAGAAGATATCCGTCCCACTTTATTTGGATGTACCAACAAGTAAGAATTATGAGCTACACCTTACAGAATATGTGCTTGATTACGGTAAAATTTTACTCGAAGATAAACAAGAGGGTATATTGACGGATTTTACAATCAACGATACGTATGCTTTCTATGCAAGTAGTGGGTTGGTACAGGGCCGATTTGTATTGCATTTTTATCCTTCCTACTATGGTGTTGAAGCCCAAGGTCCGAGCAATGAGTTTGATCCTACAGACAATAGCTATGCCGAAGGGGGTGAAATTGTTGTGACCACCGATTCAAAAGGAAAAATTCAGGTCATTTTGGACCAGCCCAGAAACACCACCATTGAAGGCTCGGTGAGGGTAAGTGATGCCAGCGGAAGGGTTGTGCATAGCGATCAATTGCAGGGATCAATTACAGAATTTGAGCTCGATGTACCATCAGGAATATATTACTTAACGGTGCAGTACGGTAACATACTAGAAAAGAAAAAAGTGTTCATCCAAGAATAATAAGGGTTATGAAAAAAATCACAAACCAAGCGCCTCAAAGCAAGCAAAAGAAACGCTATACAGCGCCGCAAATTGAGCGTATTGCATTGGATACTGAAATTTCATTAGTCATGATGTCTGGGCCACCACCCAACCCTTCGATGCCACAATTGCCCGAAGGATACATTCAGAAAATATTTAAATTTGGCTGGTGAAGCCAAACAATCGGAGCTCTTTAATAGATATAATGTATGCGGAGCTGCGCTCTGGTAAGACAGTTGAGCTTTTGGCTAGTGGTTGGAGTATGTTTCCTTCAGTATGGAAGGGAGCGAATCTTGGATTGAAATATGTGCCCATCAATGAGCTGCATTTGGGTGATTTAGTTGCCTTCAAAAGAGAACAGCGCGCAATTATGCACCGAATTGTGGAAATTGCAAACGAAAACGGAGAATTACTGGTTCGTACACAGGGTGATTCCAATCTTGAACAAGATGAATGGTTTGGCAATGAATTGTATTTAGGGAAGGTTGTTACAATCAATAATAAATCCAACCATAGAGCGCTAAAACCTTCAAGAAAAATATTGTATCGTCGAAACGAAGTATTGAAAAACGTTTTGATTATTCTACTTTTCCCCGTAAGATTTACCAAACGCATCAAAAATTCGTTTAAATAGCAACAGGACATAATTTCCATTGCCGAATCGGTAAATCAAGAATGATTTCTGTGGAAAGAGATCAAAGTAAAGAAGTACGATGCTCTTATAAATGGATTTTACAGGACGCAATCTTTTAAAGATACGTTTGATCCGAAAAGTCAAATTTAATTTTTCACCTGCTAATTGTTTTAAGAAAAACTGATCAAATAGATGTTTTTGATTGAAATTCAATGTATGAACTCGGTTTGTAAAACCATCCATTTCATAGATCATTTTATTGAGTTCATTTTCCTTGGCAGCAGTAGATTGATTCAGTTGATATAGATCAATGAGCATTGAGGGTTTTAAGTTGCTGAGTGCATTTAAGTGCTTGTATGCATGTACTTTAAGAAATAAATTGCTCACTTCGGGGGCAAGCATATTTACTTGCGTACCGTTTACGCTAATTTGAGATAGTTCTTTGAGATTGATTTCAAATGGAATTTGGTGTACTTGGTCAACGGCATTTGTATGAATATCAATGGATACTGATTCTTGTTTTGCACTCATAGGTGCATGTGTCTTGAGCCATTGTTGATGCCATTTAGATTTATATTGGTGTCTGATAATGGTATAGCCTTGCGCTTCTAAGACATGGGCAATTGACTCAAGGTCATTTTCATCGATAAGTATATCAATATCCGATATTTGTCTTGTTTTAAGAGATATTGAATTTCTAAAATGTAGATCAAAGCCTTTAAGTATAGCGTAAGGTTTTTTTTCTTGATTAAGTATTGTAGCAATTTTTAAGCAGGCCTCTCTGAGTAGTGTTCCGTGTAATAATATCCGATGTTGATAGGCCTTTATTTTTTTTAGAATGCCTTCGGGGTAGAATGTTTCATTTAAAGTTGGGTAGGGGAGTAAGTACCCTGCAAAATGGGTAGCAATTGCTCGGTCAATGAAGTATTGCCAATCGAAGTCGACCGGCAGGTTTGAGAGTAAGGTATGAGCTTTTTGCTCTGTGCAACTTGGATGGCTCAAGCGAAGCATGAGCTCCAATTCCGGACGTAACTTACCTTTATTCATTTGCTTTAATGAATAGGACGATTTGCTCATTTGGCACGACACCAAGTTTTGCGGCACCCAGATCTTTTAGAAGCTCTTCGGCAATGAGGCTATGATGCAAAAGGTGCTTGATGTCATAACCATGATGAATAGTAAAGGCAAGAAGTTGGGCAATGGCTTTGGCTCCAAGGATTAAATCATGTGTGTTGCTCGGATGATGATACGGGAAGTAAATGTGCTGTAATTTGGCACTTTTTGGTTCGTCTTGGTAATACATAGGTGTATTGTGCATGCGCCATGTGCCATCGTTTTCTTTTTTAATCAATAAGCGATCATCATTGATTATTTGAGCGCCGGCTTGCTGCCAAATTTTAGCCATGGTACTTTTTCCTACACCGCTAAACCCTGCAAAAATCCTACCTTTTTCTCCGTCAAAGATACCTGAGGCGTGTATCAAAAGTAATGGCTCTTCGGTGGTGAGCTGATACCAAAGCAATGGGGCCATGGGATAGGCTAAAGGATTGAGTACATCTTCGTTTAGGTGCTGTTCGCTTTTGCAATGGATAGTCCAAGAACCTTGTTTGCTGTCGTATTGTGCTTGTTGTTGTAAATTGCCATTTTCTGGATGGTACACCAAAAACCACCTACCTTTATTGGTATCAACTATTTCCCATAATAGCTGGTCATTATTTTTTGCTTGATAAAGGCGGGCGGTGATATCAAATTCAATAAAGCCCTCATGAAATGATAGGTTTCTATCCGCGCAAGGTACTTGTTCTTTTAGAAATGAACTAAAGCCAATGTCAAAAATTATCGGAAGTGAGCTTTGATTGAATAGAGCAAAATGATATCCTGCAACACAAGCACTGCCAATGGGGTTCATTGTTTGCAAGTATATTGATGAAGAGAAACAATAAATTGCTCAAGATCAGTTTTTAATTGGGTGGAAGAGACTTCAAACTCTGCATAAACTTTCTCATGTAAATAGCCAAAGGTCGATTGGCTGTCTAACAAATCCCAAATATAGGCCCCCAATTCGTTGAGCACCAAATATTGATTAAAGTCTGCAACATTGTCTTTGAGGGGGATAAGCAGCAGCTCTTCCCCAGTATGCTTGCAAACAAAATTGTCTTTACTTTGAATTATTTCACCCAACAAGCGATCCATAGGTTAAAAATAAAAAAAACCTACCATAATGGTAGGTTTCTTATGAATTTAGATTGCTTTTAAAGGCTTATTTCATGCGTGATTGTGCATTGAATTTCTTATAGTTCATCAGGGCTTTGAAATAGATTTCAGCGCCACCAATTCCACCAGTTGCCGAATTGAGTTTTGAGGTATTGGCATCAAAAGATAATCCAAAGCGGAATTGAGAAACTTTCATGCCGAAGGTGGCTACAATGGCGTCATTGTGACGATAATACACACCGTAATTGACACAGTTTGATTTGTTGATGCCAGTAATTTTTGAACCTTCTTTGATGGTATTTTCAAAAGTGGCGCCAAGGGTCAGGCTATTGGTATTTGCTACTCGGAAAAACACAAAATTTGGCTGTATTCTAAAGTCTGGATTACGGGTGGCTAAATCGGCACCCCCTTGCAGTACCATTTGCATATACATTTTATCACCACCAAAAGACCACGCCATTTTTGGTTTGATCAGATGATTGAGCGCATAACCTGCATAAAACGAGGAGCGATTATTGATTTGGTGTTGGAAATAAATACCAGTTCCTAGGTCCATGGTGGCATAAGAGCCATTAATGCTATTTTCTACATTAAGCGCCGGGTCAAATACACTGCCATTCCATTGGTTTTCCCAAGTCTGAGATGAACGATCTGATGCTTGTTGAATAAATCCTGGCGACATACCAATACTGAGCTTATTTTGGCGATCCAAAGCAATGGTGTAATTCAAGGGTAGGGATACACTGAGTGTCGTTAAATTGGCCGAGCCCGTCTGATCACTAAGTATGCTAAATCCAACTCCAAAATTGTTTCGGTTAGAGAGCCCTTCTTCTTTTACTTTAAATTCTCCATTCAAAAAGTTACTGCGCATACCTATACCCATTTCAGGAATACTCAGCCATTGTGAGCGGTGGTTGGCGAAAAAACTCATATCGGACGCACCTGTAGCAACTGCTGCAGGGTTGTAGATCATTTGTGACTGAGACCAATTAGAGATGATGCGATCTTGTTGGGCTGCTGCACTTAACGAGGAAGCTAGACAAATAGCTAAAATAAAGTTGCTTTTCATAGTCTTATCTAAATAGGGTCACATTGCCTTTTCGCGAGCCAGAACGGCCATCAATAGTGCGAAAATTAAGAATATAGGTATAAGTGGCTGGGTTCATGGCCTTTCCTTTGTAGGTACCATCCCATCCTTCTTTGACATCTGTTGTACGAAATACCTGTTGGCCGTAGCGGTTAAAAATTCGTAAATCAATCTCGGCAAGAGCGCCTCCTTCTTCAAAGTCATTGCCGAAATTGCTGTTGGCATCTACATTGGTAAGAACTCGAAAATAATCGTTTTCTCCGTCTCCGTTTGGAGAAAAGGAATTAGGCAGCACAACTTGAACTTGATTTGAAAAATTAACAGTAACCAATACTGTATCATAAGCGTAACATCCATTTAAACCATACTCAACAACATAATAAGTGGTGTAAAATGGAGTCACTGTCAATGAATCGCCAGCAATACAAGCGGTACAACCCGAAATACTATCCTGGACAACGCCACTTGGATACCAGGTTAAATTTCCGCCCATTGGAGCACCTTCTGCGTACAAGTAAGCTTCTTGAAACATATCGATGGTGGTGTCAGCAATCACCACATAAACACCCCCTAAGGTGTCTGAGATAGTGCTTGTTACCGATGGCATTGGCAAAACAGTTACAAATTGTGTGCTTGTACTTACAGCGCCTTGTGCATTTGTGGCGCTCAGCGTGATGGCAAACGGGCCTGCTGTGCTTGCAGTATTAAAGCAAATAGGTCCAGGGTTCTGACCTATAAAAGTGGCAGGAGTTGCGTTTTGAAATGTCCAAAGGTAAGTGAGGTCATCTCCAGTGGAGTTATTAACAACATAAATGCAGTCTCCTTGGCAAAGTATGTTATCCTCGTCAGATACAGTAAAGTTTGCCGATGGCGCTTGGGCGCGTCCAATCCATGCAAAACTTAAAGCAAAAAATAATGTTAAAGCTCTCATATGCTTGTTAATGTTGTACAATCATACGAAAGTACATAAAAAAGTTTCATTTATTGCAAATCTTGGTATTCCAACAATTGTATCAATTCTTTCATTTGTCTGACGTCATGCACTCTAAATATGCGTGAACCTTTACTATGAGCCAGGGTATTTAGAATCGAAGTTCCGTTGAGAGCCTCTTCTGCACTACACTGCAGTACTTTGTGGATCATTGATTTTCGGGACAAGCCCACCATTATCGGCGAGCCTAGTAAGTGCAGATGCTCTATTTTTTGAAGTAATTCATGATTTTCTTCCACGCTTTTCCCAAATCCAAAGCCAGGATCGATGATTAAATCCTTGCAACCAAGCGCTAAAAGTTCGTCCTTTTTTGAAGAGAGAAAGATAAGTGCGTCAGAAATGATTCGCTTTTGGTCTAAATAAGAAGTAGCGACATTGTTTTGTGATGCTCTGTTGTAACTCAGTATATAGGGAACTTTATTTTTAGCAACCACAGACCATAAAGTCGGATCAAATTGCCCTGCCGAAATATCGTTGATCATATCGACGCCTTGATCAATGCCAAATTGTGCTACGGCGCCGTAGTAGGTGTCAAGAGAAAGGAGTATTGAAGGGAAATTTTTTTTGAGCAATTCAAGATAAGGGCCTAAGCGATCAATTTCTTGGTTTGCGCTTTGAACCTTTGCACCGGGCCTTGTGGAATTTGCACCAATGTCAAGGATGTCTGCTCCAGATTGTATCATTTCATGTGCTCGCTCTAGAAGAATATCCTCGGTTTGAATTCGGCTATTGGAATAAAAAGAGTCGGGCGTTATATTTAAAATTCCCATTATCTTTGAGGTGCTGAAATCATGGAGTTTCCCCTTGATATTTAAAAATTGACTCTTGGGGAAGTAGCTCTGTATTTCGTTGGACTTACTCATGACACAAACACAATTAGAATACACAAATGTAATGACTATTTGTCGAGAGATTTTTGAAAAAAAATCTCTCGACTATGGTTTGTCTTGGCGCATTTTGCGCCCTAGTTCACTCACAGATCAATTATTTATCAAGGCCCAGCGCATTCGAACCATTCAGCAAACGGGTAAAAATCTGGTGGGTGAGACTTTCGAAGACGCTTTTCAGGGTATTGTAAACTATTGTATCATGGCGATTATTCAAGTACGCGAGCCTGCATCCCTTCAAGACAACATGCAAGCAGCAGATGCCATTCGTTATTACGATGCCATTGCCAAAGAAGCAAAAGAACTGATGGAGCGCAAGAATCACGACTATGGGGAGGCTTGGAGAGACATGCGGGTTAGTTCTTTAACAGACCTTATACTCTCAAAAATAATGCGCATCAAGCAAATTGAAGATAATGCCGGAGCCACCCAAATATCTGAAGGCGTCGAGGGTAATTATTTTGACATGTTGAACTACAGTGTTTTTGCACTCATTCATTTGCAAAATTGTTAAGAGCCTGTTAAAGATTTCTGCAATTGGATGGTTGCCTCTAATTTTAATCAAAATCACATACCATGCACCCAATAGAAAGATACTTACCATGGAGCATACGCATACTTATTGCAAGTTTGTTTATCGTTTCAGCATATGGTAAAATATATCCGGACCCTTCTGCCTATGGCACGATTTCCATGTTTGAAATTAAGCAATTGTATCCTTTGGGTTTTTCTATAGAATGGGCTAAAATTTTTTCAAGATCATTGATTGGCATTGAATTTGGGCTAGGCGCCTTATTGCTCTTCCCGTTTGATTTGAATAAAAGGGTCATTCCGGCGCTCATTGCGATGCTTTCCATTTTTGTTGTTCATTTGATCATTCAAATCATTACCTCCGGAAATTCGGGCAACTGTGGTTGCTTTGGCGCTCTACTACCCATGACTCCTTTAGAAGCAATTATGAAAAATATCCTCTCCATCGGGCTGCTCATCTTATTGAGCAAACGCTACGGCAAATCTTGGCCAGAAAAATCAAATTTTTGGTTTTTGACTACCATTCTTAGCTTAAGTATGCTTTTAATGTTTGTGACTATTCCCACATACAAGGCCGCAGTTCAAACACAATCGAGCTCCAACGACAAGCAACCACAGCCCTCAAAAAGCACCACTCAAACAATGCTCATTGACTCCACATCTATTTCAGATCAAAAAAAGGATTCAACAAATGAAGTAGCACCCAAGCCTGAAGGGCCCAAAATGAAAAAGTCTGGGTATGAGAAGTATTTTTCAAATATCAATGAAGGTAAAAAAATTCTCTGCTTCTTTGCGCCAAGTTGCGATCATTGCCGTGCAACAGCCAAGCAATTGACGGCGATGAAAAATAGTATTCCAGGTTTTCCAGAGATGCAAATTTTATTCATGGATGAAGCGGCAGAAGAAATCCCTTCGTTTTTCGAATTTGCCGGGGCCACATATAACTATAAGGTTATGGATATCATAGAGTTTTGGGGGGCCTTGGGCAATGATCGGGAGGTTCCGGGTGTTGTATACCTATGGAATGGAAATGTGGTTAAATTCTACCATGGTCCTGAAGGAGCAGCCGCTTTCAACAAAGGAGACTTGAAAACCCAACTCGAAAAGAAGAAATTGCGCTGATAATTCGCGTATTTTCGTTTATGCGAAAACAAATATTGGCAGCTAATTGGAAAATGAATTTGCTGCAATCCGAGGTAGATGCTTGGCTGTCCGCTTTTCAGCAATTGAATTGGGTTGTTGACAATGCGGAAATTCGAATTTATCCGAGTGCAATTTATTTAAAGGATTTCCAAGGAACGGGTATCCATGCAGGGGCTCAGAACGTTAATGAGGCTCCATTCGGGCCCTATACTGGTGAAATTTCCGTTGCTCAATTGAAAAGCGTTGGGGCTTCCTCTGTTTTAATTGGTCATTCAGAACGTCGTCAGCTCTTTAACGAAACGGATCAAATGCTCGCCCATAAAATTAGTGCCTGTGTGGCTTCAAATCTTTCTTTTGTGCTGTGCTGCGGTGAGCCATTAGAAATGAGGTCGCGGGGTGAACATGTAGCCTATGTTTTAAATCAAGTCTCCACAGCTATTCGGTCCTTAAAAAAGGAAGATTTGCAATTCTTGGTTATATCCTATGAACCGATATGGGCAATTGGCACAGGAAACAGCGCATCAAATGCTGAAATTGCTCAAATGCATTTGGCTATTCGCCATTTATTAGTTGAACTATTTGGGCCAGCATCCGAAGGGGTGCAAATTTTATATGGTGGAAGTGTAAACAGTGAGAACGCCAAGCAAATATTCAGCATACCAAATGTAGATGGTGCCCTTGTAGGGGGTGCGTCTTTAGACATTAATTCTTTTCAACAGCTATATAAAGCACTCATCCGATGAATTATTACGAATTGAACCTAAAACTTTCTGATTTCGACCATTGGCACGACATATTTGTTGCTCATTTGGCCGAAATAGATTTTGAGAGTTTTGTCGAAGAGAAACCTTTGCTTAAGGCATACATTCAAGAAGAACTTTTTAATGGCGCTGCTTTGCAAAATGGTTTAACAGATTTGGCACATAGGGGTGGAATGATAGACCATTATGATTTAAAAATCATCGAGCAACAAAATTGGAATGCCGAATGGGAATCACAATTTGAGCCAGTCTTTATTGCCAATGAACTTAGAATTGTGGCTCCTTTTCATCAATTGCCAACCTTTGACGGGATAGAGATCCAGATATTACCAAAAATGAGTTTTGGAACAGGTCATCACCAAACCACACACCTTATTTGCCAACAAATGTTGCAAATGGATTTTAAAGATAGCGTGGTATTGGATATGGGTTCAGGTACAGGTGTGCTTGCCATCTTAGCGGAGCAATTGGGAGCAAAAGAAATTATAGCCATTGAAATTGAAGAATGGTCGGCAGAAAATATATTGGAGAACATTGCATTAAATCACTGTCGGTCTATCAAGGCTATCCATGGTGATGCTTCGGCTATACCTCAAATTCTATTTGATATTGTACTTGCCAACATCAATAAAAATGTACTTTTAGCACAGTTAGCTTCTTATAGCAGCGCGCTTAAGATGGGTGGTGTGTTGGTTTTGAGCGGTTTTTTTGTAACCGATGCGCCAGATTTAATTATAGAGGCTCAAAAGCATGGATTCATGCATCAATCTACCTTAGATAAAGAAAACTGGGCTGTAGTGCTCCTAACAAAAATAAAATGAAAATCTATATCCAAATGTTACTGACTCTAATAGTCAGTACGCAGCATTTATTTTCACAGACATTTCCTTCGGATCGAGATAAATTTGTCAAGACCTGGCAACAACTAGTCACCGATGACAATGCCCAATTTTATTTAAAAGAAAAGTTGCCCCAACTAGTGAAGGGTTCTACCTTGAATGACACTCAATTTAAAAAGATCCTAGATTATTGCAATGTGCTTTATTCCAAGGAGGTACCTCTTTATCCAGAATTATTTGATTTTTTGCAAGCGAGTATTGGAATTGTAGAAAATAAGGTGCAAGCAGATTTGGCTAATCCTTGGTATGTTTTGGTGAGCAAACTTGCCACCGATCCCGAAGAAGAACTCAGCCAACTGCTTGATTTTTCAGTGGACTTTTTTCGTTTTGGAGCACTTTACAAGGAGGGGCATTTTAATTGGCAGTTGCGTGGAGGCCAAATACGTTGGGTAGAAGGTAAAAAAATAATGCTTGAGGGTAAGGATGTGGTACTAAAATGTACCTTGTTTGATGATAACAAACTGCCCGAAGATTCAATTGTAGTGTATCATACCTCTGGCACCTTTGATATTGCAAGCAAAAGATGGCAAGGTCAGCAAGGTACACTTAACTGGGAGAAGGCAAAATTGCCAGCTACTGAAACGTTTGCAACTTTAAATAAATATAAAACAGACTTAAGAGAGGCAAAATTTAAGGCAGATACGGTCTTGTTAAGCACGCCCTATTTCAGCGAGCCTATTTTGGGCAAACTCACAGACCTTACCAGAATTGATTTATCAGAAGGGGAGAATGCGCCACAATTTGTTTCTTACGAAAAACGCTTACAAATCAAGGATTTGAGACCCCAGATGGATTATGATGGAGGTTTTACCCTTCAAGGTGCTGATTTTATTGGGCAGGGGGGGAATTCCAAAGCGGCCAAACTCCTTTTCAAGCGTTCAAATTCTGTACTTTTTGAAATAAGTGCCGCAGGATTTCAAATGAATCCAACACAAATTTTGGCAAGAGGTGCAAGCGCTGTCTTACATTATCCAAACGGAGATTCATTGAGTATTCAGGAGTGTTTCTTTACTTTCGATGAGTCTACGCAACAACTGCGAATTGCAGCAGCTCAAAGAGCAAATGACTACATTCCCTTCATTGACTCTTACTTTAAAATGTATTGTTACGCGCCTATTTTGCTTTGGCAAAAAGGTAGTGATGAGCCCTATTTTACTTTTGATATCGGCACGGCTCAAGAACGCAAAACAGTTCGTTTTGAATCGATGAATTACTTCGATCGCTCGCTTTATAATCGTTTTTCAGCAGCAGGTACTAAAGATCCCTTTGCGCAATTTGCTGGACTTGTACAAAAAAATAATCGCAACTTATTTACCGAAGGTGAATTGGCCAATTCCTTACAGAAAACCATTGATCAAATCAAACCTTTGCTTGTGGATATGGGAAGTGCTGGCTTTTTAATTTCATCGAATTCAACAAAACAATGGCAAGTCAGTCCAAAATTAATCGCCTATGCCGAAGCCGTTGAAGGTAAAGGCGACTATGATGATTTGATCATCATAAGCGATCTTCGAAAAAACAAAGGGGAGGCCTATGCACAAATCGATTTGTTAAAACAAGAGTTGAAATTGCACAGCGTTAACCAAGTCACCTTATCTGCTGCGCAGCATGTAACAATCTACCCTGATACCTCAATGATATATATGTATCAAAATCGTGATATTGGTTTTTCAGGATGGTTAAAGGCCGGAAAATGTGAGTTTCAAACGGCTTATTCCAAATTTGACTATGAGAATTTTTTAGTCAATTTATTAAGCACCAAAACAACTCAATTTCGGGTGCAGCCTCTAAGAAAAGAAGACTCCAATACGCCAATAACTTTGCTCAATGAGATTAGTGGGCTCAGAGGAATCGTTTATATTGATGAACCAACTAATAAAGCAGGCAAGCCTAGCAGACGCACTGATTTTCCAATTTTAAGTTCAGTGGCACCATCAAAAATTTGCTACAATGACCCATCTATCATCAAAGGGGCCTATGATTCTACGCGTTTTTACTACCTGGTTTCGACCTTTGAACTCGATAGCTTAGATAATTTTAATGAGCATAGTTTTCAGTTGCAAGGAGGGCTGATTTCTGCTGGCATTTTCCCACGAATTGATCAAGCCGTGAAGATCATGAATGATTATTCCTTAGGATTCATTACCGCGGCTCCTGCTGAAGGATATCCATTTTACGAAACGAATTCACGTTATAAAAATCAGATATATCTTTCTCATAATGGTTTGCAAGGGGCAGGGAGTATAGACTTTTTGCATACAACAGCAATTTCCAAAAAGCTTACATTTTTACCTGATTCAACCGTAGGTCTGGTAGCATTTAATGCCCCTGAACAAAAAACATCTACTCGCTATCCCTTGGCAAAGTCGCAGAAAGCATATATGAGTTTTGAGCCCCGTCTTGATCGCTTGCGTATTGCCTCTTATGGCGAAGAGCCCTTATTGCTCTTCACAGAGGGGGTAAGTATGAATGGAGAAATTTTACTCGATCGAAAAGCCATGACGGGCAAAGGGACAATGTTCTATAAAGAGGCGCAATTGGCAGCAACAGATTTCATCTATACCAATGAAGATATTTTTTCAGATAATGCTTCTTTTTCCTTGCGCAATAAATTTTCTAGCTATGGAGAAAATCCATTGGCAATTCAATCTGATGAAATGAAGACGCACATTAGTTTTGCTACCCGCTTAGGTCAATTTAATTCAAATGGCACCAAACGAATTATGTTTCCAGCCAATGATTACTATTGTCAAATGGATAAATTCACTTGGTTTATAGATGGTGAATCACTGGACTTCAAGAAAAACAAAGGCGGCGAAACCACCTTTGAAAGTGGCGCTGAACTGGCTCGAAACAATTTCTTTTCAACCAATGTGAAGCAAGATTCATTGCAGTTTAAATCATTGAGTGCCAAGTATGACCTCAAAACCCAACTTATCTTATGTGATGCTGTCGAATTCGTACAGGTGGGTGATGCACGGATTTATCCGGATTCGTCAAGAGTTCGTATTCGCAAAGCTGCCTTGATGGATACTTTAAAAAATGCACAAGTATTGGCTAATTACATTACAAAGTTTCATCGTTTTGAACAAGCAAATATTTTTATAAGCGGGCGATTAGCCTATGAAGGAAAAGGAATTTACCCGTACTATGATCGGGACAGTACGCGAAGTAATATCCAAATGAGCTCCATAGCATATGTCCAATCTAAAACAGTTGCTAAGGGTCAAGTTGATGAAAAAGAGGCATTTTGGCTGAGTCCGGAGTTTGCCTATTTTGGGAAAGTACAAATTGAAGCTACCAATAGCGGTTTGTTATTGGATGGCTCTACGAAACTCACTCATCCTTGTAAATATGAGAAATCATGGATGACCTTTAAAGACACCATCTATGCCAAGCAGATTCAAATTCCAATTCAAGAACTACCAACTGATGCTAGCGGTAAGCAACTCGCGCTTGGTTTTTTGTGGAGAGATACCGATCGCAATGACAGCCTTCGTATTTATCCAGCTTTTTTATCGAATAAAGAAGGCTCAAATGACCCGAACTTATTTTCTGCTTTTGGTTACTTACAATACAACCAGCAATTCAATCGATTTGAGGTAGGTTCTAAGGCTCGCTTGCAGCATACCGATAGTCTATCAAATCTATTGATTTTGGATATTGAAAATTGCGACTTGCATGGTTACGGTCAAATTAACTTAGGTATGCAAACCAGTGCAATTACCATAGCTTATGAAGGTAAGATTTCATACCAACAAGCCAATAAACAGACTCGTATTGCCGCAAATGCACAGATAAGTATGCCGCTTGAAAACGCTTTGTTGAGTCAGATGATAGACCAATTTAAGGGCCAAGGAAGTGCGCCCGAATACAATATCAAAAAGCCACTCATCGGACTTCAGAAAAGCTTCATGGTGTGGTCATCGGCTAAAGATGCTCAGGATGTTTTTAAAGATTTTGATGAAGAAAAGTTAAAGAAAATGCCCAGCGGCCTACAGCAAACATTTATCATCAGCAATATTCAATTAGAAAGTTTTGGTTCGGACAAACCCAGTGCAAAAAAACAGCAAAAGGGGCTATTGAGTCAGTCAACAGACTGTGGACTCATTTCAATTAACGGAACGGCTATTACTCAACCTATCACCTTTAATCAAGCATATGTTCAACAGCTTGGCCAAGAAATTGCACCCTCATTTTATTGGTCTATGGAAGCCTTTGATGGCACGCGCTATATATTCGAATATAACCATCTAAAAAAGGATGGTACGCTCTCGTTATATACCACCAATCAAAACATGATGACCACTCTTGAAGCCTTAAAAATTGATAAAAGAAAGGCCAAAAATTTCATTTATCAGGCTACCGATGAACAATCGGCCTCGTTAATTTTAGCTAAATTGCAATCCATTTTATTAAACAAATAAGCAAAATGTTGTTGTTTTTTATTGTTTTTGGAGCCTATTTACTGGGCTCAATTCCAACCGCCATTTGGCTCGGCAAATCGCTTCAGGGTATTGATATTCGTATGCACGGAAGCAAAAATGCAGGGGCTACCAATACTTTTCGTGTCCTTGGTAAAAAAGCAGGTTGGACTGTCTTATTAATTGACATATTAAAAGGTACCTTGGCTGCAAATTTGCCACATTTTTTTTCTGAAGCCTTCTTTAGTGGCTACAAAGATGAATTCCTTATTTTGCAGCTTGTTGCAGGTTTTAGCGCTGTTTTTGGACATGTTTTTCCTGTTTTTGCACAATTTCGCGGTGGAAAAGGTGTAGCGACATCACTTGGAATTGTTTTAGGCATTAACCCACCGGCTGCAGCCGTGTGTTTATCTATTTTCTTACTGGTATTTATTTCTTCAAGATATGTTTCATTAGGGGCAATCACTGCGGCGCTATGCTTTCCATTGGTGTCTTATTTTTTCATACATAATGACACCCGCATTATGATTATATTTACTGTAGTATTGGGTGTACTTGTGATTTGGGCACACCGTAAGAATATTGAGCGCCTACTCAAGGGAACTGAAAACCGCATGAACCTTTTTTCTAAAAAAGCGTAAACATATAGATTGTTCAACGCATTGTGTACAGTAAAGATCTATTACTAAAAATCGTTTTATTTTTGTTTTTTGGGCAAATTTCACACAGCTATGCCCAAAATTTTACTCAAATTGAAAAACGTGCTGACCAGGCGTTTAACCTCCGTCAATACGACATTGCTCTTATTGATTACCGCCAACTTTTAGCCAAAGAACAACAAAATTCTAAATATAATTTTCGCTACGGAGTATGCTTATTTGAAATTGAAAATCATTTCCAAGCAGCTAAATATTTTGACCTCGTTATTGGGCTCAAACAAGAGGTAGACCCTTTGAATTACTACTATAGAGGCCTCATTTATCAAGAACAGTATTTTTTTGAAGCAGCGCAAAAGTGCTTTGACAATTATCAAAAATTAAGTGCCGAATCAAAAAATCACAAAAAGGTGAGTCATTTGATAGAGCAGACAAAAAGAGCGGCTGCAGAAATTCACGGTTATGTTCAATTGCCTTTACAAGCCATACAAACAACCCAAGACCCACGCTTTTATCTTCAATATAATTTCGGCCCTGATGACTATTCGTTTTATGAGGTCACAGATTTGCATGCCAAAAATAATTTAAAGCATCAGCACATCCCAGTTTATGCCTATAAGCGAGGAATGAAATACCGCATCTTATCTTCATATGGCGCTAAAGGTGACAACCTTGATTTGTATATCCAAAGAAAAGATGCCAATAACAACTGGAGTGAGGCCATTTTGATAGAAGGTGGTGTCAATTCATCGCAGAGCAATGAAGCTTTCGGTTTTTTTGATCCTCAAACAAATAAACTCTATTACAGTTCTGATGCAAATAGCATCGGCGGCTTTGATTTATTTGAAGCAAGTTATGATCTCAGTACAAATGTGGTGAGTTCAGTGAGAAGAATGCCTTATCCGTATTCAAGCCCTGTGAATGATCTATTTTATGTAATAGATCATAGCAAAAACAGCGCGTATTTTGCCACCCAACGCCAGGGAATCGTCAATCAGTTTGAAGTATACAGTCTCGATATCATTGAAAACATGCTTCCCGCCTTTGTTTTCTCAGGGCAGTTTAGCAATGAACTTGAACCCAATTCGCTCCAAATGAGCATGACTTTCACGGACTTAAAAAATGGAATAGAATTTGGGCCATTTTTAACAAATAGAGATGGCATCGTGGAAATAGCCTTGAGCTCAGCAGGTCCATTTGAATTAGCGATAGAGGTGGAAGGAGCATCGCGCATTTTTACTACGCGGTTTGAATTACCACAAGTACCTAACGGGTCACAGTTGGTTCAGCAGATTCGTTACTACAATGATGAATTAGGTAAGGAAAAATGGCAAGTGCTCAATCTCATCAAGCCGCTGCAAGCAGATATAGCCCTTTCGAATTTATCTAAATTAGAACTCACGGCAGCCAAAGGTCAATTGATTCCAAAAAGAATCAGTAAGTCGAATTTAGAGCCAAATTCACCAACCCTTGCTCAGCGTTGGCAAGTTCAAACAACCGACACTGCTACATTCGTTAACTTGATTACAGACTCTTTGTTGGCTGCCGAAGTAGCGCTTGAAAATCAAGTTAGACTAACACAGTTGCTCACCACAGATCTAGAGCAGCTCTTGAAAGAAAGAGAACAACTCCTCAGTCAATTGGCTAAGTTGAATCAAAGTGACTTAACTCCAAATGAACTAGAAAAGCTTCATTTCAAATTAGACGAATTAACAAAAGTCATTGCTTTGAATGTGCAATGGTTAGAAGTAAATACTGCTGCTCAAATTCCCGACCAAGGGCTTTTGAGGGATCTTGAGCAAATCAATGACCAAAATCAACAACTACTCCTTAAAAATGATACACTTCAGTTAATCGCGGGCTGGGAAGAGCAACGCACCATATTGACCAAGGCATTTCAAATTGCTGCTTATGACAATCAAGCCACATTAGAGACAGCAAAAAATGCTGAGCAACATCTCTTGCAGCAGATCATTGAACTAGAGGCTGCAAACAAATCTCAAATCGGGGTGGTTCAAAAGCAAATAGACAATCTTAAATCGGATTTGCAATTGCAATCCAAAAAACAACAAATCCAAACCCAAACCGAAATTACTCAATTAGAAAGGCAACAGCAGAGCCTCTTACAGCTCAGCGAAGAGTACAAAGCAAAGCGCGAACAACAAACTAAAAACATTGAAGTTTTTGATCAATCGAAGCACATTGCTGTGCTCATTCACCAATCTGAAGATCCTTCACTGCAGCTAGCCCCAACTGCCTTGAATATTGAGGAATTAATTGAAGAATTCAAGCAACAAGCGCCAATTTATGATCAAGGTGTCCAACGATTAAATGAATTAATTGTAGTTTCAAAAAATGCGAACCCTTCAATCAAGGAAGAATCGTCGCAAGAAGAATCAATTTCTCAAAATACAACATCAATCAAGGAAGAATCGTCACAAGAAGAATCAATTTCTCAAAATACAACATCAATAAACCAAGAATCTTCACAAGAAGAATCCATCACGCAAGAAACAACATCAATCAAGGAAGAATCGTCACAAGAAGAATCAATTTCTCAAAATACAACATCAATAAACCAAGAATCTTCAAAAGAAGAACCCATTACGCAAGAAACAACTTCAATCAACGAGGAAACATCGTCGCAAGAAGAATCCATTACGCAAGAAACAACTTCAATCAACGAGGAAACATCGTCGCAAGA
>JAURGK010000043.1 GCA_030833845.1 Crocinitomicaceae bacterium | reverse complement strand
TCTGGAATTAGCGCTTCCACTTCATTGACTTTTTCTGGTTCCAAGGGGCCGCCAAATTTGGCTTTCAATTTGAATCCATTGTAGTTCGGTGGATTGTGACTGGCCGTTAAAATGATGCCAATTTCACAGCCTAATTGATGTGCTGCAAGTGAAATCATAGGGGTAGAGACAAAGCCTCTGGCTATTTTGACTTGCAATCCTTGAGCTAAAAGAACTTTAGCTGCGGTTTCCATGAATAGTTCACCTCCAAAGCGGCAGTCATGACCTATCACGACCGTTGGCCTATCAAAATGCCCTTTGAGCCAAACGCCTGTGGCTTCAGTGACACGTGCCACATTTTCTACTGTAAAGTCTGCAGCAATAATAGCTCTCCAGCCATCGGTGCCAAATTTAATGGGTGTTGCCAAGGTTCGGTTATTTAATAAAATGTTGAACTGTTTTTTCTATGATTTGAATGCATTCTAAAAGTTGATCTTTTGTAATGACAAGCGGGGGTGCAAATCGAATGATATTGCCGTGCGTTGGTTTAGCCAATAAGCCATTTTCCTTGAGCGCAAGACACAGACGCCATGCTGTATCAGATTGAGGGCTATCGTTGACCACCACTGCATTGAGCAATCCTTTGCCGCGCACCTTTATCAAAAGGTCTGAATTGTCTATAATGCGCTGCATTTCAGCTCTAAATAAGTCGCCCAATTCACGTGCGTTTTGGATAAGTTTTTCTTCTGATACAACCTGAAGTGCCGCAATTGCCACTTTTGCGGCAATTGGGTTTCCTCCAAAGGTAGATCCATGTTGGCCGGGTTGAATCACCATCATAATGGGATCATCGGCTAATACTGCAGAAACCGGGTATACGCCTCCAGACAAGGCCTTGCCTAAAATGAGTATATCCGGCCTTGCGTAGCTTTCTTTTTGTTGTTCGCATTTATTTTCGCAAGAACAAGACCCACATACCGCAAGTAAGCTTCCAGTGCGGGCAATACCTGTTTGCACCTCATCGGCAATGAAGAGGGCTTGGTGTTTGGTGCAAAGCGCTCGAGCCTTTTTCATATAATCCTGAGCTGGAGTGTAAACACCTGCCTCACCTTGAATGGGTTCAACTAAAAATCCAGCAACATTTGGCTGCGAGAGCGCAATTTCAAGCGCTTGGATATCGTCGTAAGGAATGGTAATGAACCCCGATGGGTAGGGGCCAAAATTTTGATAAGAATCTGGGTCTGTTGAAAAGGAAACAATGGTGGTTGTGCGGCCATGAAAATTTCCTTCACAGACAATTATCTGTGCCTGGTTTTCTGCAATACCTTTTTTCTCATAGGCCCACTTACGGCACAGTTTAATAGCTGTTTCTACTGCTTCAGCCCCTGTGTTCATAGGCAAGACCTTATCAAAACCAAAAAAGTCAGTTACAAATTGTTCATATTCACCTAAGCAATCATTATAAAATGCACGGGAGGTAAGAGCGAGTTGTTGTGCCTGGTCGATAAGGGACTTGGTAATTTTTGGATGCGCATGGCCTTGATTGACCGCTGAATAAGCCGACAAAAAATCAAAGTATTTTTTATTGTCGACATCCCAGAGGTAGACGCCCTCTCCTTTTTGTAGCACAACAGGTAGGGGATGATAGTTATGTGCTCCGTACCGACTTTCTAAATCGATAAAGTTTTGGGTTTTCTTCGAAAGTTGATCTGTTGATTGCATAGAGTACAAAGATAAGTGAATCCTATTTTTTTTAAGAATTATTTAACAAGAGTTTGATGGGTAAATATTAATTTTGACCTATGCATTGGTCCAAACGCTTGGTATTTTTCTTGACGCTCCTGGCGTTTTTGACCAATCTTGCTTTGGCAAATGCTGTTAATTTAACTAAAAAGGAAAAATTACCCTCCGTCAAGCATGGACAGAAGCAATTCAATGCTATTTCAAATCAAGAGCCGCTTTGGCTTTTTACAGAGGCACAAGAAGAATTTGAGGAGTCAGAATTTGAATCCGACCATAATCTTGATTTAGACCTAATACCTCCAATTGTCCCAATTTATTTGGATTGGGAGCTCCTTTCAAGCATTCCAAAAGCTTGTACAACTCAATTGAATTACAACGCAGGGTTGGTTCAATTATGGTGTAGGTCTTTTCAAAAAATCATCATTTACAATCAGGTATTTAGGATATAAGATAATAACAAGTCACTTGTTTATTCACCTTATAACCTTAATTCATGGAAGAAAATCAAGAAGTTGCTCATGCCCTGCATGTGCTCCAACATTACTTGCCTAGCCAGGCGCCATTAAAAGATTTTATACATCACAATACCCTTCATGCTTTTCAAAGCCTTCAATTTAACGAAGCATTAGAAGCTGCCCATAAAATATTTGGATATCAAACTTACTTACCACTTGATCAGTATAGAGATCTGTATTTGGACGGAAAGATTTCTCAAAAGGTACTAGATCACGTCCTTTCAAAGTCCGGTTTAAATATAAAAAAATCAGACTTAATCGAAGCAAATTTTGATGAGTCCGTTTCCCCAATTGTGGGTTCATTGCGAGCTGCTTGGAAGGATAAAATGGCCTTTGATTTGGATACCCGAGTGCATCCAGCGCTATTTAGATTGTCGTCAAGTTTTTTAGACCAAGGGATTGCCATTTGGCCATTTCCAACTGCAGATCTTGATTTTTTATCAGCCTTACGTAAGTTGGAAACACAAGGATCGAGCTCCATTTTTAATGGAAAACGCGCTAGGCAGTTATTTTTAAATGAAAAAACGACCCTACTCACCTTGCTTGATCTTTTGCTTGCTGATCGTAAGTTGATCACTTGCTATTTGCTTGATCAGCAATTTGCTCATCCTGGATATTCAGGAATGGTGGCGCGTATAGCGCAAAATCCAGATACATTGGTTAAACGCAGAAAAATCCATCTCTTGGATTTCATCTTTTTAGAGTGCTTATTGGAAATAGATGCACTTGACCAACATTTTAACACGGCTTGGCAACCTATCGGCCTATTAGGATTAAATGGTTATGCATTTGAACCCAAAAACATTGAAAAATCTGTTCTCTTTCAGTTAAAGGCTATATGGCAAGAAGCTTACGAATGGACATTCTATGAACAAGTGCTCTCTGGATTAATTTTAAAAGATAAAAAAACAAAAGAGGCATATTCAACACAAGGCATATTTTGTATTGACGATAGAGAATGTTCCATAAGGAGGCACATTGAGGGAATACACCCTTCGTTTCAAAGTTTTGGCACCCCAGGGCATTTCAATATCGAGACATATTTTCAGCCAGAAGGTTCTGCTCAGCGCACAAAAATATGCCCTGCGCCACTCAAACCTACGCATTTAATAAAAGAGAAGTCAATTAACAATAAACGCAATAGCGAATTGCATTTCTCTCCACGGTCTTATGGTTTGATATTAGGTTGGATTTTAACACATACCTATGGATTTTGGTCAGCCTTGAAGTTAGCACTTTCTATTTTTAAACCCTCTTTGAATAAGATGGCCGTGTCCTCCCAACAACACATGCAACCAGAGTCAATTCTAAGTATTGCGTATGAAGATGAAACAACGCCCGATGGTTTGCAAGTTGGCTTTACAACTGAAGAGATGACACAAATTGTTTTTGGCCAATTGAATAGCATAGGATTAATAAACAATTTTGCTCCTTTGATTTATGTGGTGGCTCATGGTTCGAGTAGTGCAAATAACACGCATTATGCTGGTTATGATTGTGGTGCATGTTCTGGCAGGCCGGGTTCTGTAAATGCTCGCGCTTTTGCTTACATGGCTAACCATCCCCTGGTTCGAGAAAATTTGTCTGCTATGGGCATTGATATCCCAACAGGGACACATTTTGTTGCGGTTCTTCACGATACAAGTCGAGATGAATTCACATACTATGATACCGCGCTTTTGTCTGTTTCTCATTTGGATGGATTTGAACGGGATCAAAAAGAATTTGCCCAGGCACTTCAATTCAACGCTACCGAACGATCAAGAAAATTTGTCACGATGGATTCTTCAATGGCGACTCAAAAGGTGCATCAGCAAGTGAAATTAAGATCCGTCTCTTTGTTCGAGCCTCGGCCTGAACTCAATCATGCCAATAATTGCCTCTGCATTGTTGGTCGTAGGAGTTTTTCACAGAACTTGTTCTTAGACCGACGGGCGTTTTTGAATTCGTATGATTATCGAAATGATCCTGACACAACTTACCTTGAAGGAATTCTT
>JAURGK010000032.1 GCA_030833845.1 Crocinitomicaceae bacterium | reverse complement strand
CTTATGTAATCAGTAAGAATTCCCATCCCTACTCATCTTTCAACATTTTAACCCTCAATAACTACAGACCGTTGTCTCAATTGCGGGGTGCAAAGATATGCACAGTTTTTGGTTTGACAATACTTTTTTGAAAGAAATTTTGAAAAAATAATTTCCCAAACACTCAGGAGTCTAACGATCAAGGTATTGAAAGGTTTCATTTTTTATTTTTTTTTGTGGAAACCTAGTAATTTCGGCATCTTTGTAATTGATGATACTAGGTAGAAGGGCATATTTAAAAACACTCGAGGACGAACAAGTTATTAGTGTTTTTCAGCAAAAACAATGGCCTGCTTGTATAGAAGAAATTTACAGGCGCTATGCCCATCTTACTTATGGAGTTCATTTAAAGTATGTTAAAAATCATGAGGATGCCCAAGATTTAACAATGGAACTCTTTTTAAGACTCCCAGAACTGATCAATAAACATGAAATTGGCAATTTCAGAGCTTGGATTCACCGGGTAGCGAGTAATGCTGCGCTTGGCGCCTTACGCAAGCAAAAGGGTAATCATCATTTGCCAATCGATGAGCTAGCTATTCCTTCAGAGTCAAACGACACAGATTTTACTATAGATCAGCATCTTGACCTTTTAAGCACTCATCTTGATGAGCTAAAAAAGGATCAAAAAAAATGCATCCAATTGTTTTATTTAGAACAAAAAAGTTACGAGCAAATCATGATACACACAGGTTTTACTTTCAAGGAAGTTAAAAGTCATATTCAAAATGGCAAGCGGAATTTGCGCCTGCTAATCTCACAAAATCCAGCATATGAAAGCAGATAGATCGCTTCTTAAAAAATATTTTAACTCAAAGAATCACCGAGTTAGAAACCAAATTGAGCGTACTTTCCAAGGCGATGATTTGGTCATGGATGCATTCGAAGGGTTTCATTCAGACAAGCAAGCATGGAGACAATTCGAAAAATTTGACCGTCACTTTAATAAAAGTGTTCGTATGAAGAGATATCTATTCTTATGCGTATCGCTAAGTCTATCTTTAATTATCGGATGGAATTTCATTCCTGCATTTAAAACCAAAACACATAAAGAGAGGCTTAGTAATCAACCTAAGGAGGAGGGTATTATAATTCATCGCCAGCAGCAAATTGTAAAAATGCAAGCGGTTGCAAAGAGTGACGTCATCACTCCAAAGCAAGTTTTGTTGGAATCTGTAGTTCAAGTACAAAAGCAAGAGAGTAAAATGCAGGCCTTAGAAAAAATGAAACAGATGCCTGCACAGCGCATAGAACTGAAAAAAGATGCCTCAAATCGGCTCGCCCTTACTAACGGTCGGGAATTATATATTAAAAACTTTAAGGTGATTGACTACCGCTATTACAGAAAGGAACAAACAAAAAATAACCTGACTCAAGAGGAAAATGAATTTGCGGAAAAAACCATTAAGATTCCTTATTTCAACTTATTGAGCACGGCTATAGAAGACTTTGCACAGTCAAATTATAAATTAGCTCTTCTGCATTTTGACGAGATTTTGGCTGTCTATGCAGATGATGCCAATGCACTTTTTTATGGGGCAATGTGTTTGTTCAATTTAGGAGAATATACACAAGCTGAAAACCGCTTGGTCAAGCTGCAGAATATTACAATGGCTAATTTTAGAGAAGAAGCCAATTGGTATTTATTGCGCGTTTACAAACAAACAAAACAAAAATCGGACTTCAATCAACTACGCACGCAGGTCATTGAAAACAACGGGTTTTATGCCAATAAAGCCTTGGAGCTTCGTTTCGAGTAAATTTACACCCTTCACAACTAGAAATCATTGATGAAATACCTACTCTTTATTGCCTGCACCTTTGGACAGTTCTTAAATGCCCAAGAGCTCATTCAAATCAATGGATTTACACAAGGCACCACCTTTCATATTCAGTACTTGGATATTAAAAATCGAAACTTTGAGCATAAAGTTGTAAAAATTTTAACTGATTTTGACAATTCAGTTTCTACCTACAATGCCAATTCAATCATTTCAAAAGTGAATCGTAATGAGAAAAATATAAAGCTCGATACCTATTTTACAACTTGTTTTACAGAAGCAAAACATCTTTTTGAAATTACACATGGTGCATTTGACCCAACGGTATATCCATTGGTCAACGCTTGGGGGTTTGGCCCTGAAAAAAAACAAGCGATAGAACAAACAAAACTTGATAGCATATTAACCTTTGTGGGTTTCGACAAAATAAGGATAGATAAGGGGACTGTCGTGAAGTCTGATCCAAGAGTGCAACTTGATTTTAATGCGTTTGCTCAAGGATATTCTGTGGATGTGCTTGTAGATTTTTTACAAAAAAAGGGGATCAAGGATTTTATCATTGAGATTGGCGGCGAGGTAAGAGCGCATGGCCATGATCAGGACCAATTCATATGGCGCGTTGGCATAGAACAACCCATTGAAAATAAAATTCAAAACAATGCTCACCAAGTGATTATTGAATTAGACAACAAAGCTGTAGCAACTTCCGGAAATTACAGAAGATTCATAGAGGTCAATGGCAAAAAAATAGTGCATAACCTGAACCCCTCAACGGGGCTCCCTACTTCCAATAACCTACTGAGCGCATCAGTGTTTTGCTCAGATGCCTTGAGTGCGGATGCGCTGGCAACTGGCTTTTTAGTCATGGGGCTGGAGAAAACTAAAATATTTTTAGAGCTAAATCCCGAAATTGGCGCCTACCTCATTTATTCAAATGACAAAGGAGAATTTGAAGTTTTTATGAGCCCACAGCTTGAGCATTGGATTAAAAACAAGCAATAAAAAAGGCCCCTTAAAAGAGGCCTTAAAGATTTTATGATGGTTTGCCTATTGATTGAGAAGCACTTTTTGTTCAGTGCGCTCTAACCCATTGGAAACTTCAATGATATAATACCCATTTTGAAAAGTATTCAAGTTGAGTTGTTTTTGAGTCAAGCCTTTGATATTTTCTTCAATCATTAACTTGCCATTCAAATCAAATACTTTTACCTTATCTGCTTGATTGAAGGATAAATTAAAAATTCCATCTGCACTTGGGTTCGGTTGTACCTGGAATTGTAATGGTGCGTTCACCTCTTCAATTCCAACTCCCGAAGGTTGCCAAGTCAATAAAATCCCTGTGAAATTTGAATCATCATTAGTCCATGGTAAATCTGCATTAGGGCCTTTGGTAAAGGTGAATGTTCGCGTGGCAGTATTGGTATTGCCGTGATTCCAAGTAGATTCTATAATGATTTTGTAGGTGCCATCAGCAACTAAATTACCAGATACATCTGTACCATCCCAAGTGACGCTAATGGCGCCAAAATTATTGAGTGTGGCCCCTGTTGTTGCGCCAACAGTATTACAAGCTGCTGAGGTTGCATTATTGGCCGTGCCACCAGATTTAACTGCCCATGTAGGCAAATGGTCCTTGGTGCCGCCACCAACATTTCTTTTTCGAGTCTTTACGAAAGTTCCTGAGTTGGTCTCAATCCAAACAGCCATTACATTTTTAGTGCCTGTGTAGGAGGTATGTGGGGTTTGAGTAAAATTTAAGGTGAGCGTACCTGGTGTTTGTCCGAAAAGCAAGGTGCTTAAAAAGAGTGGTAAAGTGAGTGCAAAAAGTTTCATTTGATTATATTTCAGAGTGTAAAAGTATTATTTTTTTCAGAATTTAATTCTTTACTTTTTTTAAAATGCTGGTGCGCCATTCTTGACCTAAATAGCTGTTGGGAAGCGAGGGCTAAAAAGTAATGCGCATCTGCATTACTTTTCTCTAATTTAACTGCATGCTTTAAATCTTCAAAGGCTAATTTGTATTCAAAGATTTCGACATAGAGCTTGCCACGTAAAAAATAAGCGTCAGCATTTTTTTTATCAGCATTGATCAAAACACTTAAATCGGCAATAGCACCAGCGGTATCTGCAGCTAATTCTCTCTGCACGGCACGATCAAAATATAAGCCTTCAATAGCAGCATTTTCATTGATCAAGGTGGTGAGGTGCTTCACTGAGAGCACATGATTGTTGGCATACGATGCCTCCAAGGCCAATTGATAAATCGAATCTAAATTCACCAATGATTTTTGGCCGTAAATAGCACCAAAAATAGCACTATATACCACGGCAATCAGAAAGTTAAATCGCATTAATTATCAAGCTTGCCTTGCTGTATCCAACAGGCGATTTTTTGAATCGTAGTATCTTCAAGTGCTGGGCCACCCTGCGGCATTAATTGATAGCCGCTTCCTTTCATTGATCCTAATACAGCAGTGGCATTGGCTGAAATAGCCGCATAGGAACTCAAATCATAACCACCTGATGCATTCCCTTGTTCATGACAACCTATACAATTGGCCTGCATGATTGGCATGACATCATTGGCAAAAGAAATGGTGGTGTTGCATTGCTGATCAATGGGCGTCACTTTCTCACGAGTGCAAGACATCAAACCTATGAGCATTAAAGCAAAAATAAAGAGAGATACTTTCATAAGAGCATTATTTAGCTTGCGCAGGGATTTCAAAATTCACTTTCATTTGATCGGGAACCGCATCGCTCTTTTTGCCAACTTTAAAGTCCATTCTATTGACATAAAACGAACCTTTGAAAGTAATTTTATTGCCGGACTTCGAATAGGTAGCTGGCACCGTTACTGCTTTGGTGATTCCTTTGATGGTAAGGTTGCCATAAATATTATAGGCACTACCTTCCTTTTTCTCAACCTTTGTTGATTTGAATTTCGCATAAGGATATTTTGCCGTATCAAACCACTCTGCTGTTTGCGCTTTTTTGGTCATCATGCCATTGCCCGTAGAAATTGAACGGATGTCAATTTTAAAGTCAAAATTTGCCGCTGAGAGGTCTTTATCGTCAAAATCGATATCTCCACTCATTATTTTAAAGGAGCCTGAAGGATCTTTACTCTTGAACTCAATACTAAAATCATTGGTAACCGAATAATGTTCGATGGCCATAAAAGTAAAAGCTGATAATACAATCAAGGCGAAAAAAGCTAGAATTTGTTTGGTGGTTTTCATATAAGGAGGTTTAAAAATTATTCTATTACAAATTTCCTGCCAACTGTGAAACCAAATCTAAATTGACCTTTTTTCCATTGTTCAGATGTGTAGGGTATGAATTGTGTTTCCCCTATCCCTCCTGAGTTGGTTAAATTGATAGTGAAGTTGTGGCCGAAGGTAAACCACTCAAGTGCCAAAGCACCGCTGTTGGTGAAGCCCGATTGGCGGTAAAGCGGATTATTAAAACAGTAATAATACTCCCCAACCAAAGCAAAACGAGAACTCAGTCGCAAACGACCCGCCACACCAAGAGCAAAAAGATCGTTTTGATCTGTAGAGGCTACATAATTGCGGTGCACCAAAGTAGGCATGAACTGAATAGCCCCCCTATCACCAAAATGATGTGCAACGGTAAGCTGGGTAAAGTAATTGAGTCGGTGGGCAACTTTTGGAAAATGCGTCACAAGACCTTCATCTAAGGAAGCCGTCATGTAAGTAAAACTAGACCCTGCAACAGCGGTAATTGAAATAGGAGATTTATTTTCTTCTTGGCTAATGACTTTATATTTTACAAAACCATCAACCAAAGAACGATAAGGCGCTGCAGTTCCTTTCGCCCTGCCAAACCCAACCATGAGGTTGTCATTGATGCCGTATTCTAGAGCGATGCGCATGTCTGAAAGGTTGTCAAAACCAAACATGTTTTGAACGCCACCATTCACACCCGCCATATCGCCAAAACGGTGCTCGATACGAAATTCATAGGTGCCCTTGCTAAGGGTTTCAACGGAGTGCCCGTTGATTACCCTTGTTGAAGAGAAGGATGTTTGCTGCTCCGTGGGCTCTTCATAATTCTCGTCCACATAGTTATTTTCTGCTGGTTCTTGAGCATACGCCAAAAAAGGCAAAAGTGCAATGATCGAATAGAAAAATTTCATAATGCAAAGATGAAAACAATTTGATTTGCTATTCAGCCAATGAATAAAAAATCAAGTAAATTAATATAAATATAATGTAGACTTTGGAGGATTATCTCTTTTTGCGTTTTTGGGCCAACCAATGAGGTGTTTTAGATTCTTTTAAATCTGGTGTTTCAATTAATTTTTCTAGCAAATCGGGCCGCTTTGCTTTGAGCAGTCTTTGACGGATCCAATCTTTATTTTCTTTCTTGTACCAGAAGAAATAACGGTTCTGATTCAGTTTTTCTTCACGTGTTTTAACAGTTTGAACTGGCTTAAGGGTGTAAGGATGCACACCTGTGTAGTAAATAACCTCGGCAACGGTCATTGGTGTTGGGGTAAAATCTTGGACTTGTTCCAACTGAAAGCCCATATCTTTGGTTTCGGCAGCTAAATTCGCCATGTCGATTTCTTCACAACCGGGGTGTGAGGAAATAAAATACGGAATGAGCTGTTGCTTGAGACCGTGTTTGGCCGATAAGCGGTCATATTTTTCCTTGAATTTATGAAAATATTGAAACGATGGCTTGCGCATAATTTTCAGCGTTGCATCAGAAGTGTGCTCAGGTGCCACCTTTAAACGGCCCGATACGTGGCGTGTTATTACTTGTTCAATGTATTGATCATGGTTGCCATCCTCGTTGTTTTTATTGAAGTCGTCAACCAATAAATCATAACGGATGCCCGAACCAACAAATGCCTTTTTCACTCCCGGATACTGATCAATTTTCCGGTAAAGGTCAGTCATTTGCTTGTGTGAAGTATCTAGGTTATGACATATCACCGGATGAATGCAACTCGGAGAAACACATTTGGCACAAATGCTTTCATCTTTGCCTTTCATGCGATACATATTAGCTGAAGGGCCACCAATATCAGAAATGTAGCCTTTGAATTCAGGATGCTTAGTCAATTCCTCCACCTCTTTGAGTATGGATTGCTCACTGCGCGAGGCTATGAATTTTCCTTGATGGGCAGATATTGTACAGAAACTACAACCACCAAAACAACCCCGGTGTGTGTTGACTGAGAATTTAATCATATCGTAGGCCGGAATGGCACCACGCTTTTTGTATTTGGGATGAGGGAGCCTTGTATATGGCAAATCATAAGATCCATCCATCTCCTTTTCAGACATTGTTTTAAAGGGTGGATTGATGACCAATGTTTGCGGTCCAACGTGTTGAATAATGCGATTGGCCGCCCATTTATTGGACTCTACTTCAACAATTTTAAAATTTGCGGCATACTTGAGTTTGTCTTGCATACAATCTTCATGACTGGCAAGCTCTACGGTTTCCCAATTTTTATTTTTAGGAAGATCCATTTGTGCATCTTGCAAAAATGCCACTTGATTGATGGTTTTGGCTTGCTCAAAAGGCACGCCGCGTTTAAGAAGGCGAAGCAAGGTGCGCAATGGCTGCTCCCCCATGCCATAGACGAGTAGGTCTGCTTTGGAATCCACCAAAATGGAAGGCATCAGTTGGTCTTTCCAATAATCGTAGTGGGTAACCCGCCTCAAAGAGGCCTCAATACCACCAAGCAAGATTGGAGTATCTGGATAAAGTTCTTTGAGAATATTGCTGTAAACAATACTGGCATAGTCTGGTCTGAAACCCGCCTGGCCGCCGGGCGTGTAGGCATCTGTTGAACGCAAACGTTTATTGGCCGTGTAGTGATTTACCATTGAATCCATGCAGCCCGCCGTCACCCCAAAGAAATATTTTGGCTTGCCCAATTTTTTAAAATCGCGCAAGTCATCCTGCCAATTAGGTTGAGCAACAATTCCTATTCGAAAACCCTCGCTTTCGATAATGCGCCCAATCACAGCAGTTCCAAAACTTGGATGATCAACGTAGGCATCGCCTGAAATTAAAATCACGTCAAATTCTTCCCAACCCTTTTTTTGTGCTTCTTTTAAAGAGAGCGGTAGCCAATCAGTAAGGGGGCGTTCTTGATTCATGTTACAAAGATACACCAAGAACAATGCGTGGTGAATTTTGTTGTAATTTTGTAAGACGAATCAACCAATATTTACTTTAAAAATAAGAT
Source organism: Crocinitomicaceae bacterium (assembly GCA_030833845.1). GTDB lineage: Bacteria > Bacteroidota > Bacteroidia > Flavobacteriales_D > Crocinitomicaceae > UBA952. The sequence goes on along the minus strand of JAURGK010000032.1, from coordinate 11,737 downwards.
CAAAATGGCTTTTGAACTCCCTTCTTTACCCTATGCATACGACGCATTAGAACCCCACATTGACGCCCGTACCATGGAAATCCATCATGGAAAACACCACCAGGCATACATTACCAACCTTAACAATGCCATTGCAGGTACAGACTTAGAAAATATGTCCATTGAAGACATTCTCAAAGTTTGTTCAGACAAGCCGTCAGTGCGCAACAACGGAGGTGGTTTTTGGAATCACAACTTGTTTTGGGAAGTCATGTCGCCAAACGGTGGTGGTGAACCAACAGGTGCATTAGCTGCAGCAATCAATGAAACCTTTGGTTCATTTGAATCATTCAAAGATGAATTTGCCAAAGCAGGTGCCACACGTTTTGGTTCAGGCTGGGCATGGCTTTGCGTCTCTAACGGAATGCTCACCATTTGTTCGACTGCAAATCAAGACAACCCACTCATGGGCGAAGGGTGCCACGGCACTCCAATTCTATGTCTAGATGTATGGGAACACGCCTACTACCTCAACTACCAAAACCGCAGACCAGATTACATCAATGCATTCTTCAATGTGGTGAATTGGGAGGTTGTTGCAGCTAAATTTGCGGCGGCACATTAATCCAGACTAATTTGTAAAAAAAAAGGGCGGTCAATGACCGCCCTTTTTAGTTTCATTTAAAACTCATTAGAAATTTACTTGAGCTTGAATCCTAAGCAAATTTCCTCTTTGGTAATTTGTTGGATTGACAGCATCCTCGAATCTTCTAGCGGACATCGTGTACATCACAACCAATTCAAAATTTTTGTTCGGTTGCCACTCAGCTCCAATCTCGAGTTCTTTCATTTGATAACTTCTCGCATCTAACTCATGTTTTTTGCCGCCGTCATAATACTGAAAACGGCTAAAGGGCATAAGGCATTGGCCATTAAAATCTAATTTATAAACTGCCGTTACATAACCCCCTTTGAGTTTTTGTTCGGTTACACTATTGGTAAATTTATCAAACTCCGGACCCACCCCAACGTTGTATTCGGCGAAAATACCGAATGGCCTAGGATAAATAATGGCCGTTGCACCTACGCGTTCGTCACGATACAATTTATCAGTTTGTAAACCAACGCCAGATGTATTAGATAACAATGTATACTGTCCTTTATAGGCTTGAATACCAAATTCAAATATTTGGCTTTTGTATTCAAATGGATAAGAAACTCGACCAACAATATGTTTATTGGCATTCAATTCAGGTCTATTTGCCGTTTGGCCGTTATAGACCCCGAGTCCAACAACCCCATAATCTCCCGATCCTTTCAAATTTTCCTTTACTAGTCTCGAAAATAATTTGCGTTTGTCTGCAGGTGCCCAGTAGAAAAATACACCTAAATCGCGTTCATTTGAAACCGCACTATTCGTTGGATCGGCACGGTCTAGTGGTAAGCGGTTCTGAGAAGACTGCATGTTCTCAAAACCAAAAGGCACTTTTGACTGACCGATTCTAAAGCGAAATTCATTTTTAGCATCTAACCCTACGTCAAAATAGGCATCTCTTAATTGTGCAAAGTTGAGTGAACTTGACGAAGGTGCACTTGCAAAGTCTGGTTGAATGTAAAAATAAACTCTCGGGTGTACTTGACCATAAAATATAAGGCGTGTACGACGAATGAAAAAATCATTATTGCCTCCCCAACTTTTATCACATTGTTCACATTCTAGGTCCGGATTGGTTTGCAACAAACCGTTATATCTTACCTGAAGATATCCTCTTACCTGAACATTTTCATACCATTTCTTTACTACAGAAGGAGTGGTTTTCACTTCTAATGTATCTCTTACTACTTGTCCAAAAATACTAGTACTTATGAACATCAGGAGCAACATGCTGTAAATCTTTATCATTTTTTTCAACTTTAAATTCGATGCCAAAATTATGCGGATAATTTTTGCTTAACACTTGTTTCATTTTCATTTAACTTTAAAATAATTTGCTTAATAATTTTTTAACATTAATCCATGCCTGATGTATACTAATTGACAAATCAACCCTAGCGAGCTAGACTTTTCATAAACAAATGTTATGTTTACGTTAACAAAAAGCAGGTTGTAGTCAAAGCCAATAAGTTCCTACTACATTTGCTTCATTAAAACATTAAATATGGCTGGATTATTTAGTTACTTTTTACCTAAAGACAAGGTATTTTACTCATTATTTGAAGATGCAAGCAATAACTTAGAACGCATTGCACAAAAGCTTCTTCAAGTAGTTCACGAATCTGACTTCAACAAGCGCGCTGCGTTGATTAGCGAAATGAAGGACATAGAACATCAGAATGATAATATTACTCATCAGATTTTCATTGAATTAGGCAAAAACTTTATTACACCATTTGACCGCGAGGATATTCACGCATTGGCATCAGCGCTTGACGATATCGCTGACTATATCTATGCCTCTGGTAAAAAAATTAATTTTTATAAAATAGACCCTATCGCAGATCAAGGCATTCAAAAAACTGCAGCAGCAATCAATGATGCAGTTGTTGCTGTTAAAGCTGCGGTGATGGAATTGCGCAACTTGAAAAACACACAAAAAATTATTGAGTGTGTGATTAAAATCAATAGCATTGAAAACAATGCCGACAACATCTTTGATATGAGCATCGAACAACTTTTCAATTCCGATGTCGACGCCAAAGAATTGATCAAGCGCCGTGAGTTATACATGGTAATGGAAACGGCTACTGATAAGTGTGAAGATGCGGGCAATGTTATTGAATCTATTGTTGTTAAGTACGCGTAATTTATTACGAACCAAAAGTATAGCTCATGTTTACTTTATTAATTATAGTAATTGCAATTGCGTTAATTTTTGACTTAGTCAATGGTTTTCACGATGCGGCCAATTCTATCGCCACGGTAGTTTCAACAAAGGTTCTTACCCCTTTTCAAGCCGTTTTGTGGGCTGCGATGTTCAATATCATTGCCTTTTGGGTTTTTGATATGAGTGTGGGAAATACCGTTGCCAAGGTTGTAGATAACGGTGCCATTGATCTTTGGGTAATATTAGCAGGCCTTCTAGCCGCCACCTTCTGGAATCTCTTAACTTGGTGGTTAGGCATCCCTTCCTCATCATCGCATACGCTCATTGGTGGTTTTGCCGGTGCAGCCGTTGCCCATGCAGGTTTTAGTGTAATTGCCGGAGGAGAAATCATCAAGGTGGTTCTTTTTATATTCCTGGCACCATTGGTTGGTGGGTTCATAGCGTACCTAATTGCGGTGGTTACGATTGCACGGTCATTTTGGAAGAAAATGCTTGTCATTCTCATTCTTTCTGGCATTACCCTTCTTATGATGCAATACCTCATAGAATATTTAGACATGAAACCCATCATGATGTATATTGTCATTGGAATGTTGGCTATTTTTATTCTTGTATACATCTGGTTTGAAATTGCACACGGTACTCGAAAGCCTTCGGCTTTGAAAGAAGCAAACATGCACAAAAAATTGCAACTTCTTTCTTCGGCTGCATTCTCTTTAGGGCATGGTGGAGCTGATTCTCAAAAGGTAATGGGTATCATCTGTGCAGCACTCCTTGTGTATGGCAATTTGGGACGTGAAGGTAAACTTGAAAATCCTGTACCAAAAGATCTACGCATCACTGAGCTCATGCAAATTGAATACAAAGATGCTGATGGAAAGAAACATAAATTCAAACCGGAAGCGGCTGAAATCGAAGGCAAGGTATATTATATTGACCACAAAGAAGTGATTGATGCAGCTTCTGGGGTTTCTCTTTATAGCGAAAACGGCAAAGCAATCAATACTGTTCAAGGGGCTCCTTCTTTTAAGGCCATTGATGAGGAAATGCACAAAATTGAGATATACTCTTTCGGTGATGCGCTTTGCGATGCTAAGACTAACGATACTATCTTCTTAGATAAAGCACTGAACAAGGATTATAAGTTCGCTGGCGTGTTCAATTCCTATATTGATCAAGGTAAAAACGAATTGCTTGAAGGCCATAAAATAAAAACGAAAGTGCATTCAGATACCATGCCATTTTGGGTAGCCTTCGGATGTTACTTAATGATTGGAATTGGAACTTTGATGGGTGGATGGAAGATTGTCAAAACCATGGGGACTAAGATAACCAAGGTCACACCGCTGGAAGGTGTTTGTGCCGAAACCGCAGGGGCCTTTACCCTGTTTGTGGTATCTCAGTTTGGAATCCCTGTTTCGACAACCCACACCATCACTGGTTCTATCATTGGCGTTGGCGCCACTAAACGCCTGAGCGCAGTGCGTTGGGGTGTAACTATCAATCTACTTTGGGCTTGGATATTGACCATCCCTGTAAGTGGTGCGCTTGCAGCATTGTTTTATTATTTGATCCTTTGGTTTAACTAATAAAATTCAAATATTCGATGAAAAAGGGGGCTTAGGCCCCTTTTTTCGGTAAATATTCATGTGCTTTTGCTTTTTTTTTAAAATTCCGTAATTTTAGCGCAATCAATAAAAATATACTATGAAAAAACTTTTACTTTCTTTGAGTGCTGTGATGCTTACTGCTGTCACGTACGCACAAGTAGTAGTTGCAGGTGTAGCACCTCAGAGCGTGCTTGGCAACTATGAATACACTATTGCTGATTGGGGTTCAACTCCAACACTTTCTGCTCCTGGACAATACGTTCAAGGTGATTTAGTACTTGCTATGTCAGATACGCTTCCTTGGCCAAATGGTTCACTTGCGTGTAATTTGAATATCACACCTGTAGATACAACAAGTGGATTATTGAATACAGTTGCAGGTAAAATTGCGGTTGTTTACCGTGGTGCATGTAACTTCTCGCAAAAGGCTTACAATTGCCAGCTTGCAGGTGCGATTGCTGTAATTATTGTAAATAGCCAAGGTGCACCTATCGCTATGGGTGGTGGAGCACTTGGTGGTTTGGTAACTATTCCAGTTGTAATGATCAATACCAATGACGGTAACTTCTTAGCTGGTTTGGTTGCTAATGAGCCCGTGACGATGTTTATTGGTAACAAAACTGGTCTTTACACCAACGATATTGGTTTCTATGCCAGCGGTGTAAACAAAGCATATTATGCCACAACGCCATCTTACTTGGCTACAAGTGCCACTGAATACAACATTCCACTTGGTGGTCGTGTATTGAACTTTGGTAGTGCTGCTCCTGCTGGCGCAACTTTCACAGCGGTGATTACTGACCCAAGCGGTGCCGAAGTATATAACAACTCTGTAAACTTAACTTTAGGTGTTGGTCCTGACCAACAAGATGTTACTTTGCCAGACTTCTCAATGGCTAGTTACCCAAGTGGTACATATACACTTACCTACACTGCTGATATCCCTGCTGGTGATGACGAAACTTCTGATAACGCATACACTACAACATTCAGTATTTCTGATGACCAATGGGGTTATGCACAAATGGATACAACAAACATGCCATCTGGATGGAACTACTACCGTGGTTCTTCTACACAAACTGAGTTTGTAGTTTGTTCAAACTTACGCAATGACAACGCTAGCCGTTTGGTTGCAGAAGGAATGTATTTCTCAGCAACTTCTGCTGATTCACTAGATAACGAAGAAATCCTTTTGACTTTATTCGAGTGGGCTGATGTATTCGTTGATGTAAACGACGCTAACATTGGCTTTAACACTTTGAATGAAGTAGCTTCTGGTTACTACACATTTGGTAACGGTGAAGAATACATGACTGTTTATGCTGCATTTGACGCACCAGCTGTTCTTGAAGATGGTAAGCGTTATTTGGCTTGTGCCTACACAGGATCTCCAATCTATTTTGGTTTTGAAGGTGATGGTGACCTTACCTGGAACTACGGTGTTTACCAACAACCAATTTCTCCAGTAAAATTAGACGGTACATGGTATTTTGATGGTTTTGGTACAGACGTTACTGCTGCTATGACTTTGAAAGTTTCTGAAAACGATGCAAATGTTACTGAATTGCCAACTATCAATGGTTCAGCTTACCCGAACCCTGCTTCAGACAATGTGAATATTGCATTGAACACTACAGGTAAAGCAAACATTACTGTAACTGATATTTCTGGTAAAGTTGTATTGGCTACTAGCAATGAATTCAATGGTGCTGAATTCACAGTTTCTATCGCTAACTTCGAAAATGGTCTTTACATTTTCAACGTAAGCATGGAAAATGGTCAAACTGCACAATTCAACGTTGTGAAGAACTAATTTCTAGAATATTAAATTGAAAATGGGTGGCTGAGGTCACCCATTTTTTTTATACATTAGTGTCAACAAAATATATAACTATGAAAAAACTATTACTTACGCTGAGTGTATTTGCCTTATCAGCATTGGCATACGCTCAAGTAATTACTGCTGGTATTTCCCCACAAAATATCGTTGGTAATTACAACTTTACCTGGGCACAACCCGGGAGTGGTTGGGGCTGCCCAGATTTCAATATTCCAGGTACTTTTGTTGAAGACACATTGATGGTTGTCGATGACGGATCAACTGGCATAAATGCGCAAGGCAATCCAATTTCTGCCGAGGGATGTAATCCTTTGATCAACGACCTAACAGGAAAAATTGCCGTGATTTTTAGAAATACCTGCGAATTTGGTGCCAAGGCAATGAATGCACAAAATGCAGGGGCTGTTGGCGTTATAATTGTGAACAGAAACCCAGGCGAGGTGATTGCCATGGGTGCTGGTGCACAAGGAGCAAACGTTACAATACCTGTAGTGATGCTCGATATCACGGATGGTTTGAACATTATTGCCGAAATGGGAAATGGGCCGGTGGTCATGTTCTTAGGTAACAAAACTGGTTTATATCCGAATGATGCTGGAATATCAGGCAATGCAACATTGTTGCCACGTCAAGCCATGGTGCCTTCACAATTGGCCCAAAATGGCACTGAATATAATTTTGACCTCGGTGCACGTATTTACAACTACGGCAACCAAGCGCAAAATGCGGTATCCTTGACAGCAAAAGTAATCAACCCAACAGGTGTAGAGGTTTACAGCAATACAGTAAACGGCATTAGTCTTGCCGCCGGAGATTCCATCGATGTGGACCCAACCTCTGCCAATAACTTACCAAACTTCTCTATGCCGTCATATACAGCGGGTACCTACACCCTTACTTACAGTGTAGATTTGGGAGTAGCTGATGATTATGCTGCAGACAATACACTTTCCACAACATTCACCATCACTGACTCTTTGTATAGCTTTGCCCAAGCTGATCCAACCACTGGTGTGCCGTCAGGAAGTAACTACTACCGCCCTTCCACCAACAACCAAACTTACTCAATTTGCCAAGTGATTGACAATCCTAATGCCAGTCGTTTGAAGGCAAAAGGTTTATGGTTTTCGGCAACGGCTGCTGCCGGCGTGGCTATTGATGGTGAAGAAATTGCACTTTATTTATACAAATGGGAAGATCCATTTGCTGATTTAAATGATGCCAATCTTGCTTTCAATACCCTAACAGAAGTGGCCAATGGGTATTACTATTTCCCATCTGACACCTTGCAAGGTGTTTCGGTATACGGAGCCTTCACCGCACCTGTTGGTTTAATGGACAACCAACGTTATTTGGCTTGTGCGCAAACCGTAAATTTAAGTGTTTATTTAGGTCATGAAGGCAACACCAACCTTACTTGGAATGAATTGTATTACGCACAACCTATGGCGCCAATTGAAAACGACGGATCATATTTTGCAGTTGGTTTTGGTTCTGATATTCCAAACTCAATGGCCGTATCTGTAGGTAACAACGATGTCAATGTTGCGGAACTCAATACCGTTTCAGGCAAAGCATTCCCGAACCCTGCCAATGACCTAGTGACTGTATCTATCGAAGGTGAAGGCATGGCACAATTAATCATAACTGATGTAGCCGGTAAAGTTGCCATGGCAACACCTTTAAACCTCGCAACAGGCCAAGATCAAATCAATATTGAATCCTTAGAAGCAGGGCTTTATATTTTCAACGTAACACTCGAAAATGGGAAAACTGCCCAATTCAATGTGGTGAAAAAATAAAATCTAACCAAAGTGCTTACAAAAGGGACAGGCAACTGTCCCTTTTTTATTTGCTATCTTTGCGCTATGTCTAAAGCATCCTATACAGTTACAGCAGCGCTCCCCTATGCCAATGGGCCCCTTCATTTAGGGCATGTGGCAGGGGTATATTTACCAGCAGATATATTTGTTAGGTTTTTGCGCATGAATGGTCATGATGTAGCTTTTATTTGTGGCTCAGACGAACACGGTGCGGCCATCACACTTCGAGCCAAAAAAGAAGGGCTCAGCCCTCAAGATATCGTAGATAAGTACGATGGAATCATTAGAAATGCTTTCAAAGATTTCGATATCAAGTTTGACATTTTTCATCGCACTTCTTCAGAATTGCACCATGAAACCTCAGCAGCTTTTTTCAAAAAACTCTACGACCAGGGCCAATTCACCCAAGAAGATTCACAACAATACTATGACGCGCAATTTGATCAGTTTTTAGCCGATCGTTACATCACAGGAACTTGCCCAAAATGTCAAAGCGCAGGTGCCTACGGCGATCAATGTGAAAAATGTGGCTCAGACCTCAGCCCAACTGATTTGATTAATCCAATTTCTACTTTAAGTGGAAATACACCAATACTCAAATCTACTTCGCATTGGTACTTACCGATGGACCAACATGAAGCATGGCTGAAAGACTGGATCGAACAAGGAATATTAGATGGCCAAAAGCAACACAACCCCAAAGAATGGCGCAATCAGGTCATAGGACAATGCATGTCATGGATCAACGGAGGCCTTAGGCCACGCGCCATGACACGAGATTTGGATTGGGGTGTAAAAGTGCCATTGCCCAATGCTGAAGGGAAAGTACTTTACGTTTGGCTCGATGCACCCATTGGCTATATTTCGGCCACCAAACAGTGGGCCCTAGATAATGGCAAAGATTGGGAAAATTATTGGCTAAAAAGCAAGGCCCAAGATAGAAAATTGGTGCATTTCATTGGCAAGGACAATATTGTATTTCATGCCATTATCTTTCCGATTTTACTTAAAAATCACGGTGATTTTATTCTTCCTGACAATGTTCCGGCCTATGAATTTCTGAATTTAGAGGGCGATAAATTCTCCACCTCTAGAAATTGGGCGGTATGGTTGCATGAATACTTAGAGGCTTACCCTGACAAAACCGATGAGCTCAAATATGTGCTCACAGCCATTGCCCCTGAAACCAAAGATTCGGAATTTACCTGGAAGGAATTTCAAACCCGCGTCAATTCTGAGTTGGCTGATATCATGGGCAACTTCGTGAACCGTACTTTAGTGCTCACCAATAAATACTACAATGGTCAGGTGCCTGAGCCCAGCAACATCACTGCCGAGGATCAGCAAATCATTGCTCAAATCAAAGCCATTCCAGAACGCATTTCCAAATTAGCTTATGCCTACAAATTGCGAGAGGCACAAGCCGAAATGATGCTTTTGGCCCGAATTGGCAATAAGTATTTGGCTGACAACGAGCCTTGGAAATTGGTAAAAACCGACCCAGAGCGCGTTGAAACCATCATGTATTTGGCTTTGCAAATCACCGCAAATCTTCAAATTGCTACGCAACTTTTTTTACCAGCAACTGCCTCTAAACTTGCTAAAATGCTAGATGCGTCTTGGTCCAATTATGCTGACCTTGGCCGTACTGACCTTTTGGCTGCTGGCCATCAGATTGGCGAAGTACAAATTCTATTTGCAAAAATTGAAGATACACTTGTCCAAATAGAAATAAACAAATTAAAGGCTACCGCAGCCCCCTCATCTAAATTTCCCCCCATGAAAGACGCAATTGCCTTTGACGACTTCTCAAAAATGGACCTTCGCATGGGTACCATTCTGAGCGCCCAAAAAGTTGAAAAAGCCGACAAACTCTTACAACTCACCGTAGATACAGGCATAGACCACCGAACCATCGTTTCTGGCATTGCCGAACACTATGCCCCAGAGGATATTATTGGCAAAACTGTATTGGTGCTTTTAAATTTAGAACCAAGAAAAATCCGTGGCATTGAATCACAGGGCATGATCTTAATGGCTGAAAACGAAGAAGGTAAGCTCAGCTTCCTTGCTTCTGAAAAAGAATTCGGCGCTGGACCTACTGTACGATAGGCCTTTTTGAATATTTAAATTTTGTAGAACTCAAAAAAGTTCCTATCTTTGTAGTCCCAATACGGAAAACAACACGTTTCAAGATATATTGCGGGGTGGAGCAGTTGGTAGCTCGTCGGGCTCATAACCCGAAGGCCACAGGTTCGAGTCCTGTCCCCGCTACTAGAGGAAGAAAGTCATCAGCAATGGTGACTTTTTTTATTTTACATTTATCCCAAACCTACATTTATATTGAAATCAAAGAAGAATTTAAACTGAATTCTCAGGTTCGATAAGTCTGTTTTTAGAAACGAATTTTCTAGCGACATAACTCCTTTAAATAAGTTGTAATTTTGAATAAAGTTGACCTATGGCGGTTAGCAACAAGTTAGCGGTCATTGTAAAACGACACACCGAAAGAGAAATTAAATGATTAAAATACTTTACATTTTCACAATGGGACTTTTGACAAGTTACTCAACGTTTGGAAAATCTGTTGAAGAAAAATCTCATTATGAGTTTAGTTCGGACACTTTAAAACTATACGACCAAAGCAGACAGAGAGAAATTCCAATTGCAATTTATAAACCAACCTCAAAAGTTTCTGGAAAACAAAAAATTGTCATTTTCAGTCACGGCTATGGACAAAATAAAGGTGGTGACTATTTAGCGTATTCGTATCTGACTGAATTTTTAGCAACAAAAGGATTTTTCGTTGTAAGCATTCAACACGAACTATCAACCGACAGTTTATTACCATTGACAGGAAATCCACAAATCGTAAGACGACCATTTTGGGAACGTGGTGCAGACAATATTTTATACGTTATCAACGAACTCAAAAGAACAAATCCTGATTTGGACTTTAAACACATAACACTTATTGGGCATTCTAACGGTGGAGATATGACTGCTATTTTTCCAAAAAAATACCCGAACACAGTTGAAAAAATAATCACGTTGGACAATAGAAGAATGGCATTGCCAAAATCAAAAAGGGTTAAAGTTTACACGCTACGTTCAAGCGACCAGCCAGCAGACGAGGGTGTTTTACCAACAGAAAAGGAAACTAAAAAATATAAAATAAAAATAGTGAAATTGGCAAATACAACCCATAATGAAATGGACGACAATGCTAATGACGAACAGCGAAAAGAAATTCAAGAATATATCTTAACGTTTATAAATGACTAAGAAAGAAGAACAACGAACCGCTAACAGCCGTTTTGCAAAAGCGGGGGTTTCGTGCTTCTATGAAAGTGAAGTGCTAAATTCAAGCTTTGTGCATTTAATTGAGTATAGTGATAAAAATCCCCGCCTTCGCAAAGCGGCAAAACGTTAATATATTGATTTTCACGAGCCGGATAGGTTTCTAAAAAAACCAACTAAATACGTTCAAATTCCTCCAATCCCTCCCAAATTAGGTTCGATAATTCGATACTCCCCGCTACTAAGAAAACCCGAGTCATTAGGCTCGGGTTTTTTGTTTTAGAGCTTTTGAGTTGCTATCTTAGGAATTAAAAAACTGAAAAGATTTCAATGCGTATTACAACAACAAAAATACTT
>JAURGK010000034.1 GCA_030833845.1 Crocinitomicaceae bacterium | reverse complement strand
GGGTAGGTCACAAGTTTTTTTTCATACAGACTTTGTACTTTATTGAGTGTCTCCTCTGCTGAATAGGCGTAGTAGCGGTTGCCATCTACTTGCAGGGCAGTAAGATCATAGAGCCTCGGGTTGCCTTCTTTGGCATTTTTTTGCTCAAATGAAGTTACTTCAAAGGGTTTTTCTTTGAGGTATTCCAGGCCTTTTTGTGCTTTTTCTAAGGTTTTGAGCCTTTCAATTTGACAAGAAAACTCCGTTTGGCGGTAGTTGGTTTTGAGCTCATAAAAGGTTTCAGATTTGAAAGCCTCAATTTCTTTTTGTCTTTGAACTATCAATGCCAGTGTAGGTGTTTGGACACGACCAACAGAAAGGGTTTGCTTGTCTCGACCAAATTTCCGAGTAAATAATCTTGTGCCATTGATCCCAAGTACCCAGTCACCAACCGCTCTGGCATTACCCGCGGCAAAGAGGCGATCAAAATCGGTTCCAGGGCGTAGTTTTTTGAATCCGTCTTTGATGGCTTCTTCTGTGAGTGATGAAATCCACAAGCGTTTTACGGGCACTTTACATTTTGCTTTGAGCAGCACCCATCGCTGAATGAGTTCGCCTTCTTGTCCGGCATCCCCGCAATTAATTACCTCGGTGGCCTCTTTTACAAGCCGCTCAATGACATGAAATTGTTTTCTAGCGCCATCATCGCCGCGTAATTTAATGCCAAATTGGCTTGGAATAATGGGCAAATCTTCAAGTTTCCAATATTTCCAGTTTGGATTGTAGTCTTCAGGGTCTTTCAAGGAGCACAAATGTCCGTAGACCCAAGTAACTGCATAGCCATTGCCTTCTAGGTAGCCATCCCGTCGTTGGTTGGCACCTAAAATTTGTGCCAAATCACGGGCAACACTTGGTTTCTCTGCGATACAAACAATCATTAATGTGCAAAACGCTTGATGCCACCTTCTAAAAATTGCTTGTAAGATTTGATATCAGGTGTATAACCGATGGCCTCTGTAAGGTCGTTGCCTTGGTGGTCTGTGACTACATAAAGCGGTTGTTGGAAACTTTTGTAGCGCGTCATCTGAAAATCAGCCCATTTGTTGCCAATGGTCCTGATAGGCCCACTAAGTTTTGAAATGCGTTGTTCACTTTTAGGTAGGACCTCGCGGTCATCGACATACAAAGAAATGATTACAAACTGCTTTTGTAGCATAGGCCTGATCTCGTCGTTGGTCCAGACGGTACTTTCTGTTTTTCGGCAATTCTGACAGGCATGGCCTGTAAAATCGAGTAGGATAGGAAGGTTGCGCTTTTTGGCATACGCACGGCCAATTTCAAGGTCGTGAAAAACCAAAATAGAGCCATCGCCGACTGGGTGCATCTCTGCGGCATAGGCAGCAGAAATAGAATCTTCGACCAAGCCGGTTTCTTGCCCACCATTGACCCATCTAAAATTATCTTCAGAATGTGTGCGAGGCGGAGCAATACCATCTATGAGTGTTAGTGGCGCACCAAACATTCCTGTAAATAAGTACACGGAGAATACCAAAGCCAAAAGGGCAAACATAAAGCGTGTCACACTTAGTTTTTCAAGTGGTGAATCATGTGAGAACCTTAATTTGCCAAGGAGGTAGATTCCCATAATAAAGAACAATACAAACCAAATTGCTACAAACCATTCACGCGTTAGCAAGCCCCAATGGTAGGCCAAATCTACTGAAGATAAGAATTTCAAAGCAAGGGCCAATTCGGCTAATCCTAGCACAACCTTAACTGAATTAAGCCAACCGCCCGACTGAGGTAAGCTATTAAGCCAACTGGGGAAAATGGCAAATAGAGTAAAGGGGATGGCAAGTGCCAATGAAAAACCGGTCATCCCAACAGCAGGGGTGAGGTATGATCCTGATGTCGCTGCCTCAACTAGTAAGCTACCAATAATTGGACCTGTACATGAGAAGGAAACCAAGCCAAGGGTGAAGGCCATAAAAAAGATACCTAAATAACCCCCTCTATCGGCTTGTTTATCCATTTTATTAACCCAAGAGTTAGGCAATTGAATTTCAAATGCTCCCAGAAAGGAAAATGCGAACAAAACGAAAATACTAAAGAAAATAAGGTTCATCCATACGTTAGTGGATAAATCATTGAGGCCTAAAGGACCCATAATGGCAGTAAAAATAATACCGAATACCACGTAAATCAATACAATAGATGCGCCATAAACAAGTGCTTTGAAGATGCCTTCACTGCGCGTTTTTGACTGCTTTGTAAAGAAAGTAACCGTCATTGGTATCATTGGGAACATACATGGAGTGACGAGTGCAACAAGACCAGCAATAAATCCAGCAATGAAAATGACAAGATTGGAATCTTTCTTTTTTTCTTTGGGTTCAATGGGAGCTTGCCCTTGCTTGATTGTTTTTTGTGCAAGGTTTGAATCTGTATCAATGGTCTGAGAATTATTGGCTGTATCTACTAAAGGAAGCGCATCGCCACTGGCCTTATAGCCACTTATTTTGAAATTCGCCGCGTAATCGAAGGGTGGTAGGCAACCTTCGTGGTTACACAATTGAAAATACAAGTTGCATGATACCGAAAAGTCTTCATCTGAAAGAATTTCTATTTTTTGCTTAAAAACCGCTTTATTTTCGAAGTAGTGAGAAGTTCCTAATTCATCTTTTTGAACATGCGGTATACCAAGTTCAAAAACTTTGCCTACCATCTTGAAATTCTTATTGGCCTTGAAATTGAATTCAGGCACAATTCCGGTGCCATCGGCAGCCATTGGATCATGCTTTAAACTAAAAATGTGATATTCAGGCACTAGTTTTGCAGTGAATACCAAATTGGCATGATTTTCATCAATTTTCTCAGTGGTACAATTCCATTTGATAAATTGACTCATAAAATCCTGCGCCTTGCTATTGAAACTGAGGCTTAGAAAAAATAAAGAGAAAAGTATCGCTTTCATAAGATTGTTTTAGTTTTTTGATTCAAAGGGGGTAACATTAATTTCAAACGGAATTGTTTTTGGTGGCAAGCATCGTTTGTCATCGCACAGCATGTAGGTGAGTTCGCCCTTCACGGTTGTCTGCTTTTTAACTGAGAGGGGTGCAATCAAAGTGTAGTCATTTTCAAAATAGCTCATTTCGGCACCAAAAGTTGGATCAAATTTGCGCAGCAAGTTTCCTTGCTCCATCCATGGATCGGTAAGGGCAATTGATTTGTTTTTTTCTAAACTTATCGCCGTGGGCACAGGGCCTGCACTAGGATCTAGATGAATTGAATACAAATGCCAACCCGTTTCAATTTTTGCACTTGCCTCAATGCAACGCGATGCGTTGAACTGAAAACTCCATTCAATTTTATCTTGACCAGTAGCGTAAGTAGCTAATAGATAGAGGTATATGAATAACTGAACCGAAAGTCGCATGATCAATTAAAAACAGACCTCGAATGTACGAAAAAACTGCCAATAAAAGGAGCCTGAAGTTACCATTTGAGCCGAGGGTCGGCAGCTGTATTTTGCCCTACAGTTTGCCCCGCTGCCAAATAAAAAGACCCGGCCATAGCGATCATTGCTGCATTGTCGGTACAATAACTCATTTTGGGTATACTTACTAACCAGCCTTTTCTTTTACGGTCAATGAGCCTTGCCCTCAATTCAGAATTTGCAGATACCCCTCCGGCGATTGCAACGTTTTTTATACCGGTAAGTTGGACAGCCTTCTCTAGTTTGTCCATCAAAATACTCACAATACTATTTTGAATACTTGCGCAAAGGTCATTGAGGTGCTTTTCTTTGAAATTAACATCTTGTTTTTCAGCAGCTTGTAAGGTGTACAAAATAGAAGTTTTCAGTCCACTAAAACTAAAATTTAGCGCCGGTATTTTCGGCTTAGCGAAGCTAAATGCAGCAGGATTACCTTCTTTGGCAAGTTGGTCAATTAAAGGCCCACCCGGATAAGGTAATCCAAGCATTTTAGCAGCTTTATCGAAAGCCTCGCCTGCTGCATCGTCAATGGTACTTCCAAGAACTTGCATATCGAGCGGACTGTTGATTTGTACAATTTGGGTGTGCCCTCCACTCACCGTAAGACAAAGAAATGGGAATGGTGGTTTGCAATCGCTGGCATCATCAATGAAGTGGGCCAAAATATGAGCTTTCATATGGTGCACTCCAATGAGTGGTATTTTCAATGCAAGTGCAAGTGCTTTTGCGAATGAGGTTCCAACGGTCAAAGAACCCATGAGCCCAGGCCCACGAGTAAATGCAATGGCATCGAGGTCCGAAAGGGCTACTTTTGCTTCTTTGAGCGCTCTGTCTACAACCACAATTATATTTTCTTGATGCGCCCGGCTAGCCAATTCTGGTACAACCCCGCCAAACGCCTCATGAATGGCTTGATTGGCAATGATATTGGCACGAATTTGGTTATCTATTAGTATGGCGGCCGAAGTATCGTCGCAAGAGGATTCTATGCCTAAAATGATCTTGTTTTTTGCTGTCAAAAGATTGCTAATTTTGTACAAATATGACAAAGGTACTCAAATTCGTGGGCCTAGTGCTAGCCGTTCTTCTAGAGTGGTTGCTCATCTTTGTGATTATAGGGGTATTTGCTATCCGCAGTTCAAGTGTTCAAACCTACCTTGCCAAACGTGCAGCTCATTATTTAAGCGATGAATTAGGAACCAAAGTCGATGTAGGAGCCCTTGACATCGTGCTCTTTCGTTATATTGACTTAAAGCATCTTTACATAGAAGACCAAAGCAAAAAGCCCTTGTTAAAGCTCAGGCATTTGTACGTAGGTATAGATGAGTTACAATTGCTTAAAAATAAGTTTAAAATCAATACGTTACGCCTATATAGTGGCAAGCTCAATTTAGAACGATCAAAGAAAAATGGGCAATACAATTTTGCTTTTATTCAAAATTATTTTTCACCTAAAAAATCGAGCCCGACCAAGCAAAATTTCGAGGTGGATTTAAGCGACCTACAACTCGCACACATTGATTTACAATTTCACGATTTACGCAAAAAAAAACAAAGCGGCCGTATTGATTTCAATCATTTGAAAGTGAATGATTTGCTGCTCCATGCAACCAATGTTCACGCAAATACTGATGCTTTTAAATGTCAAATCAAGCACTTAAAGTTCCAAGAACAAAGTGGCTTGGGCCTTCGTGACCTAAATGGATATATGTTTTATTCATCTAAAGGAATCGTTCTTAGAAAAGGGGTGCTGCAAACTTCCAAATCAAAACTATATTTTCCAAAATTAGCATTGCGCACCAAACAATCCTCGGATTTCGAAGCGTTCTACGACAAGGTTGAATTTGACATTGAGGTAGCTCCAAGCCAATTATGCTTAGATGAACTCTCTTTGTTTGCTCCAGAATTGCGCGGCATGGATCAGTCTATCTTGATTGCTGGAAAAATCCATGACAAGCTTAGCAATCTTCAGATTACTGATTTAAACTTGCGTTTTGGTCAAGAGTCAGTTTTAAAAGCACAGCTTCATTTACCTGATTTTCGAGATTTAAGTACACAAATGTTGCTTACTGAACAAATCAATAGCGCACATATCTCATTGGCTGATCTTGCCGCATTCCACTTGCCAGATGGCTATGACCCTATTTCAATTCCAGATTATTTGCAAAAAGCTAATAAAATAGACCTCAAGAATGCGAAATTATTTGGTCATCCGAATCAACTTCAAATCGAGATTCAGTCTATCAAATCTGATTTGGGTCAAGTGGCCTTAGCACCAATCAAACTTGTTGCTAAAGATGGAAAGTACACCATCAAAGGGGTTGCTGATTCTAGTTTTGTGACACTTACTGACTTTAACCTCGGTCATTTGACAGATCAAAAGATGCTAGGTAAAATGAATGGCAAATTGAAATTTGAGTTAAGTATTGATCAAAAAGGTGCTTATGCCCTTACCAAAGGCGATGCATTGCTATCAAGTTTGGTACTGAATGCCTATAACTACCAAAATATTTCAATTAGTGATCTTCAAGTATTGAACCAAGAGCTCATTGCAAAGCTAGAGGTTCATGACCCACATCTCGATTTGAGTAGTGTTTTACAACTCAATTTAGGCACAGCGCCAAGTTACCAAGTCAAAATGGATTTAAATCGCGCAGACTTGCATCCATTGAATTTGAGTTCTATCCCGAATAATCAAATTAGCGCAGAGTTGAATTTTGGTTTGGAAGGCCCCAATTGGAATACTGTGGTTGGGTTTGTAAGTTTAAAAGATTACGATTATTCGGTAGAGTCTCAACATATAAAAGGTGAATTAGCTCAAATCCATTATCGAAAAAAAGGCCAATCTACAACTTTAAATTTGAGCTCCACATTACTTGATTTTAGTTTGGATGGGATCTTAGATGAAAAGACCTTGATCGAAGACTTGAGGCATCATTTGGCTATTTTATATCCACCAATTGATAACCAAGAGCGGAGTTTTTTACATACTGCAGCCAACTTTCAATTTAATCTATTAGTCCGGCAACCTAGTCAATTACTTGCCATTTTTGTTCCTGATTTACATGTGGCAAAAGGAACAAATGTATCGGGAAGCTTTCATTCAATGAATGAAGAACTTCAAATAAATATCCAAAGTCCGGAACTCAAGTATGCCAATGCTTCACTAAAGAATTTGAACATGAAGCAAAATATCTTTCACGACAAAACTCAAGGCGAATTAGACATCAATGAACTCACCATCGCAGATTCAACAAAGTTCCATTCCTTAAGTATTAAAAATATTGGTGCGCATGGCATTCAGGACGCTACCCTTAGTTGGGATCCCAATACCAATGATTATTCTGAAATTAAATGGCGTACAACAGTGCTCCCACAAGACTATGTAAGTCTTACGCTACAGCCTTCTTTTTTTACGATCAATGGCGTTCAATGGAAGATAGCAAACCAATCTGACATCACCTTTTCTTCAAGAGATGTGAGCGTGAGTGACTTTGAAATGTATCGTGGATTCCAACGCATCCTTCTCAAAGGATGCTTATCTGAGAATAAACGAGATCAATTGCGTTTTGATGTTTTTGGCTTGGATTTGTCGGAGTTGAGCTCCTTACTAGACCTTCCTAACGACTATAGTGGGCGCTTTACAGGCTGGGGTACCATTGCTACACCCTTTACTAACTTGAATATTTCTGCAGACGCCAATATTGAGCAATTACAAATAGACGAACAAACTGTTGGAGACATTATGTTGCACTCTGATTGGAACGATGCAAGGCAAAGCATTGCTTTAGATGGTACACTTCAGTACCGTAATGAGCGTACTTTTGCATTTGATGGGCGATACCAATTTAAAAACGATGAACTCGATCTTGGACTGAACTTCAAACAAACCGATATTTCTTTTGCCAATGCATTCCTTGATCCAGAGGTGGTGAAGGGCATCAAAGGTAAGTTAGATGGCAGACTAAAATTAAACGGCAGCCCAAGTCATCCTGAACTAACGGGCAGGCTGCAATTGCAAAATGGTGGTGCCGAAATTTCAATTTTAGGAGTTAATTATCAAATTGAAGGTCAAATTCAAGTAACAGAAGACGCCTTCTTTATAGATAATGCCCCTATCAGAGATCCGGAGGGTAATTTGGCTTACTTATCAAGTGCCGTAAACCATCAAAATTTTGATCAATGGAACTACGATATACAAATCAACTTTGAGGACGATCTTAAGAAATTCGATCCTAGGACTAACCAACTCGTTCCGTTGGATAAATTTCTTGTGCTCAATACCAAATATAAAGAAGGCGATGTGTATTATGGTAAGGCCTATGGCAGAGGCGTTGCCAACATTTTTGGTACAGCGAACTATACTGAAATTACCGTTGATGCCACCACTAGAAAAGGAACAGAAGTTATTTTTCCTATGTATGGGATGTCGGAAATCGATGATGACGATAATTTCGTTCAATTTATTGATCGCAATATTGCTGCGCCAATTGAGCAAAAAACTAAGGAATATAGCGGTCTTGCTCTAGATCTAAATTTTCATGTGACTTCTGATGCCAATATGAAATTGATTTTTAACGATCAGACGGGCGATGAAATAATTGCAAAAGGTGCCGGTGACCTCAATATAAAATTAGATCAATTCAATCAGTTAACAATGAATGGCCCTTATGTCATTTCAGGTGGTAGTCGATATAATTTTGCATTAGGCTCAATTAAACAAACTTTTGACATAGAAAGTGGCTCTAAAATTGAGTGGACCGGCGACCCTTACAATGCTGATATTTCAATCAATACCGTTACACCCAAGCGCGCTTCAATTTTGGAGTTAAGTCCTGAAATTCAAGACAATACCTTAGTGAACCAAGAGATACTATGTTATCTGAAGCTCAGCGAAACTTTGTTGCAGCCCAAAATTACTTTCGATCTTATTGCGCCTCGAACCACCGAAACAGGTAAAGCGCTTATCGATCGTGTCAAGACAGATCCTGATGAACTCAATCGGCAGTTTTTCTCCTTGTTACTTGTCAGTAAATTTCAACCATTGAAAGGAAGTCTTTCAGCAGGTGGATCGGCTGCACTTGACTTATTGGAATCTCAAATCAATGCCGCCTTAGGTAAGCTCTCAGACAATTACAAACTCAATTTAGATTACGGTTCAGATGACAACGCCGGTGAGAGTAAGGTTGAACTTGGCGTAGCTAAAGGATTTTTAGATGACAAGTTGGTAATCACAGGGAGTTTTGGTGTTGAAAATAAAACAACCTCAGGTGCCAATGGTGCGCAGAGTTATGCCAATAGCATGATAGGCGATGTCAATATCGAATATAAAATTCAAGATAACTTCAGAGTACGTGCCTTTAACCAATCCAATTCCAATTCAGTCAATGAAAATCAAGGGCCTTTTACACAAGGCTTTGGAGTGTCTTACTACGAAGAGTTTCATCGATTTTCAGACCTAGTTTTTGTAAAGCAACTCAGACAATTCTTAAAATTGGATTCAAAAAAACCTGGAGCTCCAGCACTAAATAAACACAGACAACCTGTAACTTTACCTCAAGATGAAAAAAGTACTAGTAGCCAACCGCGGCGAAATCGCTCGTCGCGTGCTTCGCACACTTAAAAAAATGGACATACGCAGTGTGGCCATTTATTCAGATGCCGATGCCAATGCACCTCACGTTTTAGAGGCAGACGAGGCCGTTTATGTGGGTCCGAGTCCGTCTTCAGAAAGTTATTTACAACAAGATAAAATCATTCAGATTTGTAAAGATTTGAACGTGGAAGGGGTTCATCCCGGTTATGGTTTCTTGTCTGAAAATGCCGGTTTTGCACGTAAATTAACAGCCGCAGGTATGAAGTTGATTGGCCCATCTGCTGAATCTATGGAGGTGATGGGAGACAAACTTTCGGCCAAACAAGCCGTTAAGTCCTATGATGTTCCCTTGGTGCCAGGTGTTGATGAAGCCATTTCTGATGTAGCCGCAGCTAAAAAAATTGCTCAAGAAGTGGGTTATCCAATTTTGATCAAGGCCTCGGCAGGAGGAGGGGGTAAAGGCATGCGCCTAGTACAAAACGAAGCAGAATTTGAAGAACAAATGACGCTTGCTCAAAACGAAGCCCGCTCTTCCTTTGGTGATGATGCTGTGTTCATTGAAAAATTTGTTGACCAACCTCGGCATATAGAAATTCAAGTCTTTGCCGATCAATTGGGCAATGTGGTTTATTTGTTCGAACGTGAATGTTCGGTACAGCGCCGTCATCAAAAAGTAGTGGAGGAAGCACCTAGTGCTGTTCTTACACCTGAAATCCGCAGACAAATGGGCGAGGCAGCGGTGGCTGTGTGTAAGGCATGTAATTATGTTGGCGCGGGCACAGTTGAATTTTTAATCGATGCCAATTTGAATTTTTATTTCCTTGAAATGAATACCCGTTTGCAGGTAGAACATCCAGTTACGGAGGAAATAACAGGTTTGGATTTGGTAGAGTGGCAAATACGGGTGGCACGTGGAGAACGCCTTCCTAAATTGCAAGACGAATTGCAAATCAATGGCCATGCCATTGAAGTTCGTGTTTATGCCGAAGATACCTTAAGCGGCTTTACCCCAGATATCGGAACTTTAGAACGTTACCGCATTCCTTCTGGCCGACACATTCGCGTAGACGACGCCTTTGAGGAAGGAATGGAAATACCTATTTACTACGATCCAATGATTGCTAAGCTTGTTGTGTGGGGTAAGACCCGTCAAGAAGCCATTGAGCGTTGCATAACTGCAATTGATAATTATCAAATTTCTGGAGTAAAAACGACCTTAGATTTTGGCAAGTTTGTATTGAAGCACCCGGCCTTTCAAAGTGGCGATTTTGATACCAACTTTGTTAAAACGCATTTTTCTGACCCTAGTTTATTAAAGGAGGCAATGCAAGAAGAGGAGCATGCGCTGATTTTTGCATTGGATGAAATTTGGAAAGATGTGCAAAAGAGCAAGCAAAAAGCTTTCGCCTCACGAGACATCGCTTCTTCTTGGAAAAATCAAATCCGATAAAATATTTAAGAAGGCTGCAATTAGCGCTTTAAAAAAGCGTACTTTTACGGCGCAAATTTGATAGAATGAACTTACACGAATTTCAAGGAAAAGCAATTCTTAAAAAATATGGCGTAGCCGTTCAGGAAGGAATTGTTGTAGACAGTATTGAGAAGGCCGTTCCTGCTGCCAAACAACTTACAGAAGAAACCGGCACCTCTTGGTATGTAGTCAAAGCCCAAATTCACGCAGGTGGAAGGGGTAAAGGTACCGTTGAGGAAACGGGTTCGCATGGTGTTGTATTGGCCAAGGGTATTGATCAGGTCGAAGAAAAAGTAGCTGGTATACTTGGCGGTCATTTGGTGACGCTTCAGACCAACGGGAAAGGTAAAAAGGTAAATCAAGTGCTCATCGCGCAAGATGTATACTATCCTGGCCCATCTGAGGTACAAGAATTTTACATGTCTGTACTTTTAGATCGTGAATCTGGTCGCAATGTAATTATATATTCTACCGAGGGCGGGATGGATATCGAGCACGTTGCCGAGCATACGCCTGAAAAACTATTCAAAGAGCATGTAGACCCACGTGTGGGTTTGCAAGGTTTCCAGGCGCGCAAAATAGCATTCAATCTAGGCCTTTCTGGTGAGGCTTTTAAAAACATGGTAAAATTCGTACCAGCGCTCTACAATGCGTATGTTGGTATTGATGCTTCTATGTTTGAGATCAACCCCTTGTTTAAAACTTCTGATGATAAAATCATTGCTGTCGATGCTAAAGTTAGTCTTGATGGAAACGGTTTGTTCCGTCATCCAGACCTTGCTGCATTGCGCGATAAATCTGAAGAAGATCCAACTGAAGTTGAAGCAGATGAAGCTGGTTTGAACTTCGTTAAGCTTGATGGCAACGTAGGCTGTATGGTCAACGGCGCCGGATTAGCAATGGCAACCATGGATATCATCAAACTTTCTGGTGGTAATCCAGCCAACTTTCTTGATGTAGGAGGCACCGCAAATGCAGAGCGCGTTGAAAAAGCATTCCACATCATCTTAAAAGACCCGAACGTAAAAGCAATTCTCATCAATATTTTTGGTGGAATTGTTCGCTGCGACCGTGTGGCACAAGGCATCGTAGATGCTTACAAAAACATTGGTGAAATTCCTGTTCCAATCATTGTTCGTCTGCAAGGAACCAACGCCGAAGAAGCCAAGCGCCTTATCGACGAATCTGGCCTCAATGTGCATTCGGCAGTATTGCTTCAAGAAGCCGCAGACAAAGTCAAAGAAGTACTTGCTTAACAGACAAATACTTGTCAAATATTTAAAGCCATCTTCGGATGGCTTTTTTTGTGAGATTTATTTGAATATCAAATAGGTGAAAATAGGCGAAGCCTATATCATCTCTCTTTTCTTTTTTGGGTTTTATTTTGAAATCATACATTTGCTCAAATACAAATCCATGTTAAGATTCCTACTTTTTATTCTCCTATTTTCACCTAGTTTACTTTTTGGGCAGAAAAGTACTTATCGCGCCAAAATCAAAGATGCATTATTCTTTTGGGACGACAAGCTTCAAAAATTTGTCATTATAGATGATTCAGTTTCTATTCATGTCTACAATGATGCAACTAAAAACTGGGATTCAGAACCACTTTTGTTATCCTCTGATGTTACTTTTAACAATTTAATTAGCGATTTTATTCCAGTGAGCAGAGATCATAAAAGCACACTCTTTGTTCATAGTGGAGGTGGAATAGTACTAGAATTAAAAGGTAATATTATAGAGAGAATTGATCATTCCTTTGCCCATAAAAATCAATATTTTGGAACTTTCTTTAGCTACAAAAACGAACCTTATATTTTTGGTGGTTATGGTTTGTTCTCATTCAAAGATTTTATTACCAGATTTGACTATAATGAAAAGGAGTGGTTTAAATTAACCATCGATAATTTAAAGCCAAAACCTCGTAGATCCTGTACATCTTTTTTATTAGATAATTCTCTTTATATCATAGGTGGGATTGGCGAGCGAAATGAAAAAAGAGCAGCCTTAAAAGATAATTGGGAATATAATTTCACAAAAAGCAAATGGCAACAATTGGGAAAAATAAACGAAAAAATTCCGACCCATTTTAATACAGATTTACGTTCACCTATTTCTCTTTCAAATGAGTACCAACCTTATTTTACTACTCCTGATAGGATATATTCATTTGATCTTAAGAAAAATGAGGTAAAAGTTTATAAGCCGAGTGTACTAGCGAGATATACAGTCATATTAAAAAAACAGCATCATCTATTAATTAAAAAAGTATATGATAATAATCTTGATTTTGAAGTCGTAAATGAAGCAATGTTTCTATCGAATATGTCTTTTGGAAGTACTTACCTGTTCAGTAAAACTGCTGAAATTGGACAACCTAGAACGATTTGGCTTTACATTTCAATTCTAGCTGTGTTGTTTATTACATTGTTCATCATCGGTTATATTATCATACGTAAAAGAAAAGTGGATCAACTTAAATTTGAGTCATCATTAGACTTAAATGAGAAGGAAAATGAATTATATAGATTGTTCATTAAAAAAATGCAGTTTGGAGTAAGTACGAACGAAATAAATGATATTATACAATTTGGGAATCCTTCAATTGAGACTTTAAAAAAGCGAAGGGAGAATCTCATTAAAAGTTTTAAGTTAAAAATTAGCATTCTTTATAAAATTAGACCCGAAGATGTTTTAATTGAAACGAAAAATAATGAGGACAAACGGTTAAAAATCATTTATTTGAACAAAAAGATACTGAACATAATAATGAGAGACAAAAAGGGTGAAAACTAGTTTTCCCCTTTTTATTAATGATTTGATTGTGATTAAGGTATAGTTTTACGCCAATTATAACAAAATTCAAATCATGAGTAATTCTATACCAACTCCGAGACAAAGGTATTCGCTGAAATACCCCAAAGAGAAAATCGTAACGACGCTAAAGTACATTTCAGAGGAAATGCCTACTTACAAGTTTTTAAATCAAAATGACACATTAAATTCTCTTCGAATAGAGATTACTAGAGGTTTTCAGCCACAACATTTGGATTTTAGATTTGAAGAATCAGATAGTTCAAATTGTAATTTTGAAATAGAAGTCTCAAAACACACAGGTGGGATGACTGATGATGATAGCAATCTATATGCGAAAAAAAATCTTGATGAAATCATGGAATTCCTTGTAAAATGCTTAGAGGGATACAAAATTACTGAAGAAGATAAAAAGTCTGCAAAAAGTCAACAAACAACAAATGTTATAATCGCCATAGTTGTTTTTATAGCAATCGTGTGGTGGATCGGATCAGGAATATGGTGGTAAATTTAAATTTAATTGAAATGAAAAAAATAATTCTAACAGCAGTGCTTTTGAGTATTGTGCTTATTTCATGCTCAGAGATAAACATGGATAATTACAAAAAAATAAAACCTGGAATGTCAAAACAAGAAGTCATTGCAATTCTCGGTGAAGGTGAATCTGATGCAACCTCAAGTTATGATATGGGTGAATACGGTGGAAATATTACGAATGAAGTAATGACTTGGCAATCAGGTGTAAAAGTTATCGTAGTTTCTTTTTCTAATGATAAAGTTGATGTTAAATCCCAAAACGGTTTATAATAATCAAACAACTTAATTCTCTCAAGCCATCTTCGGATGGCTTTTTCAATTCAATTCTAGCTCATTGCCGCACTTAAAATGCCCTTTGGGGCAAGATTTGTGGCCATGTATGCCGCAAGGGCGGCAGTCTAGGTTGTTGACTTCAATGATTTGTGATTGTTCTGAAAGTGGCCCAAAGCCAAATTCTGGTACGGTTGAGCAGAAAAATGCTGTGACAGGGGCATTGGTTGCAGAGGCTAGGTGCAAGGGGCCGGAGTCATTGACATAATTGTGCTGGGCACCAGCCATTAAAGCAGCTGATTGTAAAAGCGAGAGTTGCCCTGCTAAATTCCAAACATGAGGATTGCTAGTATTTTGAAGTAATTCATCCAGGTAAGGCTTGTCTGTAGGTGCCCCGAGTAGGTAAACAGAGGCATTTGGATTGGCTAGCTTTTCGATTAGATTTTGCCAAATTTTTTGAGGAGCCTGTTTGGTAAACCAAACACTGGTAGGAGCCAAACAATAATAGGGCTTGCTTTGCAATGGTTTTACTTTTTGGAAGTCTAATGAAGTGGGGTAGAGCTGAGGCCGTCGTTTTGGTTCCGAAACTAAATCTGAGATTAGGGATAAATTTCTATCCACCTCATGCCAGTTGGCTTTCATTTGATGTGCGAATCGTTGGGTAAAAAACAACGATATTGGATTTTTTTTAAATCCACGGCTTTCTTTTCCCTTAGCTAAAAGCGTCAGTATTCCAGAACTAGCAAAGCGCTGTAAATTAATAACTAGATCGTATTTATTTTTGCGCAAGGTCTTGCCGAGCGCTAATAAATTCTTGAATTTATGCTTTTTGTCAAAAATGAATACTTCGTTGATAAAAGGGTGTTCATTGAGCAGGCTCTCGTTGCCTTTTTTTACCACAACATCGATTTTTGACTCCGGAAAATCTCTGTTTAGGTTTTCCCATATGGGTGACGCCAAAACGACGTCGCCAAGAAAAGCTGTCTGGATAATTAAAATGCGCTCTAGAATCATCGGATGAGGGTCACGTAGCCTTGCTTAACTATGGAATCGGTTTTATTGATAATGAGTTCAATGCGGTACTGAAATACATCGTTGGTAGCGGGCAGGCCTGAGCTGTTGATCATGCCATCCCAACCTTTGGAAGGGTCAGAGGTTTCGAAAACGATTTTTCCCCAGCGGTCTATGATGCTAAAGGTGTATTTATCGGGATCAACGTTTTGAACCACCGGCAAGAAAATTGGGTTGAGGCCATCTGGTGTAAATGCGTTCGGCACAAACATCAGTGGGTCATAAGGCAAGCAGAATTGATTTGAAAAACTACTGTCTGCAAATCCGTATTGGTTGTTATTTTCTAGGGCCATGATCTGGTAGCAAACCTCGCCGTTGTTGCGCATTTGTGAGACGTCGTCAGTGAGGTTCAAGTTACCGTTAGGTAAAATTTGAAAAGGAACAATTTCCCAGGTTCCATAGGTGTTACGGTAGGCTTGATAGTTTTCAATTCCGCCATCAAAGTCTGTGTAGGATGACCAATTTAGAGCATTGATCATGTTGTATTGATCGGCAGTGCCACTGACATGAATTGTTGTGTTTTCATTGGCATATTCTCCTGGATTGCCGCAGCTGTCCAAATAGATACTTCTGTAGGTCCATGGACCCCAAGAAGGATCCACATCTTCATCTAAAAAATAGGCATTATTGTTGAGCACCGTTCCTTGCCCAATAATTTCATAAATTCCGTTGGTATCTTTTCTTTCGAAAACGACTTCTGTGATGCCGACGCTCTGATCCACCCAGGCAGCAAGTTTGATGTCTTTTTCTAGAACGCTTGCATACCTAAAGTAGTGAAAATTTGGAGGTGTGGGTTGTGGCATCGTGAAGCACAGCGGATTGGAAAATGCTGAAAACCCATTTAGTAAATTGGCCTTGATGTAAAGGCAATAACTTTCATTTTTAATGAGCTGAATGCTTATGTTGGTATCGGTGGTATTGGCAACAAGTGTCCAGGTATTGTTATATTTTTTCCAAAGTTCATAATCCTGCACCCCAAGACCTTGGTATCTACTCCATTTGATATCTACACGCTGTGGGCACATATCAATGCTATAACTGGCATGAATGGATGTATTGAGATTCGCCTTGGCCGAGGTTTGAAAAACCGGTGGATTGTAAGAAACAAAACAAGAGTCAAAGGCCGCAACCGTATAAGTATAAGGGCCGTCATCGAAAGGAACACTGTATAGATAGGTAGTGTTGGCAAGTCCATATAATGTATCGAGTTCTACTAAAAAGCCATTGGCATCATAGGTATAGACGACATAGCCATAAGTGTCTGGTGCTGCATTCTCATTCCATTGAATTTGCATCTGTTGTGTAACGGTATCAAAACCAACGCTATTTATGATTGGAATAAAAGGAGTCATCATATCGGTGAGTGAATCTCCGGGCCTGTTTGAATTAAAATTGCAAGTTGTTGTTTTGAGATTGACTCTGTAGCGCAAAAATTCATGACACAGATCTATGGTGTCTATATAGCTGGTTTGGTTATAAGGCACACTGTCAAGGAAATTAAAGAAATTTGTTGGGAATTCCCTGTATATGTAGTAGTGACCATTGTAGTTGGGTGAGGCTTGCGCTTTTGGTTTGTTCCAATTGAGCACGGCTGTTCCGTTGTTGGGGTTATTGAGTGTCAAATAAATATTGCGAACAGTATCCGAATAACTAGTGAATGTACCGCCGCATCCTGAATTGACTGCAAGATAAAATTGATGACTTGTATTAATGGGTGAAAGCGTAAAGGAGGTGGCATTCACATCGAGTGTGTCAGCGAGTAAACCGTTTTGAATAGAGAAGAGCTCAAAGGATGCAAAACCGCTTACGCTCCCATTATTTATTGTAGGCCAATAGATATTGAGCTCATTGGCATTGTTGGTTTGAATACAAGCAATTTCTGGAGCCTGAACAATGCCT
>JAURGK010000022.1 GCA_030833845.1 Crocinitomicaceae bacterium | reverse complement strand
GGTTTTGATCGTGGGAGAGTAAGTCGATGCCGATTTTTAAAGCCTCACAGAAATGTGAGGCTTTTTTTTTGACTTAATTCGAGCCAAAATAATGCAACTTTTGAACATATTCTGCGTTTTATTTATTGTTGATGTATGATCCAATGTCTTTTTGGGAAAAAAAATATTCTTTGCTTGTATCATTAGTTTGGTGCATTGGTCTGTCCACGCAAAGCAATGCCCAGCAAATTGATCCTGACGATTCTTTTACCTTTGATTTATGCCTACCCAATGCTATGGTCAATAAGCCTTATCAAACCATTATGCAGGGTTTGGTACATGCCAGTACACATTATCAATATGCTTTAAAATCTGGAATGTATTTTGGTGGAGGTCTCCATTATAGCTATTTTGCGATCAATGAATTCCGTGTCACTCCAAAAATTTATGGTGGAATTCATTCTGCTGCTGCTTTTGTCAAGACTGGGCACGAACATTTTTGGACCGAAAGATTTGGTACAGATTTAGGATGTAGATTAGGTTGGGTACAGAGTTATGTTGTCACAGATGCATTGAGCCAAATAGGCCAAGTACCTGTCAAACGCGAAGGTTTGTATATAGAACCTAATCTAAGTTTGGTATTGACTTCTGACGTCAATCAAAGTTTTCGACTCACTATTGGCTATCCATTATATGGAATTTCTTTCTCTCCACAGTTGATTGGTCTTGAAGGGAATTTAGGTTATGAGGTAAATGAATTCGATCGAAATTCTACTTTTTTAAGTGTTGGCTTCGGGTACACTTATTATTTCAACGGTAAGAAAAGTAGTGCTGAGGAAGATTAGGTTTGTAACACACCAACCTTGAATTCAGCAAGTTCTCCCTGGTGGGCAGCCATCTCAATGCCCATAGAAATCACTTTTCTAGTCTCGACAGGGTCAATGATCGCATCGATCCATAAACGACTCGCGGCGTAATAAGGTGATATTTGTTCGTTATATCTTTGCTCAATTTCCACAAGTAGGGATTGTTCTTTGCTGCTATCTATGGTTTTGCCTTTGGCTTTTAGTTTTGCTATTTCGATTTGCAATAAAGTTTTGGCTGCCGCTGCACCCGACATAACAGCAATTTCTGCACTTGGCCAAGCCACTATCAATCTTGGGTCATAAGCTTTTCCACACATGGCGTAATTACCTGCACCATAGGAATTTCCTATCACGATGGAGAATTTAGGGACGACACTGTTGGCCATGGCATTTACCATTTTTGCGCCATCTTTAATGATACCGCCATGTTCACTTTTTGATCCAACCATAAAACCTGTAACGTCATGCAAGAAAACAAGAGGTATCTTTTTTTGGTTGCAAAGCATGATAAATCTGGCAGCTTTGTCTGCACTATCTGAATAGATCACCCCGCCAAATTGCATTTCGCCTTTTGCATTTTTGACGACCGTTCTGTTATTGGCAACAATACCCACGCTCCAACCATCAATCCGTGCAAAAGTGGTAATGAGGGTTTTGCCAAAGTTTGCCTTGTATTCACTCAAAGAATTTGCGTCCACGATTGTTTTAAGAAGCGCCCTGGTGTCATAGGGTTTGGAGCGGTCTGAAGGCAAAATTCCATAAGCTTGGTTTGGTGCAACACTAGGTTCTGAGGTTTCTATGCGATCAAAAGCTATTTTTTGTGAGTGGCCAATACGACTCATGAGATCTCTTATTTTAAGCAAGCAACTGTGATCATCAGGTACTTTATAGTCGCAAATGCCTGAGATTTCAGTTTGTGTAGTTGCGCCTCCAAGCGATTCATTGTCTATTTCTTCGCCAATCGCGGCCTTGACCAAGTAAGATCCTGCTAAAAAAATACTCCCAGTTTTATCTACAATTAAAGACTCATCAGACATGATTGGTAAGTATGCCCCACCTGCCACACAACTACCCATGACTGCTGCTATTTGTGTAATTCCCATGGCAGACATTTTTGCATTATTTCTGAAAATTCTACCAAAATGTTCTTTATCGGCAAAAATATCTTCTTGCATGGGTAGGTAAACTCCTGCGGAATCAACCAAGTAGATGATTGGTAAATGATTTTCCATGGCTATTTCTTGCGCCCTAAGATTCTTTTTACCAGTAATAGGAAACCACGCTCCTGCCTTAACAGTTGCATCATTGGCTACCACAATACATTGTCTATTAGAGACATAGCCTAGAACGGTAATGACACCACCGGCAGGGCATCCTCCGTGCTCCTCATACATTTGGTATCCGGCAAGTGCGCCAATTTCAATTTGAGGTGTATTTGGATCAAGCAATGCAGCTATCCTTTCTCTTGCCGTGAGTTTACCGCTTTGGTGTTGTTTCTCGATTCGTGACTTTCCTCCACCTTGATGGATTCTTTCCAATTGTAGTTCTAGCGTTCTTATTTTTAAACGCATTTGATCTTCATTGAAATTGTATTCGATTTCTTGTGCTTTTGTCATAATTTGATTGAATTCAAATATACGAATACTAATCTTGCATTGCCATGTTTGGCCTTTTTCCTATTTTCATAGGCTCATTTATAATCCAAGGTCCATGATAAACGATACAACCTCCAATCAGCATACAAAAACCAAAAAAAACCGTTTGACGCAGTATATTCTGCTTGCCATGTTGTTGGGTGGTTTGCTAGGAGCTTTTATTCATCACTACCTCGATTCAAAATCTGCTTTACAATTTAGTACCTATATTAAGATTTTGGCAACGATTTTTATTCGTTTGGTACAAATGATTATTGCACCGTTGGTGCTCACCACCTTAATTGTAGGTATTGCCAAACTTGGTGATATCAAGTCTGTAGGGAGAATTGGTGGGCGAGCTTTGGCTTGGTTCTTCTCTGCCTCATTAATTTCACTGGTTATTGGATTACTTTGGGTCAATTTTTTAAAACCAGGAGTAGGTGTCAATCTATCCAATACCGATGTAGCTTCGGCCACTGAACTTACTGAAAATACGCAAGTATTCTCTGTACAACACTTTGTGGAGCATATCATTCCCAAATCTGTTTTTGAGGCTATGGCGAGTAATGAAATTTTACAAATTGTCATTTTCGCGATCTTTTTTGGATTGGCAGCTGCTTCTATTGGCGATAACGCCAAGCCTGTAATCAATGCACTTGATAGATTTTCACATATTATTTTGAAGATGGTCAATTATGTCATGAAATTTGCTCCTATTGGTGTATTTGGTGCAATTGCTGGTGTTTTTGCAGTCAAGGATGTTTCGGAATTGATGCTTACTTACACCAAATTTTTTAGCTCATTTTTGGTTGGGATTGGTTCTTTGTGGGTGGTGCTGTTGCTGATTGGCTATGTATTTTTACGTAGTCAGATAAAACATCTATTGCAGCGAATTGTCAGCCCTTTAGTTATAGCCTTTGGAACAACGAGCAGTGAGGCTGTATTTCCGAAACTCACCGAAGAATTAGAGCGCTATGGTATCAAGGATAGAATTGTATCTTTTATGCTTCCTTTGGGCTATTCTTTTAATTTGGATGGAAGTATGATGTACATGACTTTTGCCAGTATTTTTATTGCACAAGTCTATGGGGTAGATCTAGACACCGGAACACAACTCACGATGTTAATTGTTTTGATGTTAACAAGCAAAGGCATTGCTGGGGTGCCAAGAGCAAGTTTAGTAGTTGTTGCTGCAACTTGTGGCATGTTTAATATTCCTATCGAAGGTATTGCCTTAATTTTACCCATTGATCATTTTTGTGATATGTTCCGCTCAGCCACAAATGTTTTAGGTAATTCCATTGCAACAGCTGTTGTAGGTAAGTGGGAAGCAAAACACCACTTACATAGCTGATAGGATAGTATCAAGTAGGTTTTGGTCGATGTTGTGCCCGCCGTTGTATTGATAAATGTTGAAACCCAAGGTTTTATAGTCCGCCATTATCATTTTTTGATTTTCTGATTCATAAAAGATGTCTTTTTGGCCGATAGCAAAATCAAGTTTGGCACCAAGGGGGAAAGAGGATTTTTCTAAATCTGGTGGAAAAATACTCGCCCATAGAATCAGGTGTACAAATAATTTGGGGTTGCTCTGATAAAGCCTGGCCGCTGTCGCACCTCCTTGCGAGAAGCCTAGCAAATGAATTTGAGCATTGGGATTTTCCTCATGAATTACATGGACTAGTGCAGTCAGGTAAGCATTGTTTTCTAAAATATCTTGATCTCTCCATTCTTTGGTCATCCATGAGGCACCAACGCGGCCAGAACTGCCATTGAGATAAAATCGATGCGGGCCTTCAGGAACAACAAGGCCCCAATCTACATCTATAATGTTGAATTTCCTGTAAAAAAATTGCGCAAGTTGTCCGTAACCATGAAGGGCAAGAAGTATGTGCTTCTTGCCCTCTAGGTTATTTTGATAGTAGCGGCGCTTTTGCGCCAAAGAAATATCTTTTTCTATCATTAGTGCTCAATGAGCAATTTTTTCATTTTTTTACCGCCCATATAACTCAATTCAATGATGTAGGTACCACTTGCTAGCTGCGTACAGTCAATAAGCTCGGTCTTACCTTGGAATTGCTTAACCAAAAGGGTTTTTCCTTGCAAGTCATATATTTTCAATGCTTTGCTGCCTATGGTATTCACTTCAATGGAGATGAATTCTTTGGCCGGATTGGGTACAATTGAAAATTCTATATTGAAATCGGATAGCCCTGTGATATCAATACCCACGCAATTACAATTGAGATCAATGGAATCATTGATGGTCATGGCATTGCCGTCATCGCAAGGGCTTCCGGGCAAAATACAAGAGTTGTCATCGGTATTGGCAAGTGGGTTATAATTACATGCTATTGGATCCATACAACCGCTTACATATAGTGTACCAACGCAGTTGCACAAAGAGTCTAAGACGTCATTGAAGGTATCAGGGTTGTTGTCATCGCAAGGAGCATTTGCGTAAAGACAACTGCCGTCATCGATATTGGCGAGCGGGTTATAGCTACATGAAAGTGGGTCTGTACAACCGTATACTATAATGTCGCCAATACAAATACAATCAGGGTTGATAGAATCATTGATGGTGTTTGGATTGCCATCATCACACAACAGCCCAGGATACAAACACGATGAATCGTCTACATTTGCCAATGGGTTGTAATTACATGAAAAAGGATCCATGCACCCGTATATCAGTGTTAGGGTCTGTCCGGTACAATTACAATTGGCGTCTGTACTGTCATTGATTGTAAGTGGGTTGCCATCGTCGCAAGCAGTATTTGGATACAAACAGCTGCCATCATCAATGGTTGCCAAACAATTGTAATTACAAGAAAGCGGATCTGTACACCCTAATACGGGGGTCGAAGGGCCATAGGCATAGCGTGCAATGGCATGTTGCGTATTTGGACCAGGATTGGCAAATCCAGCAACCACAATTTTGTTACCTACATATAAATCCATACCGTAGGCATCGTCCCAGCTGGAGCTTATAGCCGTAACGGTATGTCCATTGGTTCCAAATCCTGTGTCTAAAATACCATTTGATGAATATTTTGAAATTATAAAATCTCTTACAAAAGAACTCGGACCTGTAGTGCCACATGCAAGGATAGACCCATCGGGATGAATCAATAATTCGTAATAATTATCCATCCCCGCTACGTCAACAATTGTGGTCCCAGGAGTACTTGGAAATACTCCTGGGCCAAATGTAGTAACCAAAGCTCCTGTAGATTCATTTCTTGCTTGCAGGATTAAATCCCAGGGGCCTACACCATTTTGCCCCGCCATGATTAATTTAGAACCGTCAAATTCAATATCAAAAAAGCGTGCGTTGAAATTCAGAGCAATGAGCACCCCATTGCTTCCGAATGATGCATACGGTACACCTGCTGCAGATACCTTGGCTAGTAGTGGGTAATAAATATTATTGATGTAAGCATCGCCACAAATAAAAATATCGTTATTGCTCCCAATTACAGCACTTGATCCTCTACAAGAATTGAGCGCCGCATTTTGAAATATCGTGGTGCCGTTGGTGCCAAAGTTAACATCGAGTACTCCATTCATATCACACTGGGTTACGGCCAATCTATTGATTGTAAAACCAGGTGTTTTTGACTCGCCTACCAAAATAATTTTATTGTTTTGAATCAAAATTTTTCGTGCATAGTCTTCACTAGACCCAATGTCGTTGTGGAAGAATCCGTTGACACCGAAAGATTGATCCAGGGTGCCATCACTGTTCAATTTAAGCATCGTAAACTGAGGATTGGCTGCAGTGATACTCGAAGCTCCGGCAACAAGCAACTGTCCATTGGGCAATAATTCCATATCGTAGGCAAAGCATGAGCCCCCTGGTGAATTGTAAATGTAATAGCCATTGGTGCCGAATGTGCTGTCTATACTGCCATCACAATTCAATCTTACCACCACCATTCCAAGGCTTGAAACAGCCCCGGAGGTACCACAATAAATGATCTTGCCATTTTGAAGTGTAACCACATCTTGTGCGTTATCCATGAAAGTACTAGAGACTGGTCCGTAATTAGCAAAACCTGTTCCTGCAAAGGAAAGGTCCAAAGACCCAGGCGCTTGAGCAAAATAAAATGAAGTGCCAAAAGCAATTAGAATTGATAAAAATATCTTCATAAGCGTTGATTTGAAAACGCAAATTTAGCATTAACTTTGAAAAGTGCGTAAGTTCGTCCTTGTTGGTCTTTTGGGAATCTTTCTCTATCAATTGCTTGGCTTCTTTACTTTTATGGAAGTGGAGCACTACTTGATACGTAAGGAAATTAAAAAAGCCATGAAGCATGCAGTTCCTGAAAATCAGCTCATTAGATTTCAATTCACCTTAAAGGAAAGCCATGAGCTCAATTGGATCAAACCTCATGAATTCAAACTCAAGGGTCGTTTTTATGATGTGGTATACAAGAAAAAAGTAAATGGTTTTTGGTATTTTAAATGCATAGACGATAAACAAGAAACAGTTTTATTCGAAAAGTTGGCCTATGCAACGGCAGATAATCTTGTCAATGCACCCGACGGACATCCAATCCATGGTTGGCTAAAGTTGGTCAAAGAACCCATGGAACCGCTTTCTACCTATGTTTATAACTACAATCGGTTTGACCAAATTAATAAGATGCCTTCACCATTTTGTATCCAAAAAATAAGTCAACCCCATTTATTTGTTTTGGCACCACCTCCCCAAAGTTTAGTTTAATTATATGAGATAATTAACGCTGTTTAGGTCAATCATACCTTTAATACAGTCAAAAGTGTTATCTCAATTTAGGTTGCATACAACATATTTTTAATTAAACTAAAACAAATGAAATCAATATATCTCATACTGATAGGTCTGTTTTTTGCGCCTTTGCTAAATTTTGCGCAACATACTTTTGAAGTGCGCGATGCCTACACCTTTGAGCCTATCAATGGGCTTAAATTTCAATCTAAAACCCCTATCAAACAAATATCAAATATCAATTATCAGTTAGAAGGAGAAACCCCTTATTTAGTGTTCATTGAACATCCGGATTACGAGGTCTTTGTCTTGCAAATAGCTAGATTACAACCTGCTTTCCATGTAGAGGTGTATTTGGTACCCAATACTCAGACCGAAAATGAAACGGTAGTTTCTGCTAATCGAACTTTAGAAAAGCGAAGGGATGTTGCGCAAAAAATCCAAGTAATTCGGGCCTCCGAATTGCAGTTTCAACAACAAACCTCAATGGCTGATGTTTTGTCGAACTCCGGATCTGTATTTGTGCAAAAAAGCCAGCTAGGAGGTGGCAGCCCCATCATTCGTGGATTTGAAACCAATAAAGTCCTGATGGTGGTAGATGGTGTGCGTATGAACAATGCCATTTACCGTGGCGGGCACCTGCAAAATAGCCTTACCCTTGATCAAGCTAATATGGATCGAGTGGAACTTGTTTTTGGACCGGGATCAGTAATGTATGGATCAGATGCCATTGGCGGGGTGATGAGTTTTCAGACTAAAAAACCTGTTTTTAGTACCACAGATAAAAACTTGGTAAAGAGCGGGGCCTACTTACGTGGATTTTCGGCGGGTGCAGGCTTTGCAGCCAATGCTCAAATAAATGTGGCCAATCAACGTTTTGCTTCACTCACTTCAATTTCGTATGCTAGTTTCGGCGATTTACGTCAAGGATCAAAGCGCTCTGAGGCTATAGGGAATTTAGGTTACCGACCTTGGTATGTAAGCACCACCAATGGTGTGGATAGCATGGTGACCAATGCAGATAGTAGCCTTCAAGTGGGCTCTGGATACAATCAATATGATGTACTGCAAAAATTCAGCTACAAACAAAAACAAGGTGTCATACATCACTTGAATTTGCAATTATCCAATTCAAGCAACATAGACCGCTATGACCGTCTCACTCAAATGTCTGGTTCAGCTCCAAAATATGCCGAATGGTACTATGGCCCTCAATTTCGCTTGTTGGCGGCTTATACGCTGGAGTTAAATTATCAAACAAGGTGTTATGACAATGCACGTCTTATTTTTGCCTATCAAGGCATTGAAGAGAGTCGAATAGATAGAAAATTCAATAAATCGACAAAAAATCATCGAATTGAAAATCTTGACATTTATTCCATGAATTTGGATTTTATGAAAAAAATGGGCGCCAATGAATTTCGCTATGGAGCCGAAGCCTACTTAAATTTGGTGAATTCAACGGCCTATGCAGAGGATATCTTCACAGGCGCACAAAGTGCACTAGACACGCGCTATCCGGATGGAGGTTCGTCTATGCGAGGGGCTGCGCTGTATGCTTCGCATACCTATGAAGTTTCCGATAAATTGATCATCAATGATGGTTTACGTCTATCATATGTAGGATTATCAGCAATGTTTAATGACCAAACTTTCTTTCCTTTTCCATTTAGTCAAATACAACAAAAGCACCTGGCTTTGAATGGAAATTTAGGTTTGATTTATATGCCTACAACTAAGCTGCGCATGGTAGTCAATGGTTCTAGTGCTTTTAGAGCACCGAATGTCGATGACCTCACGAAAGTTTTTGAATCTGTGCCGGGCTCTGTGATTGTTCCTAATCCAAATTTGCTTGCTGAATATGCCTATAACGGTGAACTTGGATTACAATATGAAATTGTAAAGCACGCTTCCCTTGGCGCAACCCTCTACCAAACTTGGCTCACCAATGCTTTGACGGTTCAACAAGGAACATTTAATGGCTCAGATAGCGTGTTCTACGATGGGCAGTTAAGTGCAGTGCTCACAAGTACCAACGCCTCAAAAGCAAAGGTTCAAGGTATCGAAGCCTATTTAAATGCACAGCTTACTCCTAAATGGAATGTGTATTCAAGTTTTAATTATACCTATGGCCGCATTATTAAAAATAACGGAACTACACCCTTAGATCATATCGCTCCAGCCTTTGGTAAGGTGAGTGTGAAGTATTCGCCCAATTATAAGTTGCGCTTAGAAGGATTTGTTATGTATTCAGGTTGGAAACACCTCGAGGATTATAATTTTGCTGGTGAGGATAATTTCAGCTATGCAACACCTGAGGGAATGCCAAGTTGGTACACTTTGAATTTGCGAGCCAACTACAACCTCAATAAAAATTTTAGTGTGCAATGGGCCTGCGAGAATCTACTCAATCAAAATTACCGCATGTTTGCTTCAAACATCTCAGCCCCCGGTCGCAATTTTATCCTCACATTCAGAGGTAATTTTTAACAAAAAATCAAATTAAACAATAAGGCGGAGTATAGACTCCGCCTTATTGTTATATCATCATTTTGGCTTGCTCTTATTTTGAGTCTTTGGTAGCATATTTCCCCTCTTGCTCTAGATAGAAGAAGGTGTATTTGATCTTTTCGATGGGCTGAACTTTCGGAATGTAGGTGTTTTTATCTGCTCCTTTGGGCAATTCTTCTAATTTAGCTTCCATTACAAAAATATTTTTTTGTGGTCCAAATGTACCTGCTCCAAATTCAAAATGATAGGCTTCAGTTTGATCAGTACCTAATCCATCAAAATTTTTGAACTGAAAAATACGTCTTGGTGTATGTTTGCTTATGGTATAAAAATCTTTGTAGCTCGCATTGCGTATTCTAAAATCAATGAGAATGTCTTTGTATTTTTCTGAGCTTATGTTTTCAAATTGAACATTCAACGGCAAAAGCGGCGAAGAGGGAATAGCAATAGGAGGGGAGAGCATATCTAATTTTCCATCAAAAAAGAAAAAATAATTGAAATTACCCATAAATCCGAGGTCTGCACGCTTGGCAGCATTGGGGCTAACGGCGGCTTCTTTCATGGCAAAGTCAAGACGATTTACTGTAATGATAGCATCTTCTATGCCATCTTCATCTAATTGAGCACGATAAATTTTCATTTCGAATTGCTCATTGGCCTGTATGGATAATTGGGCTCGTACCATCCGATCAGCATATGCTCGTAAGGACTGCTTGGCTTTGGTAGGGGGTCCGGATTCGGTATTTTCTTCAATGAGTTCTGATGGATCCTCCTTACAGGACCAAAAAAATAGTGGAAGAATAAAAAATAGGTATTTCACATTACAAATATAAGGATGTCTATGATAAGGTTTATGAACAATTTTTGTGGTAGTTAAAGAAAATTGTGGATTAATCAAAAGATTTGACAAATAATCTAAATCACTCTTAATCAGAAAGATAATTCATGTTATTTACTTTGTTAGGTGAAAAAAAAGACCAAATTTGAAACCTTGGCACAATCCTTGGCGTAAGAGCTTTCAAAACAACAACAAAAAAACAAAGACCATGACCACAAGCATTCAATCGCTCAGAACTAAGTCGATTCGTCAAGCAAAGCTGAAGCTAGATCAGCACCGTGAATTAGGTGTTCAAAGTCCATTAAATATTTTTGAAGTAGCTGATTTATTAGACCGTATTCGTTTTACTGAAGAAAAGTTAAGTTCGGAACCTCAAGGTTTTGCACTTATCCTCAACTAATAGTTGATTTATAGTTAGACAAGAAAAAGGGCCTTTGATAGGTCCTTTTTTTTATGCAATAACACCAGATCCTAATAATTCATTATCTGAGTACCATGCTGCAAATTGTCCCGGAGTAATGCCTTTTTGTAATTGTTTGAAAAGAATAAAGTACCCGTTATCATTTTTTATCAGTACGGCATCTTGTAATGGCTGACGATAACGTATTCTAACTTTGCAATCCATGTTGCCCTCAAAAGCAGACATCATGGATGGGTTGACCCAAGAAATACTATGCTCTTCTAATTTTAAAGCCCAGCGATTCAATCCTGGATGCCCTTCAGTTTGGCCACTATATACGATGTTTAGTTTGGTATCAATACCAATAACAAAGCTTGGTTCTGGGCGCCCACCAATATGTAATCCTTTGCGCTGGCCAATGGTGTAGTAATGCGCACCTTGATGTTGAGCTACCTCTTTGCCATTTTCTGGATCATAGGTAAAAGGCGTGGCTAGCGCTTCAATATTTTCAATGGATGCTTCGAGTGAATGATAATTTGAAAATTTTTCTAGCGTTGGGGAAACTTCAAGCACTGGCCCTTTTTTTGCTGCTAATTGCTGCTGTAAAAATGTAGGCAAAGCAATTTTTCCAACAAAACAAAGCCCTTGAGAATCCTTTTTATCAGCGGTGATGAGTCCGTGATCTGCAGCAAATTTTCGAACTTCTGCTTTTTGTAAGTGACCAATTGGAAATAAGGCTTTGGAGAGTTGTTCTTGACTCAACTGACACAAAAAATAAGACTGATCTTTGTTAGGGTCGGCACCTGCAAGCAAGCTAAAAGTATTGTCCTTGTTTTCTCTTCGCTGACAATAATGGCCCGTTGCCACATAATCGGCACCCAAGTCCAAGGCTGCTTTTAAGAAAACATCAAATTTAATTTCTCGATTGCAAAGTACATCGGGGTTTGGAGTGCGTCCTGCCCGATATTCTTTGAACATATAATTTACAATACGTTCTTTATACTGCTCGGATAAATCGATGACCTGAAAAGGGATTCCGAGTTGTTGGGCGATGAGTAAGGCATCATTTGAATCGTCAATCCAGGGGCATTCATCCGAGATCGTGACACTTTGATCATGCCAGTTGCGCATGAACATGCCAATCACTTCATAGCCTTGCTCCTTGAGTAACAAGGCAGCCACGCTTGAATCAACCCCTCCCGAAAGCCCAACAACAACGCGTTTCATTTGTCAAAGTTAGTGCTTTCTTAATGGATGAGATGAAAGTATCCTTGTCTTTTCTCGTCACCACTGGTAAATAAATAAAAGTAGATACCTTCAGACA
Source organism: Crocinitomicaceae bacterium (assembly GCA_030833845.1). Lineage (GTDB taxonomy): Bacteria > Bacteroidota > Bacteroidia > Flavobacteriales_D > Crocinitomicaceae > UBA952. The sequence goes on along the minus strand of JAURGK010000022.1, from coordinate 26,446 downwards.
ATAACTCACCTTGTTCATTTTTTCCATCGAATACTTTCTGAGAAGAAGAGCTACTGAAAATTGTTTGCCCCCAGCGATTCAGTATATGGAGTTCGAATTGCGCACAATTCTCATAAAGAGGATCTATGAACCATTTTTGGTTTTCTACCTCACTGCTCGTGGAAATGACATTCGGAAAAACCAAGCTAGAGAGTGTTACAGAAGGAATAATGTCAATGGAACCGGAAGCGGAGTAGGAGCAACCATTGGTTAAATTTAAAGAAAACGTATAAGGGATATTTCCTGCTTGATCAAAACTTATGGTGATAGGATTTTGGTTATAAGAGCTTCCGCTTATAAGCCATTGAAAATTCTGAATATTTGTGCTTTGTGCTGAAAAATTAGCTTGAAAACTCGCTGTCTGTCCACAGGTATCTGTACTTTGAAGATTGATTTGTGGAACGGCTACTAATTGAATATTTTGTGTAGTGGTATCTGTGCAACCTGCCGAACTAGTAAGAATAAGCGTCCCTGTATAGGATCCACTTTGGTTGTAGCTGTAACTTGATGGGAAATCATTTAAAATTTGATTATCGCCGGGAAGAAAGGTTTGTTGAATGCTTGTTCCTGGAAGTGGCAAACCTTGCCAGTTACTCAAATTAGTAAAATTAACCGTTTGGCCATCACAGAGTGGAGTAAAGTCAAATTCGGCCTGAGGATAGGGGTTAAAAGATAGATTGAAAGTATCTGTTGCAATACACCCCAGTTGGCTAAATACAGTGGCAATGAAGGTTTCAATACTGCCATTATTTGATGCCAAATCAAAACTTTGTGGATTTTGACTGCCCAAGATAGTGCCATTATTAGACCAGCTAATAGAGGCAATTGGGTCTTGAGGATCGTTATTGGTGTTGGCCTCTAGTAAGACCTCGGTACCGCAAACGGAAAGTGGCCCATCGTAAAGGATAGTGGGCAGATTTACTATGTCTTCATCAAGAATAGAAGGAGGAGATAGACAACCATTGGTGTCAATTATGCTTAAAGTTACTTCATAGACACCTGCCAATCCATTGACTAGTAAGGTGTCACTTGTACTTGTTTGACCACCTGAGGACCAAAGATATTGATCCGCCTCATCATTACTCCAGAAAGCAAGTACATCGCCTTGACAAACAGGCCCATTACTTGAAATGATTGGTGCCAATGGCAAGGCATTGACCTCAATGTCGATGGTGTCAGGTTCGATAGCGCAGGTTCCTGGAAGGAAACCTGAAATGGTATACATACCAGCATCGGTAAGTGCAGCTGAAGCAATTTGTATTTGCGGTCCTGAAAATGTAAAATTGTTTGGTCCGGTCCAATTATAGGTGGCCCCACTTAAGGTGTTGGTATTGAGTTGTATTTGATCACCGATGCAAAAACTTTGATCATTGACACTGATTTGGTATTGTGCAGCTGCAAAATCACTAAAATATCCATACCGACAACCACTCGAAGAACCACCATGAACCACTCCTAAATGAAATTTAAAATTTGGATTGTCTATGCGGGAGGCTTGTTGAACGCCAACAAAACTAGTCGCATCAATTTGTGCATATTTCCATGCGTTGTTGGTGCCTGGCACAAAGTTAAACTGACTAGCATTGATCATACCAGTATTTCCGTTAAAGGTAAAATCATTCTCTCCACCATTGGGCACTAATATGTTTAGTGCAAAAAATTCATTTGTAGAGCGTACAAAAGCAACTGTATTTGATCCGGTGCAAACCACAGACGGAAGTACTGCACCTCCCACCTCACAACCAAATCCTGTAGTATGCAGTACATGTGCAGGCAAGCTAGTCTGTATCAATACTGTTGGGTTTGATAAGGTATGAACATAGGTTTCTGTTGCATTGATCGTTGCCACAGGGCTGCCATCGATAGAGATTTGTGTATTGTTTTGTACAGCAACCACATAAATCTTGTCAGGGCCATTCAAATAGCCTTTGAGAATAATGTATTCATTTCCAATTACTTGATTTGGTATGAGTTGATCTCCCATGATGTCTGCACAACCACCATAGGGTGCTCCACTCATGGAATCATCATGTATGGTGATAGCCACAGGGAAATTACTCGATACCGTGGAGCCACTCAAATGTTGGTTGGCGAGTATGGAGATGGCCTCTGCTGAAAAAGTTTCGCCTTTTTGAAGCACTATAGTAAAAGGTACATTGGCAGCATGCCCTACAATGGCTTGTTTTGGATTGATGGTAATGATAGTGTTGTCTTGGGTAGCGACTATATTAAAACCCGATCGGGCATAGGAGGCATTATTTAGAAAATTTTGTGCGGGAATCACAAAGGCCGTACCTAATGAATTATTTCCTTTCAAGGCAAAAATATCCGGATTGCAGTTGCAAGTCGGTGTCACTTCGTAATAGGCCATGACAGGTGCGGTCGAACTTATTTTGAAGCCATAGGGAAGCACGGTATTGGCAGGTTTATTTTCAATTTGATCTATCCAAGTGGTTAAGTTAAGGGTTTGTGCGTCGTTGGCTGATAAATTAACTACCTGTGTAGGGAATCCTGGATTGGCAGGTTGGGTGATAGTAATCGTTGCCCCCTGACTCAAGGAAGCAAATCGAAAAACAATTGGGCGATCTCCGTGGCTCTGTGCAACCTCAGGAGCGACAAACCAAAAAAGCGTGTCCAATTGTGCAAAACTTAGGTAATAAAGCCCAGTAAATAAAATAGTTAGAAAAAATTTCATGTAGTAGCTAAAGGAAAATAAAGTTAGGCACTTCTTAATTGATGGGCAATTTTTTCTAGGCAATTCATACCATCTATAGCTGCAGATACGATGCCACCCGCATATCCTGCTCCTTCTGCAATTGGATAAAGGTTTTCAAGAGCAATGTGCTGAAAGGTGAGGGAGTTTCTTGGGATGAGGACCGGAGAAGACGTGCGAGATTCAGGGGCATGGACAACGGCATCATTGGTAATGAAACCCGGCATTTTTTTATCAAAGTCTATGAAGGCCTGTCGCAGTTTTTGGTAAACAAAATCTGGAAGTACTTCTTTTAAATTAACGCTCACAATACCTGGTTGGTAGGAGCTTCTTGGAAATGTTTTACTTTTTTGCCCGTTCACAAAGTCTTGTAAGCATTGGGCTGGGACGGCTTGCGATTTTCCGGCAGCTTCCCAGCATTTATGTTCGATTTCTTTTTGAAAATTAAGGCAAACGAAAGGATCTTTTGGATTGGTAAAATCAGTGGGCTCAATGCCTACAACAATGCCTGAATTGGCGTAAATATTATTTCTCTTAGATGGTGACCAACCGTTGGTCACTACCTCATTTGGGTGGGTGGCACAGGGGGCAATGATTCCACCCGGGCACATGCAAAATGAATAAACTCCACGATCGTTTACTTGGGTCACTAGGCTATAGGAAGCGGGCGGGAGGTAAGCGTCGTTATGCCGTCCGTGGTATTGCAACTCATCGATATAAGCCTGGGTATGTTCGACGCGAACACCCAGTGCAAAGGGCTTGGCTTGTATGGCAATTTGGTGCTGATCTAATAAATGGAAAATATCCCTTGCCGAATGACCTGTTGCCAAAACCAGATGACTCACTTGGCACCATTGCTTGTTGTTGAGTTCAATGGAAGCAATACGCCCTTGTTCAATGATTAGATTGGTTAATTTATGTTCAAAATGAATTTCGCCACCACAAGAAATGATTTCATTACGGATGGCTTCAATAAGCTGAGGTAATTTATTGGTGCCAATATGTGGGTGTGCATCGATAAGGATGTCTTCGGTCGCTCCAAATTGTACCATCCACTCCAACACTTTTTGAACATCGCCACGTTTTTTTGAACGTGTGTAAAGTTTGCCATCTGAGTAGGTACCGGCCCCGCCTTCGCCAAAACAATAATTGGATTCGGGGTTGAGCTCATGAGATTTGGTTAATTTGGCGAGGTCGCGGCGACGCGCCCGGACGTCTTTGCCTCGCTCAAAAACAATGGGTTTGATCCCTAAGGACAATGCTTGCAATGCGGCAAAGAGTCCGGCGGGGCCGGCACCTACGATGTGTATGGTCTTTGCATTTTGGTTCAGAGGAGCAAATTCTTGAGATACGAATCTCGGAGGCAGATCTCCACTAGTAGAAACCTCAAAGCTTGCATTGATTTTAATTTGTTTTTGTCTGGCATCAATACTACGTTTGCGCCAACGAAAGAAAAGTTGTTGGGCTTTTGGAATACTCAATTCTTGGCGGATTCTTTCTTCGAGAACTAGTTGGTCTTTGGCCTCTTCTGGGCTACAAGAAAAATCAATAGTTTGAATCATCCTTCAAAAATCAAGGAAAAATACCAGGCTCGGTTGTATAACTGATCTATCGGATTAGAAACAGGAGTGTAGTCCTGTATAAAACTGCTTTTGAATCCATGGCTATATTTGAGTTCTAGGCCAAATTTGAAGTAAGGAGCAAAAAATTCAATACCACCTCCAATTTGACCTTGCCAATCATTTTTTTTGATTTTCACAAAAGGATCGTAAAAATTTTGTGATGCATCTTGTTGTGATTGCAAATCAATACTGTATTGCATGCCAAAAAGGGAGTAAGCAGTAAAATTATTATATCTTTTGGTGCGAAACTGCAACATCATTGGAAATTCAAGGTTGGTTGAATTGACTCTTTGTTGGCCCACGCCATTCAAAAACCAAATAGTATCGAGACTTTTATAGTTCAATACGCGTTCTTGAAATGAGAGGGTAGGGATGAATCGAAAACGCACCGTTGGCGTACCAAGCTTTACGGTGGTAAGTATACCTAATTGCCCCCCAGGTTGGGCATCATTTTGAATGGATAGGAGTTGATACTGATTGTAGGCATTGGCTTTAGGAAGGACAGTAAAATCAGAACTATTGACACCAAGCATAAATCCAAAATGAATGTATCGCTTATCAAAATTTTTATAGCGCTGTTGTTTTTGTGTTTGCGCAAGCAAAACAGAAGAAAAAAGACAAAAAACAACAAGAATTCTCATATATATTAAACGACTTACCTTGTTAATTATTGCGTTTTGGTGCCCACATAAATACTAGCTATTCCTCCGCTTAAACGCATTGGTTCTTGTACTTGATAACCCACCTTTTTGAGTACAGCATTGAATGCTTCACCCTCTGGAAAGACAGCTACGCTTTCCGGTAGATAGGTATAGGCACGCTTGTCTTTTGAGATATATTTCCCGAAAAAAGGAATGAACACCTTAGAATAGAAGCCGAAAAGTTGCTTGATTGGAAATTTTTTCGGTTTGGAAAACTCAAGTATTACTGCTTTTCCACCCGGTTTGAGCACGCGAAGCATTTCTGAGAGGCCTTTTTCAAGGTTTTCATAATTGCGCACTCCAAAGCCTACTGTGATCGCATCAAAGGTTTGATCCTCAAAGGGCATGTTTTCTGAATCTCCGAGCTGCATGTCAATGATGTGATCAAAAGCGCGTTTTTTCATTTTCTTCTTTCCAACTTCTAACATTCCCGAGGAAATATCCATACCAACTATTTTTTCTGGTTGAAGTTTCAAGGAGGCGATGGCAAAGTCACCGGTACCTGTGGCTAAGTCTAAAATGATCTTCGGACTAGAAGCGCGCAATTGCTTCACTGCTTTTTTACGCCATAAATGATCGATTCCTAAGGACAGAAAATGATTTAAAAAATCATAGTTGGCTGAAATATTGTTAAACATCTGTGCTACTTCTGCTTTTTTTGATTCTTCAGAATCGTATGGCTTGACCACTTTTTCGGACATGTTATTATTTTAATAGTTCTTGTGCTTCACTACGAAGTTTCTCTTTGTCAATGCTAATTACCCCCGGGCTTTCACAAACTAATCCACCGGCTAAATTCGCTAAAGCGGCAATTTGGACAGCGCTCCCTCCACAGACCAATCCTAAGCAAGTGGTAGCGATAACGGTGTCGCCAGCGCCAGAAACATCTGAAATATTTCGCCTATGTGCTGCAAGGTGATGGTGTGTTTGACCATCGTAGAATTGAACGCCGTGTTCGGATAAGGTAACAAAAGTGTAGCGACATTGAAGTTTATGCTGCAATTCTTCTATGGCCTTGGATAAGGCTTCGGGTTGCTTTTCAAAATCAAAATCAATTTGCAAACCTTCTTTGAGTTCTTTGAGATTGGGTTTGAAAAGTGTGCAGCCAGTGTAGTTTAAAAAGTTTTTCTTTTTGGGGTCTACAACAATAGGAATGTTCTTTTTATTGGCTGCAGAGATGAGCCAGGTGATGAGTTCTTTGGTCATTACCCCCTTGTTGTAATCTTCGATGAGTATGCCATCGATACCTTCTTCGATGAGCAATTGAAGTTTTTGTAGTAGCTTATCGAATTCTATGGGTTGTAGGTCATGCTGATCTTCATTGTCAATGCGCAGTAATTGCTTGCTATTAGAGAGTACTCTTGTTTTGATCGTAGTTTTGCGCTGCGCTGACCTAACAAGGCCGCGGGTATCAATTTGTGCATCATGCATGAGTTGCAACAGCGTACTTGCTGGTGTATCCTCGCCGATGACACTTGCAATTGTAGCCTTGGCGCCTAAGGCAAGGAGATTTAATGCCACATTTGCAGCTCCGCCAATGCGCTGCTCTTCGCTGTAAAGATCAAGCACTGGCACAGGGGCCTCTGGGCTCATGCGCGATACAGAACCCTCGATGTATGCATCAATCATGACATCACCGACTACAAGTATATGCTTATCGTTAAAGGCGTCGAGTAGCGTTGAAATTTCCATAGTTTATTGCAATTTGGCTAGCGCAGAGCCGATGCGATTGACAGCCTTTAGTAAAATATCTTCAGAGGCGGCATAGCTGATTCTAAAACAATTGGGGTCACCAAAGGCAGCGCCTCCAACGCATGCTACCAGCGCTTCTTCGAGCAAGTACATACATAGATCGTCAGAATTTGATATGGTCCAGTCTTGGTATTTTTTACCAAAATAGGCGCTACAATCCGCGAATACATAAAAAGCACCTTCTGGATGATTGACTTTAAGCCCCGCAATTTGTTTCAAACCATTTAAAACTAGGTCTCGACGACTTTTAAATGCCGCAATCATATCTTTCAATACATCGGGGTTGGCCTCCATAGCGGCAATCGTAGCGCGCTGAGTGATCGAGGAGGTAGCAGAGGTGAACTGCCCTTGAATTTTATCGCATGCTTGTGCAATTGCTTTGGGTGCGCCAATATAACCAAGGCGCCAACCCGTCATAGCCCAGGCCTTGGATACGCCATTTACAGTGACAACTTGATCGTAAATTTCCTCAAACTGTGCCAAGCTTTCATGCTTACCAATGAAATTGATGTGCTCGTATATTTCATCGGACATAGCAACGATTTGAGGATACTTGGCTAGCACACGTGCTAGGTCTTTCAATTCTTCTTTGCTATAAACGGAACCCGTCGGATTACACGGGGTAGAAAACATTAGTAATTTGGTTTTAGGGGTAATGGCCGCCTCTAAATCTGCTCCTGTAATTTTAAAATCTTTTTCAATTCCTGCAGAAATGATTACGGGCACCCCTTCTGCAACTTTAACAATTTCTAAGTAAGAAACCCAGTAAGGAGCTGGAATAATGACTTCATCACCTGGATTGATCAGGCTCAAAACCAAATTGGCTATACTTTGTTTGGCGCCAGTTGAAACCACAATTTGATCCTTGCTGTAGTGGAGATGATTGTCTCGAAGAAATTTTTTTGAAATACTTTCTCTTAAATCGTCGTATCCCGGCACAGGGGTGTAGGTGGTATAATTTTGTGCAAGCGCCTCAATTGCAGCATTTTTAATGAACTGAGGTGTATTGAAATCTGGCTCTCCTAAGGAAAGGGAAATCACATCCTTTCCTTGAGTCTTGAGTTCCCTGCTTTTTTTAGCCATGGCAATGGTTGCAGACTCTTCCATTGCAAGTAATCTATCCGATAATTGATACATGAGTTAAGGTTTGTGCAAAGGTAGTAAAATGTGCCGAATTGACTTATCTTTGCTGTATGCGTATAGATATTATTACGGTCTTACCTGAATTGTTAGAAAGTCCCTTTGCGGCCTCAATCATGAAGAGAGCGCAAACCAAAGGTCATCTTCAAATAGAGGTGCATAATTTGCGTGATTTTTCAGATGACAAGCATCGCAATGTGGATGATTACCAATATGGTGGTGGTGCAGGCATGGTAATGAGCGTTGGTCCAATTTCTAAAGCCATTGACAGTTTGTGTGCAAAGTATCGCTACGATGAAATTATATACATGACTCCAGATGGAGACACTTTGGCTCAACCGCTGTGTAATCAACTGTCTTTGGCGCAAAATCTCTTGATATTGTGTGGGCATTACAAAGGCGTAGATCAACGCATCAGAGATTTGTACGTTACAAAAGAAATTTCTATTGGATCTTATGTATTGAGTGGCGGCGAACTAGCTGCTGCCATTTTGGTAGATGCCGTTGTGCGGCTCATTCCAGGGGTGCTCAATGATGAAACCTCTGCACTGACCGATTCTTTTCAAGATGGCCTTTTGGCGCCTCCAGTATATACGAGGCCACCTGAATTTAAAGGTTTAAAAGTACCTGAAGTACTTTTATCTGGCAACCCCAAGGACGTGGCGGCATGGAGAGAAGCTCAAGCCTTGGAGCGCACACAGCTACGAAGACCTGATTTATTATCTGAATAAATAAGTTAGGTAATTTATTATAATTACTTAATCTTCAATTACTTGGATGTTTGCAAATCTCAACAAGACAGTTTTTGACCCATGCTGTGGAAAAAATATTGTTGCTTTTGTATCTGGGCCTTGGCCTTCTACCTTGAGTACTTTTCCTTTGCCAAATCGGTCGTGTAATACATTGCTGCCTACCATTACGTTACTTGAATTGTTGTTGCTTGAAGTAGGTTTATTTTGACTCACTTCTTTTAATGAACGCAATTGTGGTGCTGGCTGAAAAGGTTTGTTTAATCCTCCGGTATGTGGTTTGTCAAAACCACCTGAGCCCATTAATGAACGGCTATTTGCGCTGCGATTGATGGACTCAAATTGCAGGTATTGCGGATCAATTTCGTCAATGAATCGTGAGGGTTCACACATAATGGATTGCCCCCAAGTGAATCGGCTTGTGGCATAAGACAGCATACAGGTTTGCATCCCTCTTGTGAGTGCTACATAAAAGAGTCGTCTTTCTTCTTCCAATTCAGAACGAGAATTGAGGGCCATTTGCGAGGGAAATAAATTTTCTTCTAATCCCACCACAAAAATATGTGGAAACTCAAGGCCTTTACTCGCATGAATGGTCATTAGACTGATATGGTTGCGGTCTTCTGGTTTTTCTTGGTCGGCGTCGGTTAAAAGTGCTACATCCACCATGAAATCAGCCAAACTTCGCGGCTCATCCGGACTGGCAGCACGCACAAATTCTTGAATACCCGACAATAACTCTTCGATATTTTGAAAGCGTTCTACTTCTTCTGGACCTTTGTCTTTTTCTGCCAGGAGCTCACGAATGATTCCCGACGATTTGGCAATGCGTTCGGCAAGGGTGAAAGCGTCAGTTTTATCTATCTCAGCGCCAAAACTTTTGATCATAGTGACAAACTCCGTAATCTTACTTTGGCTCGCATTATTTAGCCCTGCTGGGTAGCGCTGAAAATCACAGATCACTTCCCACATACTTGCATTGTATCGGTTAGCGGCAATGATAATGTTTTCAATGCTCGTTTTGCCGATACCTCTTTTAGGGTAGTTGATCACACGTTTGAGCGCCTCTTCGTCATGAGGATTTGCACTGAGTCTGAAATAGGCAAGTAGGTCTTTGATTTCTTTGCGCTGATAAAAAGAAAGACCTCCGTATATTTTGTAGGGCATATTGAGTTTGCGTAGGGCTTCTTCAAATGCACGTGACTGTTTGTTGGTACGGTAAAGAATGGCAAAGTCTTGAAAACGAGAACCTGTCGCTGTTTTGCGCTCAAAAATCGCCTGTGCAACCATTCGGCCTTCTTCGTTATCGGTCAAGGATCGTTGTACTTTTATTTTTGAACCTTCGGTATTGTGTGTCCAAACAGTTTTAAGAATCTGGTCCTTATTTTTTTTGATAATGCTATTGGCTGCCTCTACAATATTTTTAGTGCTGCGGTAGTTCTGTTCGAGTTTAAATAAGGCAAAATCCGGATAATCTTTTCTGAAATTTAGGATGTTTTCAATGTTAGCGCCTCGGAATGAATAAATACTTTGGGCATCATCTCCAACCACGCATATATTTTGATATGCCGCTGCCAATTTTTTAACGATGAGGTATTGCGCATAATTCGTGTCTTGGTACTCGTCTACTAAAATGTATTGGAATTTCTGTTGGTAATAATGCAACACATCGGCAAAATCACGCAAGAGCACATTGGTAAAATATAATAAGTCATCGAAATCCATTGCCCCCGCTTTCAAGCAGCGATTGGCGTAGGTTTCGAAAATACGTCCGAGTTCTGGCCTTCTGGACTGTTTGTCTTCAAGTTGTATTTCTGCATTAGCCAAATAGGCCTCAGGGGAAATCAAGTTGTTTTTGGCTGCTGAGATGCGACCAAAAACCATGCTTGGCTTGTAGGTTTTGTCGTCGAGATTCAATTCCTTGATGATGTCTTTAATGAGGCTCTTTGAATCTTGGGTGTCATAGATGGTGAAATTGTTCGGAAAACCAATTCTCTCGGCATTGAAGCGTAATATTTTTGAAAATACGGAGTGAAAAGTTCCCATCGATATATTCTTGGCCTCTGCAGCTCCTACAATATGACCAATTCTTTCGGTCATTTCTTTGGCTGCCTTATTGGTAAAGGTGAGGGCAAGGATATTGAACGGATCGATGCCTTGTTCCATCATGAAGGCAATGCGGTAGGTGAGCACCCGCGTTTTACCAGAGCCTGCACCTGCAATGACCATCGTAGGGCCAAAAATATGTTCAACGGCTACCCGTTGACTTTCGTTGAGTTCGTCTAAATAGGACATGAAAAAAAGCTGTGTTCAAATGTACTATTTTAACTTGCTAGTAATCCGTTGAATTTACACTATTTTTGCACAAAATTGTGCGCGCTTTTCGAAACCCACAATAGAGATTTACGTATACAACTTTTCTGAAATTAGGCATCCATGAGAACCAAATACATAGACCTTATCGAACAGACCTTCGATTTTCCTCAAAATGAATTTTTTCTAAGAGAGGATCGACTGTTTTTTCATGGAATCGATTTAATGCGTTTGGTCAATGAACATGGTACGCCATTGAAATTTCATTACCTACCTCAAATTTCCAACAATATCCAAAGGGCCAAAGGCTGGTTTCGAGAAGCCATAATGAATTTGGGTTACCAAGGTAATTATTATTATTCGTATTGTACCAAGAGCTCTCACTTTGCATTTGTCCTTGACGAAGTACTCAAAAATGACGTGCATATCGAAACATCTTCGGCATTTGATATCGATATTGTCAATAGCCTTCAAGAGTCAGGGAAACTCAAGCCTAAAAGTTATGTGATATGTAATGGGTACAAACCAGCGCAGTACTTGCAAAAAATCGCGGCATTAATTCAAAAAGATGAATTGCGTGTGGTCCCAGTCGTTGACAACATTGATGAACTTAAACAGCTCATTGAGCTTACAACCAACGAACTCAATATTGGTATTCGTATTGCCTCAGAGGAAGAGCCCAAATTTGAATTCTATACCTCACGTTTGGGTATTCGCTACCGTGAGATAGTACCTTTTTATAAAGCCATTCTCAAGGAGAACCCTCGCGTGCGCGTCAAAATGCTGCACTTTTTTATCAATACGGGCATCAACGATACGGCTTACTATTGGAATGAACTCACCAAATGTTTGCGCGTGTATTCTGATCTTAAAAAATTATGTCCAGAACTAGACTCATTGAACATCGGAGGGGGATTCCCAATTAAAAAATCCTTGGCTTTTGATTTTGATTATGCCTACATGGTGCGAGAAATTCTTACTCAGGTGAAGCGCGTTTGCCAGGACAATGAAATTCCGGAGCCAAATATTTTCACGGAATTTGGCTCATTTACCGTAGGAGAGAGCGGTGGCGCTATTTTTAGTGTGTTACACCAAAAACAACAGAATGACCGCGAAAAGTGGAACATGATTGACTCGTCTTTCATGACCAATTTGCCTGACACCTGGGCAATCAATCAGCGTTTTATCATGTTGCCAATCAATAGGTGGAACGATGATTATGAGCGGGTTTTGTTGGGCGGCCTTACCTGTGATTCCGATGATTACTATAATTCTGAGCAGCATTCAAATGCCATTTACCTTCCAAAATTCGACAAGAACAACGTGCAATACATTGGTTTTTTCAATACAGGTGCATATCAAGAGACTATTGGTGGATACGGTGGATTGAAACATTGTCTTATTCCAGAACCAAAGCACATTCTTATTTCGCGTGATGAAAATGGACAAATTCAGACCGAAGTATTTAGTAATGAGCAAACTGCGCAAGATTACCTAAAAATATTAGGCTACGATAAATAATTGAGGCATTATTACAAGTATCTTTGCGCAGAATTTTAAGTTATGAAAGTCGCATCGATCACACTATTGGCATCCAATGAATTTTCTTCAATGATTCATTCTTGGGCTACATCAGTGGCTAGGGAGGTGCACATACTCAATGATAAATCTGTTGATTTTCTTCTTTCTACCGACAGTTTATTGATATTCAACCAAAATCAAGAATTGACCTCTGACATTGCCGAACTTAAAGGTCGTTTTGACCACAAGCAAATGCCAGTCCATAAAATAGATATCAATGGCACACTCCGAGTAGGTGTGACAAATTTTGACCTTTGGTTAGAATCAAATAAGGTCAAGCATTTGATGGTCTTGGGTAGCGATGAGTTGGCAAAAAACCCCAATTTGCTTCGTTTTTTAGAAGCAATTTAAAGCTTTGTTTTTATTGCCTCAATGTGGCTGCGCAATCCTTTTCTAAGGCACTCAAAATACGCTGCATGGCTTTGTCTATTTGAGATTCACTCAGTGTTTGTGTTTTGTCTTGTAAGAAGAATGAAAGGGCGTATGATTTTTTACCAGCAGGTAAATTTTTTCCTTCGTATACGTCGAATAATTGCACATCTTGCAAAAGTTTTCTTTCTGCGTTGCGTGCTGCACTGACAAGACTTTCATATGCGGTGGATTGATCAATGAGTAAAGATAAATCTCGACGTACAGCAAAAGTCTTAGCCACTTCTTCAAATTTAATTTGATGTTTTTGTTGGGCCTTGCATAGAGCATTCCAATCAAACTCAGCAAAGTATACAGGTTGTTTTAGATCAAACTCAGTTTGTATTTTCGAACTGATTTGTCCATAATCTACCAGTAGGGTCTCATTTTGGTAAAGCGCTTGACCTTGTTCAAATAAAATTGAATGTTTATTTTCAGTCTCCAAAGGAGTCTGGATTCCGAATCGTTCCAATAGTGCTAAAACTTCCTTTTTTAAGCTAAAAAAGTTGTAGGGTTGGGCTTGTGTATTCCAATTTTCAGATTGGTCTTTACCATAGATGAGCAGTGCCATTTTTTGTGATTCACCGTAAGTGGATCCTTCTAGTCTGTAACTTTGTCCAAATTCAAAGAGCTGCACCTGTGAAATTTGTCTGTTCTTATTGTGAAGCGTATTCTCTAGCAAACCGAAAAGTAAGGTTTGTCTGAGGCTTCCTAAATCTTGACTTAAAGGATTGAGAATTTTGACAGGCTTTCCAAAAGTATGGTCTAGTAGTGCATTGTAGGCATTTTTTGTAAGCGAATTGTTTAGGGTTTCATAATAGCCTCTGCCAACTAAAAATGCCGAAATGTTGCTTTTTTGTATTTCGCTATCTAGTGGGTTTTGCGCTCCCAAACTAAATTGCCATTTGCGTGGCATTTCAATAGAGTTCAATCCATAGATACGAACAATCTCTTCAATGACATCCACAGCTCTTGTGACGTCAATACGATAGCTGGGCGCTTCTAATTGCCAAGTATCGTTGGAATAAGCGTTGATTTTAAAATCGAGATCCTTTAAAATTTGTTCTACAGTATCAAAGGCAAGTTCATTCCCAATGAGCTTATTGAGTTCGTTTTTTGAAAGCTCAATCTTCACTGGGGGCAGGGTTTCGTTTATCCATTCAAAAGTACTGCTTTGGGCTTGCCCACCCGCAATTTCAATAATAAGGGCTGCGCAACGAAGCAGCGCATTTTGAGTTTGATTGGGGTCCACGCCGCGTTCAAAACGAAATGAAGCATCGGTATTGAGCCCGTGCTGGCGTGCGGCTTTTCTGATGCGGATGGGGTCAAACAAAGCAGACTCAATCAAAATATTGGTAGTCTGTTCGCTTACACCACTATTTGATCCACCAAGAATACCGGCCAAACAAAGTACTTCCTTTGAATTTGCGATCACTAACTCATGACCATCTAAGGTATACACATGACCATCTAGCCCGGTAAATTTTTCTTGAGGATTGGCGCAACGTATTTTCAATGCAGTTCCACTTTGATCGGCATCGAAAATATGCAACGGTGTACCGAGCTCTCGCTGAACAAAATTACTGATGTCAACGATGTTGTTAATTGGTTTTAAACCTACTGCTTTTAAGCGGTTTTGTAGCCATTTGGGAGAGGGGCCAACTTTTACTTGGTTGATTTGGAGTCCAAAATACTTTTTGCAACCTATTTTATCTAATACTGCGATGTCAAGGGCTGGTAAATCAGTATTGTTTAATAAAGGAAATAGTGGCCAATTTAAATCAATTTTTTCTTGATGTCTGAGGTTGTGTACGGCACGGATATCTCGGGCCACACCAATATGCCCCAAGGCATCAGAACGATTTGGAGTCAGGCCAATTTCTAATTGAAAGTCGTTTTCAAGTTTGAAAAAATCTGAAGCTCTTAAGCCAACAGGCGTAGAAGAAGGTAATACCATGATGCCATCATGACTTTGCCCTAAGCCCAATTCGTCTTCGGCACAAAGCATTCCTTCTGATACCACCCCTCTGATTTTGGCTTTCTTGATTTCAAATACTTGGTCAACTTGAGGATATAGTTTGGTCCCAACTGTGGCTACAACTACTTTTTGCCCTTTGGCTACATTCGGAGCGCCACAAACAATTTGGAGCGGATCTGCTGAGCCAATTGACACAGTTGTAACTTTTAATTTATCGGCATCGGGATGTTGCTCACAGCTGAGTACTTCACCTATCACAACGCCTGTTAGATTACCTTGAATCTCGGATATAGGTTCAATTCCCTCCACCTCCAAGCCTGTTTGAGTAAGCATATCACCAAGCTCTTGAGGGCTGTAAGTGAAAGGAAGATAATTTTTAAGCCAGTTGTATGATACTTTCATTGGATGGTATGATATTGACCTCGCGTTCTAAGCTTACGCCATATTTTGCTTGGATATTTTCTATGATATAATTAGAGAGCTCCAGAATTTCTTGTCCTGAGCTTCCGCCGTAATTCACCAATACAAGTGCCTGTTTTTGATGTACTCCGCAATTTCCCTTCCTAAAACCTTTGAGTCCGGCATTTTCAATCAACCAACCCGCAGCTAACTTCACTTCAGTGTCCGAGACATCATAATGAGGCATTTGGGCAAACTCTTTTTGAAGTTGCTCAAATTGACTGCGACCAATTACCGGGTTTTTAAAGAAACTGCCCGCATTTCCCAAGACTTTAGGGTCGGGTAGTTTGGATTGCCTAATTGCAATGACAGCATTCGAGACATCCTTAATGGTGGGTTGCGTGATTCCATTGTCTTGCAAAGCCTCTGCAATGGCGCCGTAAGTGGTTTTGAGTTGCGCAATTTTTGAGAGTTTGAAGGTGACATTTAATATGATATATTGGCCCTTCAAAGCTCTTTTAAAAACGCTCTCTCGATAAGCAAACTGACACTGCGCATGATTGAAATGGTGTATTTCACCGCTTGAGATGTGGTAAGCTTCAAGTGCATGAAAAACATCTTTGATTTCCACACCATAAGCGCCTATGTTTTGCATGGGGCTAGCACCAACCGAACCAGGTATGAGTGATAAATTTTCAAGTCCTGCCCAATTGTTTTCGATGCAATGTAACACAAACTGATGCCAATTTTCACCTGCCCCTGCCTTTACCAAATAAGATGTTTCATCTTCTTCAATAAGTTCTATTCCTTTGATGCAATTGTGCAAAACGAGTCCATCAAAAGCAGCTGTCAGTAGGATATTGCTGCCACCTCCAATGACCAAAAGCGCTTGCCCTTCGTGCTTTTTTATAAGCTTTTGTAGGGTGTCAATGGATGAAAACGACTCCAAAATAGAGGCCGATTCGTCAATACCGAAGGTATTGAAGGACTTTAAACTGTAACTCTGCTGCATTGAATGGCCAAAGTTAGAAATATTGTCTTGAATTTGGGATCTCTACTGTTTAAAATACCCAAAATCACTGGGCTGAATTAAATCAAACCATTGGTAATAGGCCAAGTGGTGACTTTTGATAAATCCCAATTTGTTTCGTGGATAGCTTTCGGGAATGTATACGCGCCCGCCTGTGGTGCTTGGTGGCAATTGATCAATACCTACTATGGGTTGTTGAGGTGCAATGCCATCTTGCCAAAAAATGGGATTGGCTTTGGGGTCATCGGCGCGCGCTCCATATTGCCAAACTTCTTCAAACAAGGACCAATCTCTGCCTTGTGTATTTGCCCCTTCGGGCGATAGAATGAGTGCTTTGCCAAAAGAATTTTCTTCGGCTAAAACATCAATCATCCCCAACATGTACGCATAACCCATGCTGTGACACACAAAATGCAATTGATTTGTCGGATGGGTGAGCAGGTATTTTTTGAGCTCCAGAGCAGCCAAACGGCCATTTTCAACCCGTTCTTGAAATCCATTTGCATTGATTTCTTTGTTTAACACCCAACGGCTATCTTTTCTGAGCCAACAAAATCTGGAGAACAAATAGGATTTAGCCACTCTAAGTGTGGTTCTGTGTGTAGAGGTGCTCAAAGGGTGATGAGCATCAAAATACACTGCTGTAGTGCTTGTAAAACGATTGATGATGGTATCATCCAAATGATACCAATATCCGGAAGGGTCTTTTAAATTTAGCTGATTGTCAGGTAGTTCGGAGTTGTGTTTTGGACCTCGGTAACCGTTGATAAAAATCAAGAGATCTTGCCCAAATAGTTGAAAGCAACCAACAAAAAAAGTGATGAGCAATACCTGAAATTTATTTGCCATATTGGTAAAAAATTCCACCGGCAAATGCCGTCCAATAGCATGCTTTTTGATGACAAGCCTTCAGGCCATTATTCACCCAGGTATTGCATGTTTTAAATAAATTGTAGCGGCCTTTTGCTGCATAATAGGCATCGTTGCCGGATACAACACCAGGTTTAGTGGCCTTCAAATAAATGGTTTTACCCTTGCGGTGCTCCAAGGTTTTTTCAATGTAATTCACTAGGTCGATGTATTGTTTTTGAGTTAATCGCAGTTTGATGAGTGGGCGGTCTGCAGGTGCTTGATGCAGGTAGGTGGCATGAATCGCTGAGGGGCCTATACCGAAAGGGACACTCACAGCTGTGCCAAAAGTAAGGTCTGACCACTGAGGTGTATTCATGTAAAATTGTTTGTCTCCCCAACCAATTGAAATGAGTGTGTTTGAACTGTCCTTAAAACCAGTATTTTCTAAAGGAAAGGTGCTGTGCCAATCTTTGTACTCATTTTTTACTGGCAGCACAAAATCTGAATGTACGCCCGACTTCATGAGGTAAACAATGATTTTGGCATTTTTATTGGATTGCCCTTCAATGCTGATACGAGAAATTAAAAAAGCCAAGCCGAGATAGAGCACTATTGCCGAGATTAAAAAACTTAGCGTATAGGCAAGGGATTTGAAGAGAATTCGAAGTATCTTTTTAGCTTTCATGTGCATAACAAAGTTAAACTTTCTGTTCAATTTGAAATTGGAGTACTTATTTTTGTAATTCTAAAAATTACTTTATGCGTCAAATTTCACTGTTATTATGTCTTTGTCTTGGTTCATTAATGTATGCGCAACAACCAGATGCCGCTGCAAGTGCAGCACGAAAACTGACTGAAGTTATCTATAATGTAGAGAGATATTATGTGGACGCGCCTAATACGGCTCAAATCTCTGATGCGGCAATCGTGGCACTTTTAGAAGAACTAGACCCGCATAGTACGTATATTCCAAAGGAAGAACTCGATGATGCTCAAATGCAAATCAACGGAAGTTTTGTTGGTATTGGGGTGCGTTTTCAACTTGTGAAAGATACGATCAGCGTAGTAGCAACGATTCCAGGTGGGCCTTCTGAAAAACTAGGTATCTTGCCTGGAGACCAAATTGTCATGGTAGATAATAAAAATGTGGCGGGTATTGGCATAAAGAATAATGATGTGAGACAAAAACTCATGGGAGATTTGGGTACAAAGGTCAAGGTGACTGTCAATCGCAAGGGCAAATTGGTTGATTTCAATATCACACGTGATAAAATCCCTGTATTTTCTGTCGATGCGGCCTATATGATTGACAAAGAAATCGGATACATTAAACTGAACAGTTTTTCTAGAACCACTGTTCAAGAGGTGCAAAATGCGCTGCAAGATTTGAAAAGTCAAGGGATGAAATCTCTAATTTTTGATTTGCAAGGCAATGGCGGAGGCCTGCTCGATGCGGCCCATAAATTGGCCGATGAATTCTTGAGTGGCGATAAGCTCATTGTCTATTCCGAGGGCCGAGCTCAGCCCCGCTCTGATTTGAAGGCAGCAAAAAACGGCATGTTTGAAAAAGGTCAATTAATTCTACTCACCGATGAATACAGTGCCAGCGCTAGTGAAATTCTTTCAGGAGCAATTCAAGATTGGGATCGCGGCTTGATTGTTGGCCGTAGGTCTTATGGTAAAGGTTTAGTACAGCGCCCAATGCCCCTTAGCGATGGTTCGGAGATGCGCCTGACTATCGCCCGTTACTACACTCCCACAGGAAGGCACATCCAAAAACCATATCAAGACACAGAAACCTATCGTAAAGACCTCAATCAGCGATATTTGAACGGTGAATTTTTCTTAAAAGATTCCATTAAAATGCCCGATTCACTTATGTTTCATACCCTTAAAACCAAGCGTGTTGTTTATGGCGGTGGTGGAATCATGCCCGATGTATTTGTCCCGCTCGATACTACAGAAAACTCCACTTACTTCTCAGAGGTGATTAGGGGTGGGCATGTAAATAGCTTTGCTTTTCAGTACATCAATGCCCATCGTGCTGAACTTAAAAATACCTATCCTCAATTCATTGATTTTAAAAACAATTTTAATCTGGATGGACAGTTCATGGATGAATTTTTTGCATACATCGAAAAAGAAGCACCAGCTATTGAATTTGATGCCGAGCAATATGCAACTTCAGAATCCTTACTTAAATTGAGACTCAAGGCCGTGATAGCCCAAGATCTTTGGGGGACGAACGAAATGTTTCAAATTTATAATGACACCAATGAGATTTTACAAAAAGCAATTGAGGTCATTGAAAGCAAACAATACAATCAATTCGAACTCGATAAATAAAATCATATGTCTGAAGACAAAAAAATAATTTTTTCTATGGTTGGGGTCTCTAAGGTGACTCCTCAAGGAAAGCAAATTATCAAAAACATTTACCTCTCCTTTTTCTATGGGGCTAAAATTGGCATCATCGGCTTAAATGGTTCGGGTAAATCTACGGTGATGAAGATCATTGCTGGGCTAGACAATGCATTTCAAGGAGAAGTGGTGTTCTCTCAAGGTTATTCTGTTGGTTACTTGCCGCAAGAGCCAGAGCTAGACCCTCAAAGAACTGTCCGGGATATTGTGCTAGAAGGGGCTCAGGAAATTGTCGATGTATTGGCCGAATACGAAGAAATTAACAACGCCTTCATGGACGAAGAGGTGCTTTCTGATCCTGATAAAATGGACAAGCTTATTGCACGTCAAGGAGAGGTTCAAGATAAAATTGATGCGCTCGATGCATGGGAACTCGATAATAAAATTGAGCGCGCCATGGATGCATTGCGTTGCCCCCCAGACGATCAATTAATTGGAACACTCTCCGGTGGAGAGCGAAGAAGAGTTGCACTTTGTAGATTGCTATTGCAGAATCCGGACGTCTTGTTACTCGATGAGCCAACTAACCACCTCGACGCTGAATCCATTGATTGGCTTGAACAGCACTTACAGCAATACAAGGGAACGGTTATTGCCGTTACCCACGACCGTTATTTCCTAGATAATGTAGCAGGCTGGATTTTAGAACTAGATAGGGGTGAGGGCATTCCATGGAAAGGAAATTATACCTCATGGCTTGAACAAAAAGGAAAGCGACTGCAAGAAGAGGAGAAATCAGAATCGAAACGACAAAAAATGTTGGCCCGCGAGCTTGAATGGGTACGCATGAACCCTAAGGCTCGTCAGGCCAAAAGTAAGGCGCGCTTGCAGAATTATGATAAAATGCTCTCCGAAGACGCCCGTGAAAAAGAAGCTAAATTGGAAATTCCAATTCCCAATGGCCCGCGTTTAGGTAACAACGTCATTGATGCCAATCATGTGGCCAAGGCTTTTGGAGACAAACTCCTTTATGATGATCTCAACTTTAAATTGCCACCGGCCGGAATCGTTGGAATTATTGGTCCTAATGGTGCTGGTAAAACAACCATATTTAAAATGATCATGGCTGAACTTGCTCCAGACAAGGGTGAATTCACCGTTGGAGACACAGTTAAAATTGGCTATGTGGATCAAACACATAAAGATATACACCCTGATAAATCAGTTTTCGATGTGGTTTCCAACGGCCTTGAATATGTCGAGGTAGGAAATCAAAAAATTAATTCACGAGCTTACCTTTCAAAATTCAACTTCAATGGCTCAGATCAAAATAAAAAAGTAGGCATTCTATCGGGTGGGGAGCGCAACCGCTTGCATTTAGCCATGACACTCAAAACAGAAGCCAACGTGCTTTTGCTCGATGAGCCTACCAATGATATTGACGTCAATACACTGCGCGCCTTAGAAGAAGGCATCGAGAACTTTGCTGGCTGTGCGGTGGTAATCTCTCACGACCGCTGGTTTTTGGACCGCATTTGTACGCATATTTTAGCTTTCGAAGGCGATTCGCAAGTTTATTGGTTCGAAGGTTCTTACTCGGAATACGAAGAAAACCGCAAAAAACGCCTTGGCGACTCAGGGCCTAAGCGCATTCGCTATAGAAGTTTAAGTTAATGGCAATTTCGTTGTTTCCAACGAGTGCTTAATTTATGCGTTGAGTCAACATCAAGTTGCGTAGGAGATTCATGTATTTTCACTTGAAATTCCAATAAGTTGGGTTGTCCTGCATCTACCCATGCGGTGTACCACACACTGCTGATCATTAATATTGCAGCGCGCATTCGCCGCTCTACCATGCCATTGAGGGCACGGTGGTAATGGGCGCAAAAGTCTCGAGAATACACCTTAATGAGTGTGCTGCCGCGTTGTTCGTAGCTGTATTTTTCACTCGGTAGCATACGAGCACTAATTTCCTTTTCTAAACCAAGAACTGAATCTAGTGCCGCATGGGAGCTGCGCACCGCAGCCCATATGGCTTTAGAAATAGAGGGGATGTATTGCGCTGGTCCAATCCAATAATTGTATTTATCGGCTTGGATTTCAACCAAACGGCTTTCCCAAAGACCATGAATCCCATGTTGGTTAGTAAGCTGCCCGTTGTAATTCTCGGTGGTATGCAAAGGAACATGGGCATCGGCAATGTAATGCCCAATTTCCGCGGCGTATTTTAGCGTAAGATCTAGATCTTTACTTTCAAATGCTTTTTGCAAGCTGTATTTCATATGAATCACGTGCCAGGGCACGATGCCATAGGCTTGTAGGGTGTCTTCGGAATGGCAATCCACTGCACCTTGCCAACTTTGGGGTAAATTCCAAAAGGGGTCTTGCCCTTTGGTGTAGTAATGATCTAAATCTATGTAATGCCTAGGGGCTTCAAATTCGGAAATATACCTACGCTTATCAGGTGCCACGGATTGGCTTACTAGGTATGGTAAGTGTTGTATAAAAAAGGCTTGAAGCTTACTTGGGAGCAAATAGATAGCAAATTCATTAATGCGCTCATGGCCAGCAAAGCCCCAATTGCTCGATTGTGTACTTTGGCCACTGAGAAATAAGATTCCCGCCAAAGCAAAAGCATACTGTTTAGATTTTTGAAATATCGATAAGTTTACCATCCTGAAGTATTGGGATAACATCCGTTTGATTGGGTGTCAGACAATACTTGATATCCTCGTTGAGGTTGAGATTTTTAAGCCTTCTGCGGTGTGAACTCGATTTTAGATAACCAAGGTAATTGTCCTTGGCAGAAAGGTAGAGATACTTAGCGGCAATAGAAGAGTCTTCATCAGAAATATAATTGCCGGTTCCGATTAAATACTGACAAATTGCTCCAGCACAGATCGTATCCTCCAAATTGAATTTGTCTTGCCAGCCAGAGCAGAGACACAATACATTTTTATCTTGTTTTTCAAGCCAGTGGCACAAGGCGTCTAAGTTGAGCAAAGAACCCACTACGACAATTTCTGCGTCTTTAGCTACATCCAAGGACTTGGTTCCGTTTGTGGTAGTCAATACAACATCTTTTCCTTTGAAGTCTTTGCGCATGTAAGAAAAGGGAGAATTACCAAAATCAAAACCCTCCACGATTTGACCTTTGCGTTCGGCGCCTGCTAAAAATCCTTGTTGTTTGTATTGCCAAGCTTCTTCAACGGTAGGAACGGGAATAATAGAATTGATACCATTGTCAAAAGCGGCACATATGGCCGAAGTGGCGCGCAGTACATCAATAACGACCACAATTTCAAATTCATCTTTGTAATAAGGGTATTCGCCAGGAGTAAAACAAACCTCGACGTGTTTTCTTGTATCCATGCTACAAAGGTACTATTTTTCAAAAGACCAATAAAAAAGGGGGCCGAAGCCCCCTTTCAACTATTAAGGTTAATTCACATTAGAATCTCCAACCAATACGTACAGAGCCGTGCGCTGCACCAAGGTTGGTGTATTTCATGGTGTTTTCTGGAACAAATCCATATGCATTACCCATTACTGTTACGTTTGTTGGATCATTGTTTACTGTTACAGTATTGAGGTTCATTTCCAAACCTAAGTAAAGATTGTCTGCAACATAATAATCAAAACCAGCACCGATACCAAAGCCCATAGAGCTGTAACCACCAGTGATGTTCGCTTCAGTAATCACAGCGCTATATGCTGATCCATCTGAATTTTTCCAATTTTCTTCATATGAACCAGCTCCGAAATTAAGCCCAGCAGAGAAATATGGAGACATTCTATCTGTTCCAGAAAGGTGGTATTCAGCTCCAAGGCTTAAATTCCATTGACTACGAGAAATGTCTACAGTACCTGTAGCGCCTGAACCATCTGGATTTTCATAATAGGTATAAGATTCAGAACTAGGTGTTGAAGCCACAGAAGTGCCATCTCCACCAAATCCAAATTGTACGCGCGCTGCAATATTGTCATTGACAAAATAACGCAAACGCAAATTTGGTGCAGTCCAACTCATACCATCAGTAGTATTGAGGTTAGCTAAACCTTCCAATGAATATTTAGCATCATCAGAAGAAGGCTTTTGAGCAAACAATGACCCAGTCAATGTTAACGCTCCTACAAAAATCATTAATTTTTTCATAGTTGTTTGTTTTAATTGGTTTAGCCGAATATACGCAATCGATTGCGTTGAGGTTTCAAAAAAAGACAAACAAATCGTCGTTAATAACTTTAACAATACCTTAATGATTCAATAAAATGTACGTAAATAAAAGGGTTTAGAGTGGATTGGAGTCCTGTTTTTCTTTCTCTAATTGGAATTGATACATTTCAAAGTAGGCGCCTTTTTTGGTTAGTAATTGTTCGTGGGTGCCACTTTCAATGATTTCCCCCGCTTCTAAAACTATGATCTTGGTAGCATTTCGGATGGAGGAAATACGATGAGAAACAATGATTGTGGCTCTTTGGTCTGCAGTTTTTTGTAGCCCATTGAGAATTATTTCTTCTGTTTCGGTATCGACAGCACTGAGACAATCGTCTAGGACGAGTAGTTTTGGTTTTCTGAGTAGGGCTCTGGCAATGGATAATCTTTGTTTTTGCCCTCCACTTAGATTCACACCGCGTTCACCTAATATGGTTTGGAATCCATCTTGAAAATTTTCAATGTTGTGTAGTACGTGGGCTTGGCTGCAGACCTCTTGAAGTTCTGCACTAGTGACATCGGTGCGTTCCGTACCGAATTTTAAATTGTTTTCAATACTGTCAGAAAATAGAAAAACATCCTGTGGAACAACAGCCAATTGATTTCGGTAATGCTTTAGCGAAAAATTTTCAAGCGATTGATCGGCAACTGTGATTTGCCCCAGACCTACATCGTAATATCGAGATATCAAATTACAAATAGTTGTTTTCCCTGATCCTGTGGCGCCAATCACTGCAAGCGTTTCACCTGGTTTTACTTCAAAGGAAAGGTTCTTGAGTATAACACTGGAACTGTTGGGGTAGTTAAAACTCACCTTTTCAAAACTAATGCCATTTTCAAGAGGGCATGTAGCTGTAGCCTCATCTTTGATATTTGGTTTTTTCAATAAAAACTCGTTGATGCGTTGTTGAGAGGCTGCCGCTCGTTGTATGATAGAAGAAATCCAACCCAAGCTAGCAAATGGCCAAGTAAGGTTGGTGATATACATAATAAATGCTACGATGTCGCCAGTTTTTATTTTTTTTTCAAAAGTGAGTAGCCCACCGTAATATATTGCTATCATAGAACTCAGGCCAATGAGAAAAATAATCGTAGGGCTGAAAAAAGCATTGACCAACACCAAGCGCATGCTTTGTTTTTTATAACGTTCTGCCGAGTCGCTGATTTTCTGACTGGTTTGCTCTTCTCTTTGGTAGGCCTTGATGATACGAATTCCAGAAAATGACTCCTGAGCCAAGGTGCTCAAAAAGGACTGTTCTTTTTGTACTTCAAGGCTTATTTTGTTCATCGTTGACGAAACCTTATAAATCAGCACAGACATGATAGGCAGGGGAAGCAAAACAAATAGCGTTAGGCTTGGTGAAATACTGATCATTTTTGAGACTATCAAAATAAAACTCACCGCCAAATTGATGGTATACATCATTCCTGGGCCCGCATACATTCTTACCAAGCCCACGTCTTCAGATATGCGGTTCATCAAATCGCCAGTGGCATTTTGTTTATAGAAACTTTGATCTAAATTTTGATACTGTCCGTAGATTTCTTGTTTGAGATCAAATTCAATAAATCGAGACATCACGATGATGGTTTGGCGCATTAAAAACAAGAAGAATCCTTTCAATATGGAAAATGCCATATAGACTGCTCCAAGCTCAAGTGCGAGCCACAAAACATTTGTAGTATTGAGGTGATTGCTTGGCGATTGAAACTGATTAATTGCCTCGCTGAAATAAGCAGGCATCTGTACGCCAAAATAATTGCTTACCACGGTAAAAATAATGCCAAGTAGAAAACGCCATTTGTACTTTAAAAAGTATTTGTTGATGTATCGGAGTGACTTCATTGTTTTTTTCTACTTTTGCCAAGTTATTTGAGCGTGTAAAGTTACGTCAAATAAGAATTAGTGAACGAACTCTTTTCAAAAACATGTCAGATCTGACCGTTACTCCATTGGTCGATTCCTCTCTGAATCCCATTCTCGCACCTATGCATTCGCTAGGTCATGAACACATTTTATTTTGTAATGACAATGCAACCGGTCTGAAGGCCATCATTGCAGTACACAATACGGTTTTAGGACCCGCTCTTGGCGGAACGCGCATGTGGCATTATCAAAACGAGCAGGAAGCCCTGACAGATGTTTTGCGTTTGTCAAGAGGAATGACCTATAAAAATGCCATTTCTCAACTCAATCTAGGTGGCGGTAAGGCAGTGATTATTGGCGATTCAAAATCAATGAAGTCTGAAGCGCTTTTTAGACGGTTCGGCCAATTTGTAAATACGCTTGCCGGATCCTACATTACAGCTGAAGATGTAGGCATTTCCCCCGAAGATATGCTCCAGGTAAGTAAAGAAACAAAGTACGTTGTTGGTTTGCCAGGCAAAAGTGGCGATCCTTCGCCGGTTACAGCGCTTGGTGTTTACGTTGGTATGAAGGCTGCAGCCAAGCATCAGTATGGAACCGATTCCTTAGCAGGTAAAAAAATTGCAGTGCAAGGTATTGGGCACGTTGGTGCTTACCTTGTTGCGCATTTAGTGAAGGAAGGTGCCCTTGTAACCGTTTCAGATTTAAACCAACAGGCCCTATCC
>JAURGK010000007.1 GCA_030833845.1 Crocinitomicaceae bacterium | reverse complement strand
GTGCCTGGTACAGCAGGAATACTTTCCGCTACCAATTGAACTGTGTCGCCAGTACAAACCGCTGGCGTAGACGAAGCCAATGAAATCACAGGATTAGGGTTAATTGTAAGGGTTACTGTATCAGTAGCCGTACACACACCGTTAGTACCTGTTACATAAATTGTATACACACCAGGTACTGGCGTTGTAGTTACTGAGGCACCTGCTGTAGTTGCTGGCAATCCAGAGTTAGCGTCTTGAGCATCCCAAGTAAAGGTGTAAGCCGGAACAGCAGCAGAGCTTGCTGTTTCAGTATAAGTACCACCTTCACAATAAGTTGGGTTCAAGCCGTTTGTAAGAATAATTGGGTTTGGATCTACTACTGTAGCAACAACTGGTGCCAATGGGCTGTAACAACCGTTTGTTCCGAGTTCAGTAACGTAGAACGTTGTTGTTACTGGAATCGAAGATAAATAAGTTGCAGAACCAGCTGCATAAGTCTTATATTGAATAGCAAGGTTGTCAATAGCGGTTTGCATATTCAAGCCACCTGTACGCGCTTTAATTACGTGTTTCCAAGAAGACTTGTTTGCTGACAAGTAAGCTGCAGGCAAGGCTACGTTGGTGAAGATATCTGTACCGTCAACATTCAATGTCAACTCGCCAGCTTCGTTAATTGTTATGGTAACGTGCGCTGAAGTTGACCCTAACCATGCAGTTGAAGCATCATAAGCTAACACTCCAGCGGTTGTGTTGCTGAACGATGTTGCAGTAGAGTTATACAATACATAAGTTCCAGCTGCATTCGGCATGCCTCCATAGGCATCAAACGAAATCTTAACGCCAGTACCCGTACCCATTTCAGCGGCAGGTGATGTTGCTGTTGGGTCAGCATCTGGGGCAAAGCTCCATGAGAAACCATCAGCACCACCAGAAGTTGTTTGAACATCAAATTCAACTTTGTATGCAGGCGCATCAACACCAGCATCTACTGAAATTGCACCATTCAAGCTGTTTGCAGCAGCAGTGAGCTCTAACCAGCCTGCAACGTTAGTTGTGTTGGCAGCACCAAAAATCGAAGCTCCTGTGGCTACACCAGTAGTGAAGTCAGCAGTGTAGAATGTACTCCATGTGCTTGACACAGGAGGTAATTGAATCAAGTTTCCTGCTGTAGCAGCATCATACCAGTAGAATGATCCAGTTCCAGCAGTACCTGCTGCAGATGCAACTGAAGCGGTAGGAATATTCACACCACACTGAGAGCTCGCTGTTGTAGAAGGAGCTGCTGGCAATGCCAAAACATCAACCGTTGTTGATGAAGAAGTCACTGTACAACCCGCTGCTGTAACTAGTGCAGTGTAAGTAGCTGTAGCTGTTGGGTTGATAGTAGCCGGTGTGCCGTTGCCAACAACCGTCGCTGCACCATCAGACCATACAGCTGCTGTAATAGCAGGTGTGTAGCCACCGCCAACATTTGAAGAAACCAAGTTGATCATGTAATCTTCATACTCACCCCAAGAAATTGCATTGATATAAGCAGTTGCAGTGGCTGAACTTTCATAAGCCATTACACGCATGCGTGTCAATCCGTTGTATGCAGTTGCTGGAACAGTAAATGTTGAAACCTCTGTGTGGGCGCCCGCGCCAGTAGGGGTGTTGAACGCACATTCCGTTGCTTCAAAAACACCATTACGGTTGTAGTCGATCCAAACACGCATGTGGTTGGTGTACCCAAAGCCAGTGGTTAAAGACGAAACTGATATATCGTAGGTTTGACCAGCTGTGAGGGTCGTTGAACCAAAACTCGTAAAGTCAGAATAACCTCCGGCTATACCTGATGCTGTTCCTAGGGTTCCCGTAAGACTATTAATTGTCGACGTGTTGTTCAATACTACCGTAGCGCCTTGTGAAATTGTAATGTTTCCAAAATCTTCGTCAGCAGTAGGGTAAGTTACTGTTGGGGTAGTGTAAGAAGGTGCGTTTAAACCTGAGAGCACAACACTTAAATTAGAAGCATCGCCTGAACAAACCGGTGAAGCTGAATTAGTTGCTGCTGCAACAATTCCCAATAAACTTTGATCTTGATATGGAGTGCCAATGTAGGTAGTTACTAGTCCATAAGAGTTCGTAGCCACTACTGACCACGCAACGACAGCATTCACAGGAACTGCGGCTGGAATTACACCAGAGTAGGTGTTTCCAGAAGTATTGGTCATGGCAATAGGTGTTTGAGCAACTCCATCCAAACTGTATGCAATAACTACAGAGCTGAGC
Source organism: Crocinitomicaceae bacterium (assembly GCA_030833845.1). Taxonomy (GTDB): domain Bacteria; phylum Bacteroidota; class Bacteroidia; order Flavobacteriales_D; family Crocinitomicaceae; genus UBA952. The sequence goes on along the minus strand of JAURGK010000007.1, from coordinate 86,485 downwards.
GTTCCTGAAGCAGGTGTTGCGTCGGCAACAACTGTGTGTGCGATCGTGTTGTTACAATCATGAGCTGTAATGCTCGTAAATGTGACTGTTGGAGGGAAAATTGGCGTAGCATCCATTTCATCGGCTCCGATATCTGGATTCAAGCCGCCGCCGTTCAATGAACCCGTTGGGCCCGGGCGGTTGTCATTGTCAATGTCTGTAGAAACGCCGGTAATGGCAACTGGCTGGCCAGCAGATTCTAATGGTGTTGGGGCAGTAGTAAGGTGTAAATCATTTGCACTTACAAACGTGGGGTTCACCTCAAAACTGTTCATATCTACACCCGTAGCTGCTTGCCAAGCGGTAAGGTTTGAAACAGCTGCTCCGGAATAATAACCTAAATTGCCATTTGGCACGTAATAGTTGTTGTTATTCCAAACAGAAGAAACGTTATTCGTGGGGTTTGCAGTATATACACCCCAAGTACCTGAACCCTGATTAAGGTTAACTAAGATGTTGTTGTAGAACTGCGCAAAGGTATTACCAGACACCATATAAACGACTGCACTAGTATAGTTTGCTGTGGAGCCCACTTGTGCTTCTTCAACAACCATTGTGTTGTTGGTCACAAATTGATTAGTAGCGCCAGCGGCAAAGCGTATCGCATTTGCTACATAAGTTGTTGTTGCACTAGTCGAATATTTAGTTGCACCAACATTGATCATGTTGTTTTGAATGCGAATACTATCTGAATTGGTTGTGCTTGAAATATAAACACCATAAGCACCATATCCACTTGTTGAAGACTGATAGGCAGTCATGTTGTTGCGTAGGATGCGTGCGCCTTTAACGCCTAAGGCCATGTATACACAATATGAAGTGGTTGTAAATCCACCTGTTGAGATGTCATCGGACCCCACTTTGATGCGGTTCCCCTCAACCAATGGATAGCCATCATTGGTGGCATCGTTTACATAATAAAGGTAAATGCCATAAAGAGCAATACCGTTTACACCTGTTGCAGAACCACCAATAATGTTGTTGGTTATCGTAACATTAGAAACAGTGTATGAAGATGTACCATAAACAAAAATACCGTTGCGTGCACGGTAAATCTCGTTGTTATGAATAGTAATGTTATTACCTCCATTAGAACCGCTGTAAGTATATGTTGGCTGACAAACAGCAACACCATAGGTTACACCTGTATGTGTCAGTGAATTTCTTGCACCATACATAATGGTGTTTTTTACTGTAATGTTTTCACATCCTGAATAGGCAGTAGTATTGGCAGAAGCAAGTCTTACACATGTTCTGTAAGGCGAAGTTGATGTAGATGAATTGTCTTGCATCAAGGTCAAGTTCTTCACTCCTGGTGTAAGTGGGTCATCACCATCAATAGTGACATTCGTTGCACCACCCATCATGATAATCGCCTTGTGATAGTTGGCAGTAGCCAACACAACCGGCACTTGAGAGACCGTGCGGTCACCAACTGGTTTGATCAAAACCGAAGTATAACTGGCAGTACCAGAACTTGGCCCTAAAACATTTGGAATCATTGGTTCAGTAATATTAGCGGTAATGGAGATGACGATATCACCTTGGTGAGTACCAGCATTGATCGCTCCAAATGCATCACTGATTGTTCCGTAGGTTCCGGTGGTTGTTCCTGCGGTTGCACTTACTGAAACCTGAGCCTGGGCCGTGGTAAACAGTAACGCTACTGCCGAAAACATCACACTTAAAAAACGCGTAAAACTTTTCATAGTAATAACTTTAGTATTTGTATTTTCGCCAAATATCGATAATTTCAATCTAAAAAAAAACTATTCTTTGAAAAACTTTAAACATTTAGCCCTCGTTTGCGGCTCAACCCAAGGTATTGGTTTGGCAATTGCACAAAAATTGGCCGCTGATGGTTTTTCAGTTGTCTTGACAGCTAGAAATGAAGAAAAACTCAAAGTGTCACTTCAATCGCTCGACTCCTCCAAAGGGCAAACGCATCATTATTTTGTTTCAGACTTCACGAATCCCGAAAGTGTAAAAAATGCCGTGAATGCATTTATTGAAAAACATGGCAGCATCCATATATTGATCAACAATACTGGTGGTCCAAAAAGCGGGCCCATAGTAGATGCCGACACCACTGAGTTTTTAGCGGCCTTTAATCAGCACCTGATTTGTAACCACATTTTAATGCAAGCCGTGGTGCCGGGCATGAAAGCTGCAGGCTTTGGGCGCATTGTCAATATCATTTCGACTTCTGTCAAACAACCCTTGCCTAACCTTGGGGTTTCCAATACTATTCGCGGGGCCGTGGCAAGTTGGTCTAAAACCTTAGCCAATGAATTAGGCGCCTTTGGAATTACAGTCAATAATGTGCTGCCAGGGGCCACCAATACGCAGCGCCTTACTGAGATTGCCAAGGTGAAGGCAGAGAAAACCGGAGAAAGTGTAGCTGAAATTCTTGCTGAAATGGGCCAAGAAAGCCCTATGAAAAGAATCGCCCAACCAGAGGAAGTAGCCGCTGCTGTGGCTTTTTTGGCTTCAGATAGCGCATCATACATTAATGGTATAAATGTGCCTGTCGACGGTGGCAGAACCAAAAGTTTGTAAATATTACCAGGAAGCTTAAACTTATTTGTTCTTTGTTGCCAAAAATGAGCGGTAGGCCAATAAAATTGGAAATCCGAAAAGCAAACTAAAGGCCAACATGTAGCCGCGGCGCGTGAGGTAAAAATCAACGACATTGGTCATTTCTGAGGCTTCGTAGCCCAAGCCTAAAAAATACGCCAAACTCAGGGGGGCCTCGAGCACATATTGCTTGCCGTTTTGAGCATAAACAATTTCTCCTTCAAATAAATTAGGACTTAAAAAAACCAAGGTGCCTCCTATTAAGAAAAAGGTAAAGAAAAACACAAACCACGGCTTAAGTAAAAGAGATTTGAATCGGTCCATACGGCAAAGTTAGGTCAATTCTATCTAATTTCGCTTGAAGCATGAAACGAATCGCATATTTGAGTTTATCTGAGGCCTGGGGAGGCTTAGAAATGAATCAGCTGCGCAACGCTTTGGCTATGCACAGGCGAGGGCACAAAGTGCTGATCATTGCAAATGGCAGCAGCGCTATTGCCCAGCGAGCCGCCCAAGAAAATATACCTTTATATATAGTGCAGCAAAAAACAAAGCACTACCAATGGTTTTTTGCACGGAAACTCAGTCGGTATTTATTAGAACAAGGATACAACGATTTGTTTTTTAGAAATAACCGAGAGCAGAGCATTGCGGCATCAATCGCTTTTCTTTCTTTAGGCAAAATTAAAGTGCATTATTTTATGGAAATGGCGCTTGGTGGAAAGCGCAATCAATTTTTTCGAACTTTGCGTTATCGTTTCTTCACAAGTTGGTGCTGCCCCCTGCCCTACCTTAAAGATCAAGTCTTAGAATTAACCAAATTCTCTGCAAAAAAAGTGCATGTCATTCCTTCCGGTATTGAATCTTTGAATGAAGCACCATACACTAAAAATGATGCACGAGAACTTCTGGGTTGGCCACAAAACGTTACTTTGTTAGTTATGGTGGGGCGCATAGATCCTAAAAAACGACAAGAATTTGTCTTTGAGATGTTTCTCAAAAGACAAAACCCCGATGAAATGCTCCTTTTTGTTGGAGAAAGCACCTTGGATGAACCTTCAGATTATTTTACTTCACTACAACAAAAGGTGGGCTCCTCTGCCAAAAAGGAGCAAATACTTTTTGCCGGTTTTCAGCACAACATGCGGGCCGTTTACGCTGCGGCCGATATAATGATTATGGCTTCCGAATATGAAACTGTTGGCATGGCCACCCTTGAAGCCCTGCAACATGGGTGCCCTGTAGTGGGTGTCAATAATGGAGGCAGCAAAGCGCTTATTGAACAATATGGTGGTGGCCTTTGCTATGAAGCAAAGGATGATAAATCACTCAATGCTTGCATTGATAGGATCAAAGCCGAGCATTTTCCTTCAATCGTTCAATCAGACTTCGAACAACATTTTAATTTTGATAACGTTTGTACACTAGTAGAACAAACTTTACTCAATTAACCGCCCGCATTTTGTAATTTCGTTCCAATGGACTTATACACCTCCAAACAACGTTGGAAATTCTTACTCATTATTTTGGCACTACTTATCGTAGGGGCGAGTTTGTTTTATTCTAACCAAAGTATCCGAAAAATTGGCGTCCGAGAGCGAAATAAAGCCAAACAATGGGCCCTTGCGCTACGCAAAAAAGCAGAACTTGTAGATTTAAGTAGTCAGATATTTAGCGCTCTTCAGCAAAAAGAACGGCAAAAAATGGAATTGGTCGTAAATGCCCATCGCACCATATTAGGCATCTCGGATCTGAGCATGAGTCAAGATATATATTTTGCGCTCCAAATCATTGAGGCCAACAAAGACATTCCTTTTATCCTTCTTAACGATGATGGCATCATTTCACAATACAGAAATTTAGGACCCAATGAAAGTGAATCGTTTGGTGTAAACATGAAGACTGATTCCATTAAACAACTCGCCAACTCATGGATTGCCTCGAAGCGTTTTTATAAAATACAGGTTTTTGAAGATATGTACATGACACTTTGTTATGGTTTTTCAAAAGAACTTTTGCGCCTTCAGGCCCATTCAGACTCGCTCATTCAATCCTTTAATTCCGATCTAACGGACCAAAAAAACTTAGTGCCTGTTTTATTATACGATGCAAAAAACAAGACAGTTGTTGCTAGCAACCTTGAGGCAAAAGCATTGACTAAAAAAAAGATCGACAAAACAATTTCGGAAATGGCCAAGCAGTATGCGCCTATAGAATTGCGCTACAATGGTGAACAAAAACTTCTTTACCTCAAGGATTCAGAAGAGGTACAACAACTTTTTTGGCAGCCATATTTACAATTTGGCGTCCTAGGGCTCATTGTACTTATTGGATATTTGTTGTTTTCTATGTACCGTAAGGCAGAACAAAATCAGGTTTGGGCCGGAATGGCCAAAGAAACAGCACACCAGCTCGGCACACCACTTTCGTCACTAATGGCTTGGGTAGCACATCTAGAGCAACAGCAAATAGACCCCATGATTCCATCCGAAATGCACAAAGATTTAGAGCGTTTGGAGAAAATTACAGATCGCTTTTCCAAAATTGGCTCGGGGGCAAAACTTATAGAAGCCGATTTGGCTGAAACTATCGAAAACAACTTGAAATATCTAAAAGCCCGCTTGTCTCAAAAAGTAGAAATGCAATTTGAACTCCGGGGTGAAAAACCATTAATGGTACTGCACAATGCCTCATTGATAGAATGGGTTGTAGAAAACATCTGTAAAAATGCCGTAGATGCCATGGAAGGTATCGGCACGCTTAAAATTCAAATCAATGAAGTGGCCGAATGGGTGCATATCGATATTTCCGACACAGGAAAAGGCCTCTCACCCAAGCAATTCAAAACTATTTTTGAGCCTGGATATTCAACCAAAAAGAGAGGTTGGGGCTTGGGGCTCACCTTGGTGAAGCGCATTGTTGAGGAATACCATAAAGGAAAAGTCTTTGTTTTGCAGTCTGCCCCAGATAAAGGCACTACATTTCGAATCAGCATACCGCATTGACTCGGCGGCAAGATAATTCTACCTATCTTTAGCAAATCATTGTACTACCTATGGAAGCGCTTATTCTTACCGAAATTCGCAATCACATTGCCTTTTTAACCATCAACCGTCCGCAACAACTCAATGCGCTCAACAAAGCGACCATTGAGGCGCTGCATTTGGCGTTAAGTCAAGCCAATGACAACCCTGAGGTTGGGGTCATTATTCTAACCGGAAGCGGCCAGAAAGCTTTTGTGGCAGGCGCAGATATCAAAGAATTTGCCAACTACAATATTGCTGAGGGTGGAATGATGGCTCAAAATGGCCAAAAACTTCTATTTGACTTTATAGAACAACTACACACACCTGTAATTGCAGCTGTAAATGGCTTTGCTCTTGGTGGCGGCCTCGAGTTGGCCATGGCTTGTCATATACGCATCGCTAGCAGCAATGCCAAAATGGGCCTTCCTGAAACCTCATTGGGTGTCATTCCTGGCTACGGGGGCACACAACGTTTGGCTCAGCTTGTTGGAAAAGGAAAGGCTAATGAACTCATTTTTACGGCCGGTATGCTCAAAGCAGATGAAGCTCTTCAGTGGGGCTTAGTCAATGCTGTGGTAGAACAAGAGGTGTTGATCGAAACGGCTGAAGCTATGGCACAAAAAATATTAAACAACTCCCCCATGGCTATTGCCGCTGCCATAAGGAGTGTAAATGCGGGTTTTGACCATTCACTCAACGGGTACCATCAAGAAATTAAGGAGTTTGGCATGTGTTTTGGCACTAAAGATTTTAAAGAGGGCACGCAGGCTTTTTTAGAAAAGCGCAAGCCCCAATTCCGTGACTAACATGAGTAGTCCCCTACGCAAATTAGTTGGCCAAACGGCCATTTATGGTTTGCCCTCCATATTGGGGCGCTTGCTGAACTATTTACTAGTTCCTCTACACACGTATTATTTTGCTCAGGCCTCTGATTATGGAGTTATCTCTGAATTATACGCTTGGGTTGCCTTTTTAATTGTATTGCTCACTTTTGGTATGGAAACGGCCTTTTTTAGGTTTCTTCAAAACGAGAGTGATAAAGAGAAAGCATATAGCGCTGCATTTTGGTCTGTGGTGGGCATCAACAGCTTGTTTTACTTATTCATACTCTATTTCAGCAACGACCTTTCCACTGCGCTGCTCTTCGAGGGGCACAACGAATATATCGTATTGCTGGGCACCATTGTAATGATTGACGCCCTTACGGCACTGCCGCTTGCGCGTCTTCGCATGGAGGAAAAGGCGCTACGCTTTGCGGCCATTCAAATGACCAGCATTGGCATCAATATTGTGCTAAATGTAGTGGCAATGGTCTTTTTTTTCAGTGCAGAACGTCCTGAGGAGGGGATTTTATTTATTCTTTTAGCCAATTTAATTGCCTCTCTTGCGAAGCCCTTGTTGTTATATGATAGAATATTTAATGTTGTATTTATAAAAGATTGGGGGCTTTACAAACGCATGTGGCGCTATGCTATTCCATTGGTAATAGCCGGGTTTGCTGGAATTATCAATGAAACTTTTGATAGAATTTTACTCAAACACCTGCTTTATGACCCTGAAATACCGCAATCATTAAATTTTGCTGAAGCACAAGTAGGTATCTACAGCGCCTGCTATAAACTAGCGATGCTCGTGACAATTATCTTACAAGCTTACCGTTACGCTGCGGAACCCTTCTTCTTTAAACAAATGCAAAACCAAGATCGCAATACCGTTTATGTGCGGGTAATGAATATTTTTATTGCAATGGTTTGTGCTGTTTTTCTGATAGTAAGCTTGAATTTGGACATTTTTAAACATTTTATTCAAAAAGAAGCCTATTGGGAAGGCTTGCGAGTTGTGCCTATTTTGCTTTTAGCCAATGTGTTCTTGGGAATCTATTACAACCAAAGCATTTGGTACAAACTGAGCGGCAAAACCCAATATGGTGCGTATATCACCATTGTAGGAGCTATACTTACCATTGCTATTAATGTTTATTACATTCCTCAATACCAATACATGGCTAGTGCTTGGGCAACCTTGATTGTATATGCCACCCAAATGGTGCTGTCCTATATTTTAGGACAACGCATGTATCCGATTCCCTACAACCTGAAGAAATTCTTTCTTTATCTCGGGCTTAGTTTGTTGTTGTTCTGGGTAGGTAGCCTCATAAATTTTGACAATACACCCTTAAAGCTTTTCTTGCGCAATGTATTGGTGCTCGTATTTATTGGTTTTGCCTTTGTGATGGAAAAGTCTTACCTTTTTGGTCCACGAACACACTAATTAAACAAAACTGCCGTTTGGTTGTTTGAATAGCTACCGAATCCCCTAACTTTGCCACTATGTCAAGTCATTCTTATAACCCTGGTCCACTTTTATCACAAATTACTGTTCCAGAAGACTTGCGCACGCAATTTAGTGAAGAGCAACTTCCTCAAATAGCGCAAGAACTGCGCCAATATATCGTGGATGTTATTTCAGAAATTGGCAATTCACATTTTGGTGCTTCCTTAGGAGTTGTAGAACTAACAGTTGCTTTACATTATGCATTTAATACTCCCGACGATCAACTTGTCTGGGATGTTGGTCACCAAGCCTATGGCCATAAAATTCTTACCGGACGCCGTGAGCGCTTTCATACCAACCGCCTCAAGGGTGGTATTTCAGGGTTTCCAAAACGATCCGAAAGTGAGTACGATACTTTTGGCGTGGGGCATTCCTCCACCTCAATTTCTGCGGCGCTGGGTATGGCTGTGGCCAATCAATACAAAGGTGAAACGCAGCGTCAGCATATTGCAGTAATTGGCGACGGCGCTATGACCGCTGGCTTGGCTTTTGAAGGGCTCAATCATGCAGGCTTTGAAAAGGATGCCAATTTGTTGGTGATCCTCAATGACAACTGCATGTCAATTGACCCCAATGTTGGCGCGCTCAAAGAATATCTTACTGACATCACCACCTCACACACCTACAACAAAGTCAAGGATGAAGTGTGGAAATTGCTTGGCAAAGTATCAAAGTTTGGTCCAGATGCTCAAACGATTGTTTCAAAAGTTTCACACGCCCTTAAAGGCACACTCCTCAAACAATCCAATCTTTTTGAAGCTTTAAATTTCAGGTATTTTGGCCCTGTTGATGGCCACGATGTCATTGGACTGGCCAAGGTGCTTGCTGACCTCAAAGACATTCCTGGGCCAAAAATATTGCATTGCATCACTCGCAAAGGAGCCGGATATAAGTTTTCTGAAGAAGGTAATCCAACCAAATGGCATGCCCCGGGGGTTTTTAACAAAGAAACCGGTGAAATTGTAAAAGTGGTGCCTAAATCACCGCAAGCTCCAAAATATCAGGATGTATTTGGACACAGCATTGTAGAACTTGCTGAAAAAAACGATAAAATTATGGGGGTCACCCCGGCTATGCCTTCTGGTTGCTCATTGAACATCATGATGCAAGCCATGCCCAAACGCGCTTTCGATGTTGGTATTGCAGAGCAACACGCCGTTACTTTTAGCGCCGGGCTTGCTACTCAAGACTTGGTGCCTTATTGTAATATTTATTCCTCATTCATGCAACGGGCTTTTGATCAGGTGCTACACGATGTTGCCCTTCAAAATCTCAATGTTGTTTTTTGTTTGGATCGCGGTGGTTTGGTTGGTGCAGATGGCGCCACTCATCATGGTGCCTATGATTTGGCTTACATGCGCATGATTCCCAACATGGTGGTTTCGGCCCCAATGAATGAAGAAGAGCTTCGCAACCTGATGTATACAGCTCAATTGCCCAATCAAGGGCCCTTCTCGATTCGCTATCCGCGAGGCAATGGGGTGATGCCTGAATGGAAAACGCCATTTAAAGAAATAAAAGTTGGCCAAGGGCGAAAAGTAACTTCTGGTGAAGATATTGCCATTTTAACTATAGGCCATCCAGGAAATTTTGCACAAAGCGCAATTGAACAACTTAAGGGTTCTGGTGTCTCAATAGCGCATTATGACATGCGCTTTGTCAAACCACTAGACACCCTGCTTTTACATGAAATATTCAGTAAATTCAATAAAGTCATTACCGTTGAAGACGGTTGTTTGATGGGGGGCTTTGGCTCAGCAGTACTTGAATTCATGATTGACCAAAAATACCAAGCAGAAGTTACCCGTCTGGGCATTCCCGACGAGTACATTCACCACGGAACACAAGAAGAATTGTGGGCAGATTGTGGCTTTGATGCCCAATCAATCGTACGAACAATATCTACTATTTTTGGTCTAGAGCAAGAAAAATTTCTGCAGCAACACGTCGGTTAAAACCAAATTATTGTAATTTGGACCAAAACTTTAACGACTACCATGCAAAAAACTAACTACAGTGCCTTCGGGACACTTATTGTCATCTTTTTTTTCTGGGGATTTGTAGCTGCATCAAACGACATCCTCATTCCTGTTTTTAAAAAAGCGCTTGATCTGAGTCAATTTGAATCACAGCTCATAGCTTTTGCCTTCTATGTGGCTTACACTGTGGGGTCCTTAATCTATTTTGGTATTTCTGGCTTACTCAAACAAGATATTCTCAACAAATTGGGTTATAGAAACGGTCTTGCCCTTGGGCTCTTGATTTCTGCCGCAGGCACCCTTCTATTCATCCCGGCATCTACCAACGGGGGTTCATTTCCACTTTTACTTAGCGGACTCTTCATTGTAGGCCTTGGCTTTTCATTGCAGCAAACTGCCGCCAATCCCTTGGCTATTCAGATGGGAGACCCAGCGAAAGGCAACGCCCGGCTCAGCATGGCGGGCGGCATCAATAATTTAGGCACCACCATAGGGCCTGTCATTGTATCGTTTGCCATTTTTGGTGGTTTGCCCAAAGGAGAAACCAGCCTTGATTTGACAGCAGTTCAGGGGCCTTACCTAATTCTAGGCGCCACTTTCGTGTTAGCAGCCTTATTCTTTAAGTTTTCATCGGTTCCTGATTCCATTGGCGACGATAGCCAAAACGAACCAGGACAAGTCTTAAGCACGCTCCGCGAACCACAAGTCATTTTAGCCATGATAGCCATCTTCTTGTATGTGGGTGTGGAAGTTGCCACAGCAAGTAACCTGCCTGAATTTATGAAACAAAAAATAGGCACAAGTGAAGACGAGGTAGCTCCATTTGTCAGTCTGTTTTGGGCATCTATGATGATTGGCCGTTGGGCATCAGCAGCAGGTGTTTTTGAAAAATCTAAAATTTTCAATCGTATAATGGGAGTGGTATTGCCTCTGGTTGCCTTCGGAATATTTGCCCTCGCCAATACAATAGGTGGATCGGATATTTCTTCATTTATTCCATATCTAGGCTTGGTCTTTGTGCTTATTGCAGCAGATTTTATTTCAAGCGGCAATCCAGTTAGACAAATCGTCATTTATTCATCCTTAGGAATAGTGGCCTTACTTGTTGGAATTTTTAGCGCTGGCAATGTGAGTGTTTTTGCCTTTATTTCTGTAGGTTTATTCTGTTCAACGCTTTGGCCGTGCATCTTTACCTTGGGCATTGCTGGTCTAGGTAAACGCACCAATACTGCCTCAAGCCTTTTGATCCTTATGATCATGGGCGGTGGTTTTATTTCATTGGCACAAGGAGCTTTAGCCGACGAAAAACTCCTTGGGATTCAACAATCCTATTGGGTTGGCGTGGTGTGCTTTATATATCTTGCTTACTTTGCTATTCGTACCAAAACTATTCTTAAAAACAAAGGCATTGATACCTTTGATGCCCCTGCTAGCGGACACTAAACAGAATGTACAAGATAGAATTTCACGACTTTTTTAATGCAGCTTTTTCTGTTGACTGTATTATTTTTGGCTACGAAGCAGGGCAAATTAAAGCCCTTGTAATCAAGCGAGCTATGGAGCCCTATAATAATTATTGGGCCATCCCTGGAGATTTGGTTTACCCTGACGAAGACCTCCCTGTGGCGGCTGAAAGGGTGCTCAAAGAGCTCACCGGTCTTGACCATATTCCCATGCACCAATCTCAAACTTTTGGACACCCCAAAAGACACCCTCAGGGGCGCGTAATTACCATAAGCTACTTCGCCTTGGTTCGTATTGATGCATTACATGTGAAGGCATCCTCATTTGCAGAAGAAATCAGCTGGGTACCCATCAATGCTTTGCCAACTCTGGCATTTGACCACAACCATATCCTTGAAAGCACCTATGAAATACTGAAACAAAAATTGCATCATGAGCCCGTCTGTTTTGACTTGCTTGCAGAGCGCTTTACGCTTCATGAATTTCAGCAACTTTACGAATTTGCTTTTGAACAAGAACTAGACAAAGCAAATTTTCGTAAAAAAATCAAATACATACCATTAATTGGCCTTGAAGAAAAACAAAAAAATGTCAAGCATCGGCCAGCCAAACTTTATAAGTTTGATAGAGAAAGCTATCAAAAACAGCTCATTAACGGAGATTATACATTTAAAATGTAAATTTTTACTACTTATTGTATTTTTTACAATAATGTTTGTATCTTCGACTTGCGCTTTCACTCGAATTTGAAGCGTCATACAGGTTAATAATCAATTGAAACGGAGAAGAGTGTCTCCGTTTCTTTTTTAACAAAATTGCCCTTGAACTCTTTTCAAAAGTTATTGTTATTTGTACAATAATTTAATTTTTAGTTATATTTAACCCACTCTAAAACTATAAACATGATCAAAAAACTCGTCATGACCCTATTTTTATTAATAGGCGTCTCGCAAGTCTATGGACAGTCTGTCAGTGGTACTATACTAAATGAACGTGCGGAAGCTGTTCCTTATGTAAAAATCACTGTGAAAAACACCAAAAAACTTTTTTTGTCTGACGGTAAGGGTCAATTTGAAATTCAAGTTGGCAATTTAGACTCTGCGGTGCTCATTTTTAGTGCGATGGGCTATGAAAAACTCGAATTTCCTCTAGAAGGGAAGTCCGTAGTTAGTGTAACCCTGCAAGAATTGTCTCAAGATACCAAAGATGTGGTAGTTGTGGGTTACGGCACTGCCAAATCCAAAGAACTCACCGGCGCCACTTCAAAAGTAAAGGGTGAAGATTTGGAAAAGATGAATATGACCCGTATGGACCAGGCCTTACAAGGGCAAGTTTCGGGTGTTACTATTTCAAGCAATTCGGGTTCGCCTGGCGGCTCTTCAAACATTCGCATTCGCGGACTTTCCACCTTCGGTGACAACGACCCCTTGATTTTGGTAGATGGCGTAGTATACGACTCTGAGGGGCTCAACGCGCTCAATCCATCAGATATCAAGTCAATCAACGTACTTAAGGATGCCACTGCGGGTATTTACGGTGTGCGCGCTGCCAATGGTGTAATTATTGTAGAAACTAAAAATGGCGCCATTAACCGCAAGCCTAGTCTCGAATATAACGGGTATTACGGCATTCAACAAACAGCTCGTAAACTCGACTTGCTTACTGCCGAGGAATATGCTGTAATTAAAAATGAAGCCTTTGCTTTTGGAGGCCAAAGCATGCCATTTGCCAATACCAATCTAGGCACCGGCACCAACTGGCAAGATTCTGTTTTTAGCAATGCGCCTGTACAAAGCCACAATTTATCATTGAACGGCGGAACGCTCAACACAAGGTATTCTATTGGCCTTGGGTATTTTAACCAAGAAGGTATTGTTGGTGCAGACAAAGCCAACTTTGGGCGCTACAATGCGCGTTTGAATTTTGCTACAGATATGTCAGAAAAACTCAAACTCAATTCTGTATTGCTCTTCTCTTCTGATATGCGCAGCACCTTGCCTGAAAATGGCATTGGCTCAGTATTATACAATACAATCAATGCCTTCCCGAATGAACCCATTTACAGCAGCCCTGGCACCTTCTCATACATGGAAGAGGTAAGCGATATCATCAATCCAATTGCCCAAATGATGAATCAGTACAATTGGAGCACTGCAAACAAATTTGTTGGTAAAGAGGAGTTTATTTATGAATTCAATGAAAATCTTTCTTTCACTAATCGATTCAATTACAATTACGCCAACGTTGACAGTAAAGTCTTTTCGCCACTTGTGTGGTACGGAGATGGCAAATACGCCAACACGGCTGCCAATTCCGCTCTAGAATCTCCACAAGTAGAAATCGCAGACAGCGTTTTCATCGAAAGAGGGGCGGCCGTTTACGAAGAAAGATCTAGCTTTTTAGACCTTACTTTTGAGTCCTTTTTGAATTATGAGAAAACTTGGAATGAAGACCATAAAATCAAAGGAACTCTTGGTGCATCTGTCTTTGAACGCAAAGGTCAATCATTGAATGGGGTGGCATTTGGTATCCCAAATAACTCTTTGGACTATGCAGACATTTCTGCCAATACCGCTCAAGGAGGATTCTTAAACAATGTGAATTCATGGGAATTTAAAGAGCGTTTATTGTCTTCGTTTGCCCGTGCAGAATATGCCTACAAAGAAAAATACTTGGTTTCGGGTATTCTTCGTAGAGACGGCTCGAGTAAATTTGGCCCCAATAGCCGTTGGGGTATTTTCCCAACAATTTCAGGTGGGTGGTTGCTTTCAGAAGAAGACTTTTTTAAGAGCAAAACCATTGATTTTCTTAAACTTCGTTTGAGTTATGGGGTTTCTGGTAACGACCAAATCCCAAACTTTGCCTACCGCGCCCTACTTAACGGAGAAGGGGTATATGTTTTCAATGACCTCATCACACAAGGTGTTGCTATTGGCCGACCTGCCAACCCAGATCTCAAATGGGAAACTACACGTCAACTCAATGTGGGAGTAGACCTTACATGGTTAAAAGTGCTCAATTTCACAACGAACTACTTCATCAAAAACACCAATGATTTACTCTTCCAGCCAGATGTTTCGGCATTATTGGGTTCTTATGGCCCTGGGGGTTACCCGCCAATTATCAATGCCGGTGACGTATCTAACAAAGGTTGGGAATTTGAGGTGGCTTATCAATCCGATCGCAAAAAATTATTACAAACTAACCTCAATTTTAACTTTACCACCATTAATAATAAAGTTGTAAGTGTACCCGAGGGCATTCAGTATATTCCCGGAGCTGCTTTCAGTGTGGGTGGTGATGTAGCAACGCGCTTCGAACAAGGTTATGAAATTGGTTATTTCTTTGGTTATCAAACAGCCGGAGTGTTCCAAACACAAGAAGAAATAGACAATGCTGCAGTAGTTCAAGAAGGCGCGCAGCCCGGAGATTTGATTTTTGTTGATCAGAATGGCGACGGTAAAATCAATTTTTCTGATGACTCAGACAAAACATACCTTGGTTCAGCTATACCTGACTTTACAATGGGCTTTGCTTTTAATTTCAGACTCCATGGATTTGACCTCTCAGGTAATGTTTATGCTGCACTTGGCCAAGAAATCATTCGCAACTACGAGCGCCAGCAACCCTATGCCAATCAATTGGCTTATGTCATAGACCGTTGGACCGGCCCAGGATCTACCAATGAGCACCCACGCCTCACCACCGGACCAACCAACAATAATCTATTTTCTGATTATTACGTCGAGGACGGCTCATTTGTGCGTTTGCGTAACCTTCAATTTGGTTATACACTGCCAGCTAGTGCATTGCGAAAAATAAATATCGAATCATTACGTATTTATGTAGCTACTAACAATCTCATCACCCTGACCCGCTACATGGGCTTCGATCCTGATCTAGGCGCATCAAATGTATTGTCAGCAGGGGTAGATTATGGTATGTACCCACAAGCGCGTTCATTAATGAGCGGTATTCAAATCAAATTTTAAGTAACAAAGCCATGAAAAAACTACTTTATACCTTAATCGCTTTTGTAGGCATTCTTGCTTTGCCTTCATGTGAAAAATTTCTCTCTGTAGATCCGCCATATGCACAAGATGCAGAGAATTTCTTTCAAACCCCCGAAGATTTCGAGCGCGCCCTTGTTGGTGCCTATGACTTACTTCAAGGTTCCTTTCTTACACTTTGGATTGGTGAAATTGCCTCAGACAACGCTATTGCCGGAGGAGAAAGCGTCAATGATTCTAAAGGTCTACACGACATTGACAACATGACCCACGGTGGTGTCAATGCAGAATTGCGCAGTGTGTTTCGTTGGAATTATACGGGAATCACCCGAGCAAACTATATCCTTGAACATCAAGACAATATTGATTTTCCGGGAAAAGCACACATCATTGCAGAAGCCAAATTCCTTCGTGCCTATTATTATTTTGAGCTTGTCAAATTCTTTGGCGACGTTCCGCTCATTTTAGATAAGCGCATTGGAATTGAAGAAGCACGCACCATTCCTCGATCACCAAAAGAAGAAGTATATGCCCAAATCGAGGCTGATTTAAGCGCTGCTGCTGCTGTGCTTAATCCGATTGCAGCTCAAAAAGGGCGTGCCACACAAGGCGCTGCTAAGTCTTTGCTTGGCAAGGTGTATTTATATCAAAACAAATTTACCCAAGCGGCTGAAATTCTAGAAGAAGTCATCGCTTCTGGGCAATACAGCCTTTACCAAGACTATACGCAACTATTTAGTGTGGCTGCCGAAGGCAATCCAGAAACTATCTTTGATATCGAATATACAGGACTTGAAGGCGGAAGCTACGGCTGTTTGATCTGTCTTGAGGGCAACGCCGCGGTTGGTTTCCAAGGCATTCGTCAGTATACCGGCCCAGTTTACGGAGATGGAAACTCCTATAACCTTCCTACTCAGGAGCTTTACGCCGCGTTCTCCCCTATCGATGTGCGCCGAGATGCTACCGTATTGGACATAGATGCCTTTATTGCTTCTCAACCAAACGCAGCATCAATCACCTATGCAATAGGAGCGGGAGGCCATACAGGATATTACAACAACAAATACATCAAGCGTCAAGGTGAAATTGGCTTGCCAGACAATGACCTTACTAGCCCGGTTAATTACAGAGTGCTTCGATATGCCGACGTTCTACTGATGGCTGCAGAAGCTAATTACCAGATTGGCAATGCATCACGCGCTACCCAACTTGTCAATCAGGTGCGTTCACGCGCAGGTGTCCCTGGAGCATCTATCAATAATATTCAGAAAGTCTACAATGAGCGCCGAATGGAGTTGTCCGGAGAAGGCTTGCGGTTTTTTGACCTGGTTCGCACTGGCCAAGCCGCACAATATATCCCTGGATTTGTTGTAGGCAAACATGAATTATTTCCTATTCCACAAGTAGAGATTGACCTTGCAGGGGGTAATTGGACACAAAACCCTGGTTATTAATCACTAAAACCAAAACCATGAAAACAATTTTGCTTAGCATTCTTAGCATTGGTCTTGCACTTGTTGCATGTAATAAATATGAGCCAACTCTTGGCCCGGCGCCTTCAGCTGCCGATGCTGAATTTACGATGACTGTATCTGCAGCCAACGAAAATATTATAGAATTAAGTGCCAACAATCCAAATATTCAATGTGTTTGGGACTTTGGAAATGGGTCAAAGGCTCAAGGGGCCAATGTTTCGGCGTCTTACCCTTATGCAGGTACCTACACCATTAAATTAACCGTTTTTGGAAAGGGCGGAAGCAGAAGTTCTAGCCAGCAAGTAACGATTGCCAATGACGACTTTGGCCTTCTCAACAACCCTTACTACACTATTCTGACCGGAGGCATCAGCGGCCCCGGGTTCAAGGTTTGGGTCGTTGACTCTGCCGCTTCTGGCCACATGGGTGTGGGCCCAGACCCAGAAAGCGCGTTGGGCCCAACTCCAGAATGGTGGGCAGCAGGCCCGAACGAAAAACCAGGATGTGGATTGTATAATGACCAATATGTGTTCCATTTGAATGGATTTAAATTCGATATGATCACCAACGGAGACGTTTATCTACACAATTCTCTTGCCGCTTCTTTTCCTGGCTCTTACCAAAACTTAGGCGACTTTACTGCTCCATTTGATAACCAAATGAACGAAAGCTGGTTGCTCACAGAAGACGGAGACCCGACTATAACCATCTCGGGCAATGCCTTTCTGGGTTTTTACACCGGCCCACGTGTATACCGAATTTTGTCAGCCACTGATTCTACTTTGCATTTACAATACGGACACCACGAAGGCGGTCTTAAGTGGTATTTAAAACTCAAGACCCAATAAATTCTAAAAAATGAAGTTCTTAACACTAATATTCCTCAGCTTATCATTATTTAGTTGTGATCCAGACGAGCCTAAAACACCCGGGCTGCCAAGTAATTTACAAACGCAACTGACTATTACCAATGGCGAAGTCCATGTACAAGCAAGTGCCGACAGTGTAAATTTCTATACCATAACTTTCTTTGACAACAACGATAGCATTACCGTTGAAACACAAGATGGCGAGGCAACGCATGTATTTAACTCTTCTGGCACCTACACTATTCGTACACGAGCACACACCCTTCAGACTTCCTTCATTGAGAAAACAGAAGAGGTTGTAATTGAAATAAGTTCAGGAAATACAGGCGCACCAAGCTCTGGATTTATAAGTCCCTTGTCTTATCCCAACATGACACTTGTTTGGCACGATGAATTCAATGGCGCAAGCCTTTCCTCAGACTGGACCTACGATATTGGAACAGGCAATTGGGGTTGGGGAAATAACGAATTACAATATTACAAGCAAGACAACGCTGTAGTGTCGGATGGCTTATTAACTATTACAGCAAAAAACGAAACTTTCAATACATCTAACTATACCTCGAGCCGAATTAAAACCCAAGGTATCAAATCATGGAAATATGGTCGTATTGATGTTCGTGCTGCACTACCCTATGGGCAAGGGCTATGGCCTGCTATTTGGATGCTTGGCGACAATATTACTTCAGTCGGTTGGCCAGAATGTGGTGAAATTGACATCATGGAATTAATTGGCGGCGCTGGTGCCAATGACAGAACCATTCACGGTACTGTTCACTGGAGCAACGCCGGGTCTCATGCGCAGTTTGGTGGTAGCAAGTCTCTTAGCTCCGGTAAGTTTGCAGATGAATTCCATGTCTTTTCTATCATCTGGGATGCCAACTCCATTCATTGGCTTTTAGACGATGTTGAGTATCATTCTATTGATACAAGCCCAGCAGAATTGTCTGAATTTCGGGAAAAGTTTTTTATCATTCTCAATGTTGCCGTTGGGGGTAATTGGCCAGGATCTCCGGATGCCAGTACAAGCTTCCCACAAAAAATGTTTGTCGATTACGTACGCGTATTTCAATAATAATACCCCATGAAATTTATTGCATTCTCTTTATTAGTTGCTTTGCTTTTTAGCGCTAGCGATATTGATAAATTGTATTTTACCCATCCTACTGAAAATGACATCGAGGCGCTCATTGCCAATATGACAATTGAAGAAAAGGTGGGTCAAACTTGCCAAATAACTCTTGACGCAATTCACAAGACGGACCAAAAAGGACAAGCGCTTATACCAGAGCAAATTGACGAAGCCAAACTTAAAGAGGCACTAGAGGTTTATCACGTTGGTTCGGTGCTGAACGTGGGCTGGCACACTTTAAAACTTGAAGAGTGGAAATCTGTGATGTCGGATATTCATGCACCATACCTCAAACACGAACAAAATATCCCATTGCTTTATGGCATAGATGCCATACACGGGGTGAACTATACCGTTGGTGGTACTTTATTCCCCCAAGAAATTGGACTAGCAGCAACATGGAATCCTGAATTTGCCAAGCAAATGGGCGAAGTAACGGCCTATGAATGCAGAGCGTCTGGTATTCCTTGGAATTTTTCACCGGTGCTTGATCTTGGTCGTCAACCACTTTGGTCAAGACACTTCGAAACCCTAGGTGAAGATCCAGTTTTAGCTACTAAAATGGGTGTTGCACTTGTTGAAGGCTATCAAGGGCCGAAGGGCGACGTAGACCAATTCCACGTTGCCGCGTGTCTCAAACACTTTGTAGGTTATAGTGCAAGTTTTTCAGGCCGTGACCGCACACCTGCTTTCATTCCTGAGAAATACTTGCAAGAATTGTACCTCCCTACATTCAAAGCCGCTGTTGAACAAGGGGCGCTGACACTAATGATCAATTCTGGTGTAGTTAATGGCATACCGGGCCATGCCAATTACCAACTACTTACCCAAACGCTTAAAAAAGATTGGGGCTTCAAAGGTTTTGTAGTCTCTGATTGGGAAGATTTTATTATGCTCCATACCGTGCATCATACTGCCGCTTCACTATCCGAAGCAGCGATTCAGGCCTTTAATGCCGGAGTAGATATGAGTATGGTGCCTTCCAATCCGCAATACAAAACCTACTGTCAAGACATGATTCAAGCAGTACAGGATGGTAAAATCTCCATGGAGCGCCTCAACGATGCAGTGCGCCGCATTCTTTATGTTAAGAATAAGCTTGGGCTTTTCCAAAATCCGATGCCAGACATGGACTCATACACAAAATTTGGAAGTAACGCATTTAAATCAATAGCCAGAAATGCCGCACTGGAATCAATCACCTTGCTAAAAAATGAAGGTGGTGTATTGCCATTAAACGCAAAGCAGCACATTTTAATTGCGGGCCCAGGGGCAGATAATCTCAATATGCTCAATGGCGCCTGGACGCACACATGGCAGGGCTTAGATACCAATTTCAATTCTCGGGAAGAAACCATTTACCGCGCTGTACAACGTCTCTTTCCTACGCCCGGCATGGTCGATTATCAAAAAGGAGTGGAGCTCTTCATGGAGAACGATTTTGAAGCCTCTCGCTTCGACAACTTAAAGGCTTACCAAAAGGCTATTAAGAAAAGTGACGTTGTCGTGCTCTGCTTAGGAGAGTTGCCATCCACAGAAAAACCTGGTGATATTCATAGTCTTCAGCTCGATGAAAAACAAAAGGAGTTAGTGCGCTTAGCTAAGTCGGCAAATAAGAAGGTTGTTTTGGTATTATTAGAAGCAAGGCCGAGAATAATCAATGACATTGAACCACTCTGCGACGCAATTATTCAGGCATATTTACCCGGAGACTTTGGCGGTGATGCATTGGCTCTTTTACTTTCTGGAGATGCAGATTTTAGTGGTAGATTGCCTTACACCTATCCTCGATACGATGGGGTGATAGAATTTTATGACCACCCCGGTAGTGTTGCTAGAGCAAAATCTGGACAGTTCAATGCATACAATCCACAATGGGATTTCGGTTTTGGGCTATCCTATGCTATGGGTATGATCAATGGGGTCAGATTTGCCCACAAAGACGAAAACAAAGGGACTTTTGACATTGAAGTGAATGTAAGCAACCCTAACAACACTCATATAAAAATGGTTGTGCCCATTTATTTGAGTGATTTATATGCCAGTACCACTCCAGAAAACAAAAGATTGATTGATTTTTACAAGGTTTCTCTGCGTCCGGGAGAAAACAAGACACTTGAATTTAGTTTTGATGCAAACACCCTCAAACGCATAAGTGCCGATGGCAAATGGCGAGCGGAAAAAGGTACTTTTGAAATTTTATGTGGAACACACAAGATTGCATTTGAACTTTTTGATGATATTATTGTTGAATAAATTGAGCTCATTTTTTGCTTATTGTATTTTTTACTATATTTAACCCGTTCATAGGTCAAACTATGAACACAATAACCTCTAATACTTAACAAAATGAAAAAACTGTACTTTTTACTTTTTGCTCCAATCTTGAGTCTTTCTGCTCAGATTGAAGGCACTTGGAAATTAGCGCCACAAGCAGCTGCATTGGGCGTTGGTCCTTCAGGCCCAGGCGACATGAGCTGGTGGTCTAATGGCGCTGGTGATGTTACTACGCGTGCTTGTTTATTTGACGACTCAATTAAATTTGAAGCCAATGGCACCATGACACACTACATGGACGGCTCTACATGGCTAGAAGCTTGGCAAGGTGCGCCAGAAGGTTGTGGCACTCCCGTTGCTCCACACGTTGGTGGCGCAGCAACATACAGCTATGATGCAGCCGCTGGTACACTTACAGTGAACGGCCTTGGTGCTCATATTGGTTTGGCTAAAGTAATCAACGGTGCTGAAATTGCCAGCCCTGCTGCAGCAGCAAGTTCAATTACTTACAACGTTGCTATCTCAAATGGCGGTAACACCCTAACTGCTGATATCAATTTTGGTCCAGGATGGTGGCGTTTTGTTTATGAGCGCACTGTTCCACTTGCTGTTCAAGACTATGACGTTACTTTCCGCGTAGACATGTCACAATACAGTGGTTCATTAGCTGGTGGTGTATTTGTTAACGGTACATTTAATGGTTGGTGTGGTACTTGTAACCCAATGACTGATATGGGTAACGGTATGTGGGAAACTACTTTGCCTTTGCCTCCAGGTGGAATTGAGTACAAATTCACTATTGATGGTTGGAATGCACAAGAAGAATTCGTTGGTGGAGAATCTTGTACAGTTACTGATCCAAGCGGACAGTATACAAACCGTTTTCATGCTGTAGCTGGAGACATTACATTGCCTAACGTTTGTTTTGCAAGTTGTGATGTTTGTACGAACGATGTTTCTTTTGCCGTAGACATGAATGATTACATTGCAGGCGGTGGTTCTACAACTGCAGGTGTATTCTTGAATGGTAACTTCAACGGCTGGTGTGGTACTTGTACTCCTATGACCGATGCCAACATGGACAACGTATGGGATGTAACTGTAGCTATTCCAGCTGGTGCAATTGAATACAAATTCACTATTGACGGATGGAACGTTTCTGAACAATTTGCAGGTGGCGAAGCTTGTACAATTACAGATCCAAGTGGGCAATTTACAAACCGTTCTTACACAGTTACAGGTGCAGCTACCATTGGTGAAGTATGTTGGGAAAGTTGTGAAGATTGTACAACTGGATTGAACGAAAACAACAACACCGTTGCTGTTTACCCAAATCCAGTAAATACAATATTGACTGTTTCAGCTACTGAATCTATGAACGCAATTCGTATCGTTGACCTTACAGGCAAAGTTGTTGCTGAGTACAATGGCAATGGCATTACACAAGAAATCAATGTAGAAGACCTCAAAGCAGGTATCTACACAATCCAAATTGAAACAGCGGCTGGTAACAGCAGCAAACAATTTGTGAAAAAATAAGAAGTTGATTGATGAAAAGGAGGGGCTTTCGAAAGAGGCCCCTTTTTTTGTGCCTATTATCGGTCTTGTATACGTATTTTTGCACTATGGATCACGACATTGAATTGCGTTTTCAACAACTCCAAAAGCATCTTGAAAAAGATTTTGGCCCAGGAATGGACATGTCTACCTTTCTTTTTTTGGTTGGCGTCAATGAACTTGGCATGGGGCACCAAACTTTTTCAAAACAACAAAAAATGGAGCTCATGCACATTGCCATTTGCACGCTACTCGAACCCTATGGCTATTATACATTCGAAGGTCGAGATGCAGATATGTGGCCTCATTTCTCCCTAAATCAAGCACTTCCGCCTTTAGACCACCAACAACAACAACACCTGCTTAAAGAAGCCCTCTTGGAATACTTCATTAAAAATGAATATTACCATGAAACGCCTTAGTTTATTAATCTTGCTACTTGCCTCCTGCCATCCGACCGAGGTGGTGCTCAGAAATAGTAAAACACAAAACGCTTTTCAAATAGAAGAAGCGCAAGATCTAAGCAATGTCAAAAAAACAGAAAGTCGTGCAGCCTCTGTTTTAAATCCAACTACAGCGCACAACAATCCGCATGCGCACATAGAGGAAGAAACCAATATTTCAATTGGCACTCCTCATGATTCAATTTCGCACCAGTCAGAAAACTCATATCATCCTTCAGTCGTTAGAAAACCAAGACAAGTTAGCAAGGAATTATTCATCAATCACAATCATTCTCAAGTAAAAATAGCCCAGCCCAATGGCATTGTGAGCAGCACGCGCTTTTTTATTGGTCTCTGTGCTGTTGTATGTTTGGTTTTTGGTGTTGTGCTATTTTTCATTGGTGGCATCATCGTAGACACCATTGGGGCTTTGCTTCTTGCTTTTGGCTTAGTTTTTGTGCTGATTTGGCTTATTTTATCTTTACTTCAAGGACTTTTTAGTGTAATTTTGTAACGATGTCTGAAGTTAACCAACAGCCTCCTTCCCTGCTTAAAACCTACTTGGTTTTTACTAAGTTTCGCCTTTCCTTTCTCGTCATTTTATCTGCCCTTAGTGGTTACTTATTTGCCGGTGGGAAAAACTGGTATGAAATACTTTTACTCCTATTAGGTGGAACACTCGTAACCGGCGCGTCGAATGGTGCTAATCAAATCTGGGAGCGCGAGCTCGACCAAATTATGAACCGCACCAACCAACGGCCACTACCAACCGGGCAAATGCAATTAAAAGAGGCCTACATTATTGTCCTTTTATTTTTAACTATCGGAACGTATTTGCTCTATCTGATCAACTTTAAAAGCGCGCTGCTTGGCTTATTCGCATTTGTTAGTTACGTATTTGCCTACACTCCCCTTAAACGAAAAACCCCTTGGGCTGTCTTTATTGGTGCCTTCCCGGGTGCCATACCACCGTTTTTAGGGGCTATTGCTGCCACAGATCAATTTGGATTTATACCTGGCATCTTATTTTTTGTGCAGTTCACATGGCAATTTCCACACTTTTGGGCCATTGCCTGGGTGCTTTATGACGATTACAAAAAAGCTGGTTTCTCCTTGCTGCCCTCAGCAACAGGAAAAAGCAAGGCCTCAGCATTTCAAATCATGGTTTATTCGTTAGCTCTGATCCCATTTAGTCTGATGCCGTGGATTCTTGGCTGGACAGGGCTCATCACGCTTGTTATTGGCAGCTTCATGGGGGTTTGGTTCTTTTACCTCTCTTATAAGTTGTACCACAGTTGTGCCACTGCTGATGCGCGAAAACTAATGTTTGCTTCTTTTGTTTATTTACCAATCATACAATTTATTTATGTGATTGATCGTAGTGACTATTTTTTTAAAATATTAAAATTCTAGTATGAATCGTGAAAATGAAATGAGCCCAGAGCTCAAAGAAAAAATGAAAAAAAACCTCGTTTACGTAGGTATTTTCAGTATTGTCATGCTCTTTGCCGGACTTACTTCTGGTTATTATGTCTCAATGGGCAAATCATTTTGGCTCAAATACCCGCTGCCAAATGGTTTTTATCTAAGCACACTCTTTATTGCGCTAAGCTCACTAAGTTTTTGGTTTGCCATTCAAAGCGCCAAAAAAGACAAACAAGGCCAGCTGAAAGGAGCGATGTTAGCCACGCTTATTTTTGGAGCTGGTTTCATTTATTATCAATTTGTTGGTTATGGTCAGCTAGTAGATAAAGGGGTTAATCCAGTAAATGACATCTTGGTAACGAATGGTCGCTATGGTGAGTACTTTGAATTTAAGTACAAAGGGGCCCTTGTTGCGGTGGATGGAAATAATTACCTCATTAATGGCCAGGAAATTCAAGATGCTGAATTTCAAAAAATTCAAAATTATTTCAAACAGTTTGAAAAATTATCCCGAACCAAGGCCAAGCAGATCAATGTCCAAAACCAAGACATTGAATTATTTTACAATGGCAGCCCCGTGCTCATAAAAAACAGTCGCCTGTATGTCAACGATAGCACTCAATTCACCTACACAGATGAGCTGCGCTTGAGTGAATTAGCTGTGAATATCCGTGACAAACGCGGCGATTTCTTTGCGCACGGCACCTATGGAAAAGACTTTACTATTTACTATGCAGGAAAGGAACTTCAATATAAAAACCGTTCACTTCTCTATAACGGCATTCCGCTCAAGCCGCATATGCAGCTTTCGGCCATGCAATCTGCAGATACCGCCTCTGCTTATTTGTACCTAATTAGCTTCGTGCACTTGTTACATGTGCTAATTGCACTTTTATATCTTGTAAAAGTTGCAATTGCCTCATTCACAGGTAAGTTCAATTCTCAAAATACCTTGTCACTCAGATTGAGCAGTATCTTCTGGCACTTTTTAGGGCTTTTATGGCTGTATTTACTCGTGTTTTTGATTTTTATTCACTAAACTTGCACAAAAATTTTTCTTAAAATGGCCGGACACTCTGCACAACTAGACGCCAAAACATTATGGGGAGGAAAAGAATCCCCTTTTCAAACAAGTTATGGCAAACTAATGATGTGGTTCTTCCTCGTTTCGGATGCCCTCACTTTCAGCGGTTTATTAATTGCCTATGGTTTTACTCGCCACGATGCTCAAGATGCATGGCCAATTGGTGAAGAGACCTTCAATTCCATGCCTTTTTTAGGCCATGGATATCCATTGCTTTACGTAGCCCTGATGACTTTCATTTTGATTGTTTCTTCGGTAACCATGGTGCTTGCTGTTGAGGCAGGTCACCGAATGGATCGTAAAGGCGTAACTAAATGGATGATTGCCACTATCATTGGTGGTTTCTTTTTCTTAGGATCTCAAGCTTGGGAATGGTCTCACTTTATCCACGGTTCTGAATTTGGTAAAATTGAACTTTCAGATGGTTCACAAGCCATCGTTAAGGGTCATTTTGGTGAAATTCAAAACTTTACAGTTACAAAAGCGGGTTCAGAACACAAAGTTGGCGCAGTAATTAAAGATGATTTAATGCACCAATTCCAGCATGCCGCAGAACAAGGCCATATCGAAAACGGCTTTATTCATCTTTCAGATGGTGCAGTTGCAAAAATCAATAAAGCCCATGACCACGACTTAAAACTAATCATCAAGCGTGATGGGAATACCTACAAAGTGGGGGGGGAAGAAATCACAGGTAAAAAAGCAGAAAATCTTTACTACGAGGCCCTTTATGCAGGCGAAAAGAACCGCGTCATTTATGGTGCAAATATGAAACAAAACGAATATGGACCACAGCAATATGCCCAGTTCTTTTTCTTCATCACAGGTTTTCACGGTTTTCACGTATTTTCTGGTGTAATCATCAATATTTTGATACTTCTAGGTGTGTTAGCAGGCACTTACCACAAGCGTGGCCACTACGAAATGGTTGAAAAAACCGGGCTCTACTGGCACTTCGTTGACCTTGTTTGGGTTTTCGTGTTCACCTTCTTTTATTTATTGTAATTCTCTTAAACACAACTCATCATGGAAAGAGACGACCTCATTGAATACTCACTTCACGCTCATCACGACGAAGCTAAAGGCAAACAAATTCGCCAAAAAATATACAAAGTCACTTTATTGCTTACAATAGTTACGGTTATTGAAGTTTTTATTGGTGCCAGCATCAAGCAATCATCTGATTGGTGGACTGCCGTCAAAGTAATCTTTATCCTTCTAACCTTATTGAAAGCAGGCTACATCGTCATGGTTTTCATGCATCTTGGTGATGAGCGTCGTTACTTACGTAACGTTATTCTTATCCCGTACTTTATTTTTGTCCTTTACCTTATTTTCATTGCCCTATACGAAGGCACTGCAATTGGGGGTGTCTGGGACGCAATGTGGCAATAACAATGCAGCAAAAAGTAGCTAAACCACATCGGGGGCGCTCCATACTGGCCCTGACCCTTGTTTTTGGCCCGGCACTTTTTTTGATTTTCATGGCCACTAGAGGTTGTGATCATCGCTTCAAACAATTATCAGATTATGGGTTGGTGAAAACACCAACCTTTTCTGTATACAATCACCTGGGCAAGCAAAAAAAATCTCTCCAAGATTACCAAGACCAAGTTGTCATTATCAATACCATACAAATCACTTGTCCATACCAATGCGGATTGGCATTTTTCCCACTGACACAAAACATCTATAAAGATCTTCGGACCAACAAACGCAAGAAACTAAAACAAGTGCGCATGCTGTCTATTGTAGTCGACTCTTTAGGCCAACCTGTTTCAGAAGCTGCCCTTTTGGACGTGCAAGACATGTTGCGCTCCAAGGTAGAAGGTTTTGACCCCGAACTTTGGCAGCTCATCAATGCAGATCCTCATGATTTCTTCAATATTACCAACAATGGGCAAAATCTAATCGTCAAAGACAAAAAGTATTTTGGTGGGGTATCATACAATGAATTGATTTTATTAATTGACAAGAAAAACCACCTGCGAATGGCACTCAATGGCCATACTGAAGGAATGATCCGCAAAATGAAGGAGCACTTGGCTCTACTAATGAAACAATACGACAAAGAACGTGCTCAAAAAGACAAATAGCTGGCTAACTTTATTTGGTTTGTTATTATTTGCTTGTAAGGACACACCACAACGCCGCTTGCCCTTTCTTGGTAACTACGATGTGGTTTACCAAACAAAAAACGGAAAAACCATTACCGACACGATTTACCAGCAAATTCCAAATTTTTCGTTTTTCAATGAAGATTCCGTTATAGTTAGCAATAAAACTTTTGCTAATAAGGTGTGGATTACAGAATTTTTCTTTGCAAGTTGTCCGAGTATTTGCCCAATCATGAATACGCAGCTTAAAAATGTAGAGAAGGCGCTCAAAAGGTACGATTCGCAAATACAATACTTATCATTTACCATAGACCCTACCAACGACACCCCGAGTAAACTTAAATTGCATAAAAAAAGCCTTGGGATTAAGCAAAATAATTGGGCGTTTTTAACCGGGAATGAAGCCTTTACTCACAAGCTCGGAATAGAACACTTTCTAATTTTCGCAGGTAAAGAAAATGAAGCGCTAGGGGGTTATGCACACTCCGGGGCTTTTACCCTAGTCGATAAAAAAGGATACGTAAGAGGCGTATACGAAGTTGTCCAGCCAGACCTAAGTGTCAACAAAAAAGAATTTCAGCGGTTAATCAATGATGTTAAAACCCTTTTCAACCATGAATAACACAAACACAGCTCCTAAAACAAACTTGCGCAAATGGGTCGTGGCCATCTCAATAGTTATTCCATTGGCAGTAGCTGCCCTTTTTGGAATTAAAATCGAAGGTGTTGACTTTTCGTTTCTACCACCTATTTATGCCACGATCAATGGCCTAACTGCAACGCTGCTTATCTTGGCGCTGCTTTTTATAAAAAATGGAAAGATACAACAGCACCAAAAAACCATTCAATTGGCTCTTGTTTTGAGCGTCATGTTCCTTTTGTGCTACGTTGCATACCACATGACCTCTGATTCTACCAAATACGGTGATCTTGATCATAATGGTAAATTGTCCATTGAGGAACTCAACTTGGTTGGAACCTCTCGCTTTGCTTATGTTTTATTGCTGCTGTCACACATTTTTTTGAGCGTTGCCGTTATTCCAGTGGTGTTGTTCACCTATTTACATGCTTGGGAAGGAAATTATCAAAAACATAAAAAATGGGCCAAATACGCCTTTCCTATTTGGTTATATGTTGCAATTACAGGTGTTGTAGTTTATTTAATGATTTCGCCGTACTACAATCATTAAAATTCTTTAACTTAGATTGTCAACACTTTATATTTTATGGCAAATTTTCATTTACTCAGTAACCACCTCCCCATTGTAGGGACTTTTCTTGGTCTTGTTTTATTGCTTTTCGCGCTATTTAAGCCTGATTTCAAATCTGCAATTAGCGCTTATGTAGTTATGGTGATTTCAGGTATAGGAGGCCTCATTGCCTATGTTTCGGGAGGCTCCGCCGAACATGAGGCTGAGCGTATCAAGGGCATATCACATAAGGTGATTCATATTCACGAAGAAATGGCTGAAAACACCTTGTTTTTTATATTCGCACTCACTGCCCTTGCCGTCATTGGGCTTTGGGCTGAAAAGTCTGAATGGGCCAGTGCGCGCAGAATACAAATCGGCGCCCTGGTTGTAGGGATAATTGCTTTTATCCTTTTCGCTTTTACGGGCTATTTGGGCGGACACATCAGACATGGGGCATAATCAATCATCCACAAAACAAGCTCGCTACGACAAGGCATACCTGCGTTTAGCTGCAAGTTGGGCAAGACTTTCTCATTGTAAACGCAAACAAGTGGGTGCTATCATTGTAAAAGATGCAATCATTATTTCCGATGGCTACAATGGCACACCGGCTGGTTTTGATAACTGCTGCGAAGATGAGAACAATGAAACTCATTGGTATGTCTTGCATGCTGAGGCAAATGCCATTCTAAAAGTGGCCCGCTCTACAAACAATTGTAAAGACGCCACCCTTTACCTCACTCATTCACCGTGTAAAGATTGCAGTAAGTTGGTGTTACAATCGGGCATCAAAAGACTTGTTTATCAGGAGGCCTATAAAGACCTCTCGGGGGTGCATTTCTTAGAGTCTGCCGGATTAGAAGTTCTTCAAATTGAAAATATTGATGATGTCTGAAGAATCCAACAAAAAATTATTTTGGTTACCTACCTTGCTTGCAGCCATAGCGGCGCTAGGTGTCTATGTGGGCAGTTCTTTGCTAGGAGGTTCAAAAGAAGGCACCAAAGAATTGCAAAAACTCACACAAATCTTTGAATTGCTTGACAACGAATACGTTGATAAAATAAACAAAGAAGAAATCTTTGAACAAACGATTTCTGAAATGTTGCATCGACTAGATCCTCACAGTAATTACATTGCAGCCAAAGACCTAAAACTTCTCGAAGAACAAACCAATGCGTCTTTTGGGGGTATTGGGGTGCGCTTCTTGCTTTTTAGAGACACCATTTGCATAACCCATGTCAATGTGAATTCTCCTGCATTTAATGGAGGGCTTAAACGCGGTGATCGCATCATTGAAATCAATGGAAAGTCTGCAACCGGTAAAAAAATTACCAACGAGAAGGTAATGGACAGGCTCAAAGGGGCGCCAAACACAAAAGTTAAGGTCACAATTGAGCGCAAAGGCAAAAAACTACATAAAACTTTAACACGCAATACCATCCCTATTGCAACTGTTCCTTGTTCTTATATGATCAACCCTTCGACGGGTTATATTCAAATCGCGCAATTTTCTTTGCCAACAGCACAAGAATTTCATCAATCAGCTTTGCAGTTACTCAATAAAGGCATGCGCAAACTTGTTTTAGATCTTCGCGGTAACGGAGGAGGAACCATGGACGGAGCCATTCAAATTGCCGATGAATTCTTACCTAAAGGCTATTTAATACTTAGCTCTAAGGGGCAGCATAGCAAAGAACAAAAGTACTACGCCACCAGCTCAGGAATTTTAGAAAAGACGAAGGTGGTGGTGCTTATAGACGCGCAATCAGCATCGGCTAGCGAAATCCTTGCTGGCGCCCTTCAAGATAACGATCGGGCAACAATTGTTGGAAGACGTTCTTATGGCAAAGGATTGATTCAACAAGATAAAAAACTCAAAGACGGAAGTAATTTACGCATAACAGTGGCCCGCTATTATACGCCTTCTGGACGATCCATTCAACGACCATATAACAATGGTTATGATGCATACAAAGAAGATGAACAAAAGGCTTATGCTGAAGAATATTTCAAGCCAGACTCCAGCATTTTTGTTGATTCTTTAAGATATAAAACCAGAAAGGGTAGAATTGTCTATGGAGGGGGTGGGATCATGCCCGATGTGTTTGTCCCTGGAGATACCACCGGTGCCTCATTATATCTATCAGAGTTGCAATGGAATGGGGTTTTTAACGCTTTTGTTTTTGATTATTTAAATCACAATGAATTGACCATGAACCTCAATGATTTCATTGCGAAGTTTCAAATTACAGACGCCCTACTCAATCGGTTTACTTCATTTGCCAAAGCCGAATTTGACGTTGAGCTGCAGCCAAATGAATTTAGGCACAGCAAAGAAAGGATAGGTTTGCTGCTGAAGGCTGAAATTGCTAGACATCTCTTTTTAGAAAATGGTTATTATCGAGTTATAAATAACCGTGATGTCGAGCTTAAAAGAGCGTTGGCCTCTTTTTAATTTTTTTTATCTGTTAAAAAAACAGCAAAAATAATTGTAAGAATCGCCAAAACCGCTGCAACAGCCCACCAAAAATTCGAATCAAATGCCGGTACTAGTGGTATCATACTGCGTGTTTAATACTATGAATATAAACCTTTTAGGTATTCATAATGCCCTAAATGAACATATAGGGCTTGTTAGCGAACAAGCGCAGACGCACAAAGAATAATACTTTGAATTTAATACCGTTTGATCCAGGTTTGCCTGTGTGTTGGCCCAATAAGGTAATAGGTGCCTGGAGCAAGGGCGGACAGATCTTGTTGATTCTTATTTAAAACCCATTCAATCGCCTCCTTGCCGTTAGCGTCTAGGAGTAAAAAATCAGGCAGTGCGTCCTTTGGAATGAATAATGTGTTGTCGTGAAAATAAATTTTTTTTGCGCTATTTTTAGTATTGCCAAGTAGTTCAAAAAAATTAATAAAATGCAACTTTGGAGCAATCGTTATTATTGAAGCGATTTGTTCTCCCGATATAAAAAGCATCTCTGGGCCTGCAATACAAAGGCCTTCTGTCTGGGCTAAGCTGAGCGTTGAGCCTAATTCAATGCGTTGGTAATCCGAAGCTAATATTTCACCGTTAAAATCAGTAAATCGATACATAAAAGAGCTGTATAGGCCACTTGGTTCTTTTTTATAGCCAAGTAAGTAGAGCTTATTATCTTGAGCTGAGTATGCTGCATCTGTCACCAATCCATTGACATAAAATGAATCTCGCGGACTAATAAGTAGGGTGTCTTGCCAAATACAAGGCAGCACATAATGACGCGTCCAAAGATTCTCCCAGTTTTTGGTTAAAACGTGCAAAGAGTCCTGAAAATAAAAAATAGCCTCGGCATCGTAATTGTGCGCATTTACTGTTAAAGGCAAGGTGGGCTGATCTAAAAAGCGAAAAGATTGTTTGACGGATGCAACTGTTTGTACTGAAGCTACCAGATCCTGACGCAGCACGCGATATATGTCAAATACATTTCTTGTTCCTGCATTATTGCCGATATCGGCAATAAAAAGAACAGAGTCGTTGAGGGTGAGCGCCTCCCAATCAAAATTTTGTGCATTCCCTACTTGCCACTCATTGATTGGTTGACCGTTGGATGCGCTAAAGGCCTGTATAGCTGCAGGGTTGCCACCATCATTAATGGAAAAAATGGTGTCGTTGTCATATACTAATCCTGAAGTTTCATTGCAGTTGGCGCTCAGATTAGAAATAAATTGCGGCGAGTAAGAAATGGTCCCCAAGTCCAATCCTTGGGCGGAGCCATACCCACAATGAAAGACCAAAAACGCAAAGACTAAACGATTCATGGAAGCAGTTTTAATTGCCAGTTTGAAGCTTCATCTGCTGTAATGAGGCTCAATTCTTGAAGTGTTTCCACTGTTTTTAGCAAATCTTTCTGTTCTATTTCTAGTTGACTAGCCCATTCGGTTTGTGCTAACCAAGCCTCTACTTGTTTGCTTTGAAGCCCATAGCGCCAAGCAAATTCCTCTGAAGCGTCTGCTGCATTTTTTAACTCATGGGCTCGTTTTTGTATGATTTGAATTATTGAGCTAAGTAGGTCTTTATCGGCGGCCAACACCTCATTGCGTACGGCAATTACAAAGCACGGCCATGGCGTATAAACTTCTGCAATCCGTTTGAGTTTTCCTTGGTCTACAAATGGCTGTGTGGTATATTTTTCCCATAAAAAACCTTCGGCCTCTCCATGATTGAGTGCCCATAGACCGCCATAAATATCCCCTACTACGTTGAATGAAAGTGAGCTAGGCTCCCAGCCTTCTCTTTGTGCCAAAACGTAACTCATCAAATGAGACCCCGAGCCTTCTCTTGAAATAGCAAAGACAGAGCCATCTAGGTCCTTTATGCGCTGCACAGCATTGTTATTTGCAACATGCACCCCCCAACAAAGCGGGCTCTGTACATATACTGCGATAATTTTTGCTTCAAGTCCTTTTAAAATAGCTCTGGTAATTCCTTCGGTGAGTAACACAGCAATATCCAAGCTTCCCACTTGTAAGCCCTTGATCATTTGTCCGGTTCCGCCATTCATGTCCGACCAGTGCAATTCAGCGCCTATATCAGAAAACAGGCCTTCTTCGATAGCCAGACGCCATGGTAGATTAAAATGTTCTGGGACCCCACCTATTTTTAATCTCCTCATAATCCTTGATTGAAATATTGTCTGTCGAATAAATTCTTGTAATGCCCATTCATGGCCAAAAGCTCTTCGTGGCTCCCTTGTTCTATGATTTGGCCTCTTTCCATTACAATGATCCTATCGGAACTTCTTATTGTTGACAAGCGGTGTGCAATAACTATAGAGGTGCGGCCTTTGGTTAACTTTTCTGTGGCTTGTTGAATTAAAAATTCACTCTCAGTATCTACACTTGAAGTTGCCTCATCTAGGATAAGCAAATCAGGTTGGTATACGTATGCTCGTATAAAAGACAACAACTGTCTTTGGCCTGTAGATAAGGACCCGCCTCTCTCACCTATTTGATGGCCATACTGATCGGGTAGTGCGCTTATAAATTCATGGGCCCCCACTTCCTTTGCTGCAGCAATAACTTGTTGAAGGCTAATAGAAGGGTCGCCTAGCGTAATGTTATTTAACACCGTGTCCGAAAACAAGAACACATCTTGTAAAACGATGGCAATATGCCTGCGAAGTGTTTTTAAATCAATGGCTTCAATAGGCGTATCACCAATTAAAATTTGACCAGACTGATGTTCATAAAAACGGCCCAATAAATTTACTAATGTCGTCTTTCCTGAGCCCGTAGCACCAACTATTGCAATAGTTTGGCCGTGTTTTATAGTTAAGTTCAATGATCTGATCACGGGTTGGTCTTCGACATAGGCAAAATTTACCTCCTTGAAAATCAAATCTTTATTAAAGTCGATCTCAGTTAGGTTTCCCTCTGCTTGCACATCGGTGTGTTCGTCCAGTACTGCAAAAATTCTTTCTGCCCTTACGGTGCCACGCTGTAATACATTGAATTTATCTGCCAACATTCGAATAGGCCTGTAGAGTTGACTGATCCAAAAAACAAAAGCAAATAATTGCCCAAACATATTGCTCACCTCTTGCTCTGATTTGCCTGAAGCTTGCAAGGCGCCCCAAACAAGTAGCGCCGCCACCGATAAAGAGCTCAACAGCTCAACAAAAGGAAAAAAGATAGAGTTCGCCCAAACTGCTTTGATATGAGCGGCACGGTGCTCTGCATTGATCTGTTCAAATTGCGCGGCTTCTTTCTTTTGACGATTAAACAATTGTACCAAACTCATTCCGGTGAGTCGTTCTTGAACAAATGTGTTGAGTTTGGTCACGGCTTGTCGTTCTTGTTGAAAAGAAGACTTCATCGCTTTGGCAAAAATTCGGGTCGCATACACCAGTATCGGAACAGGGATTAAAGTCATGAGTGCCAATTGCCAATCTGTTAGAAACATAAACAAGACTATCAATACCAATGACAACAGATCGGCAGCTATATCCATGATGCCTGAAGAAAACACTTCTGTAATGGCCTCTACATCCGAAACCACACGCGTCACCATGGCCCCAACCGGATTTTTATCAAAATACGAAATGCGCAGCTGCATGAAATGTCTAATTACTTTTTGTCGCAAGTCTCGAATGACAGACTGCGCCAATAAATTAGAAAAATACGTGCCAACGACCTGTAATATTGCTTCTGACACCAACATGATCAAAACCAATATAGAGCCCATCAACAGCATATTTGGATCTTTATCTCGGAGCAAATATCGGTCGATAATTTGACCTATGACATAGGGGCGCGTTGGGGATAATGCTGCTAGTAGTATCGTGGCAGCCGCAGCCAAAAACAACAATTTACGATAGGGTTTAATCAAGCCTAATAGGCGCTTGAACAAGGAAAATTGTAGCTTTTGACTCATTGTATTACAAAATTAGTTCTTAATTCCTTACCTTTGCATTCAATTTTCAGTATCGTGGGTGTAAAAATCTTTGCAGGAAGAGCTTCAGAACAACTGGCCGGACAAATAGCCAAATCATTTGGTGCGTCTTTAGGAGATGTCAAGGTTAGTGTTTTCTCTGATGGTGAATTTCAACCTTCTTTTGAAGAAACGGTTCGCGGACAAGATGTTTTTATTGTCCAATCTACGATGCCTCCTACCGAAAATCTTTTCGAGCTACTTTTGCTTGTAGATGCAGCAAGACGCGCATCGGCAAGAAAAATTATTGCCGTCATTCCTTATTTCGGATTTGCCCGTCAAGACCGCAAAGACAAGCCAAGGGTTGCTATTGGCGCTAAACTTGTCGCCAACATGCTCATGGCTGCTGGTGTTGACCGCGTCATGACAATGGACCTCCATGCTGACCAAATTCAAGGCTTCTTTGAAGTGCCGGTTGATCACCTATTTGCCTCTACCCTGTTCTTCAAAGAAATCGAGAACTACGATAGGCAAAATCTGGTTGTTGCTGCTCCAGACGCTGGTGGGGCCAAGCGCGCAAATTCGTATGCCAAAAATTTAAACTGTGGTTTAGCACTTTGCCATAAACACCGTAAAAAAGCAAATGAAATTGCCGAAATGACTGTGATTGGTGATGTAATGGGAAAAGACGTTGTGATCATCGATGACATGTGTGATACAGCCGGAACCCTAACTACAGCCGCAGATTTGCTTATCGAAAAAGGAGCAAAAAGCGTACGCGCTTTCACAACACATGCTGTTCTGAGCGGCCCTGCTTTTGAACGAATCGCAGCCTCTAAATTAACCGAACTGATTGTTACTGATACCATACCGCTTCAAAAACAAAGCGAGAAAATACGCGTTTTGAGCGTGGCAAATTTATTTGCCGATGTCATAAAACGCCTGGTAAACAACGAATCGATTAGTTCACATTTTGTAATCTCTTAAATTAATATATAACATGAAAACAGCACATTTGAGCGGTTCGCTCCGAGCGAACGTAGGGAAGAAGGATGCTGCGGCTTTGCGTAACGCTGGCCTAGTTCCTTGTGTGCTTTACGGTCAAGGTGAGCAAACTCACTTCGCAGTAAAGCGAACAGCTATTGACAAAATCGTTTTTTCTCCTGATGTATTTCAGGTAGCACTCGATATTGAAGGTAAAAAAGCGGTAGGCATTATCCGTGAGTTGCAACAACACCCAACCAAAGACACCATTCAGCACGTAGATTTCTACGAACTCAATGAAAGTAAAGAGGTGCGTGTTAAATTGCCAGTGCGCATCACAGGTTCTTCTCGTGGTGTAATGGCGGGTGGTAAATTAATGATTGTGTTCAGACACCTTCAATGTGTTGGTTTGCCTGGCGCATTACCAGACGAAATTACCCTTGATATTACTAAATTACGCATCGGTGATGCTATCCGTGTAGGAAGTGTAGAAATCCCTGGTGTTAAATTCTTAGACCCAACCAATGCGGTTGTGGTTGCAGTCAAAATGGCTCGTGGTGCTGTTAAAGGTGCCGATGCTGCTGACGAAGAAGAAGAAGCATAAACTTCATAAACATTATTTAACTAAACCGCCCCTGTGGCGGTTTTTTTTGTCACTTTTCTTCGCTAATTTCGTTCTCACTAGACATGGCGCACACACAAACACTCATCATCATACCCACATACAACGAGCGTGACAACGTATCCAAAATGGTGAGCGCAGTGCTGGACTTAAATCTAGGTTATCATATACTATTTATCGACGACAACTCACCCGATGGAACAGCCGATCAAATAGCCTTGCTCATGAAAAAGCACCCCGAGGTGTTCCTTGAAAAAAGAGCTGGGAAGCTTGGTCTTGGCACCGCCTATATTCATGGATTCCAATGGGCAATTGAAAGGGGCTACGGATTTGTGATTGAAATGGATTGTGACTTTTCACACAACCCCACTGACCTTCCTAGGCTCGTAAAGGCCTGTGAAGATGGCGCTGATTTTGCCATTGGTTCAAGGTATGTGCGCGGAGGAAAGGTAAAGAATTGGCCGTTTAAGCGCATTCTTATGAGTTATTTTGCTAGTGTTTATGTACGAATGATTCTAATGATCGGGATCAAAGATACCACAGCGGGGTTTAAGTGTTACAGAAGTGAAGTATTGAAAACGATTCCACTAAAGAACATTCCATTTAAAGGATACGCTTTTCAAATCTGTATGAAATATGCGGCTCTAAAACTTGGATTTAAGGTAAAAGAAATTCCCATCACTTTTATTGATAGGGTGGCTGGTGAATCTAAAATGTCAACAGGTATTTTTAAAGAAGCTTTTTTTGGTGTTTGGCAAATGCGTAAAATGAAATGGAAATGAAAATGAAAACCTTAGTTAAAAATGGCACCATCATTAACGAAGGCAAACAATTTGTTGCTGATGTGCTCATTGCTGATGGCTTGATTCAAAAAATAGCGAGCCATATAGATACAGATCAAAGAGTGCGAGAAATAGATGCATCTGGATTATTTATTTTGCCGGGCTGTATTGATGATCAAGTGCACTTTAGAGAACCCGGCCTGACACACAAAGGAAATATTTATTCTGAATCTCGTGCTGCTGTTGCGGGAGGCATTACGAGTTTTATGGAAATGCCCAATACCGTGCCCAATGCACTCACACAAGATTTGTTGGAAGAAAAGTACCAAATCGCAGCCCAAAATGCAATTGCAAACTATTCCTTTTTTATGGGCGCATCTAATGACAACCTTGAAGAAGTATTGAAAACCAACGCCGCAAATATTTGCGGTATAAAGGTGTTTATGGGCTCATCTACAGGAAATATGCTTGTAGACAAGGAAAGTGTGTTAGAAGGCTTGTTTTCTCGTGTAGGAATGCTCATTGCCACACATTGTGAAGACGAAAGCACGGTGCGCGCCAACTTAGCACAATTTCAAGAAACATATGGGCAAAACATACCCGTAAGCGCACATCCGCTCATTCGCAATGAAGAAGCTTGCTATTTATCTTCATCCAAAGCGGTTTCCTTGGCCAAAAAATACCGCGCAAGGCTGCATGTACTTCACATTTCTACCGCAAAAGAAACAGAGCTATTTGAAAACACCCTTCCGCTCGAACAAAAACTAATTACTGCAGAGGCCTGTGTGCATCACTTATGGTTTTCAGATGCAGATTATGCACAAAAGGGAAACTTTATTAAGTGGAATCCCGCCATTAAATCTGCAGCTGACCGAAGTGGTATTTGGGAGGCCCTATTAGACAATCGCATAGATGTTATCGCTACAGACCATGCGCCCCATACCCTAGAAGAAAAAAACAACCCTTACACTACTGCCCCTTCTGGCGGGCCGCTCGTTCAGCACGCCCTGCTGGCAATGTTAGAAAAAGCCAAAGAAGGACAAATAACATTAGAGCGCATTGTAGAAAAGATGGCCCATGCGCCAGCAACTCTTTTTCGTATAAAAAATCGTGGATACATCAGAGAGGGCTATGCAGCAGACCTTGTTTTAGTATCGCCCACCTCTGGAGCAACAGTCGATAAATCCAACTTGTTGTACAAATGCGGCTGGTCTCCTTTTGAAGGCACCACCTTTTCTCACCAAATTCATAGCACTTACGTCAATGGACATTGTGTGTATTCACAAGGCCAAATCATTGAGGGTCAATTAGGGCAACGACTACATTTTGAGGCCCGATGAAAGTCATTGGATTGATCATTTTGCTTTGTCTATTTTGTTCATGCGAACAAAAAACAATTCCAAATGGGATCATTGAGCCCAAAGAAATGTGTGGGCTTGTAGAAGAAATTACCTTGATCGAAACCCATTACCAAAGTAAATTTGGCGTCCCTACCCAGTATAAGGAGGCGCTTCAAAAAAGCGTTGATTTGATACTTCATAAATACAAAACAACGCGCAAAATTTTTGAGAAAAGCCTTAAATATTATGCCAGCCACCCCGACCTCCAAAAAGAGCTCAATGATCAGCTTTTGATCAGCTTAAGCAGAAAGATACCTTAGACTAAAAGCTGTGATGTCGGGCCTCTACTTTGGTGCCCAGAAAATATCCCGCTTTTTCATTAAAAACCACTGGGGTTTCAGAACTAAAATAAGTGACGCTTCCATTTTTAGATAAGCGATTGTTCATCTCGGTGTGGGCTTGCAAATAAGCCTGTAATTTTTTTGCAACTATCGGACCTTGAGGAACTACTTTTACATTCGGCCCCACTATCTTTTCAATTTGTTTCTTTAGAACCGGATAATGTGTACAAGCTAATAAAATCGAATCAATTTCTCTTTGTTGAGCCATCAAAACAGCAAGATCTTCAGCGATGAATTGTTCGCCGGCAGAGTGTAAGTGTTTTTGATTCTCTATCAAAGGAACCCACATTGGACAAGCGTGCTGGAATACCTTAAGGTTTGGAGCAAATTTTTGCAGTTCGATGGGGTAAGAATTGGAGTTGATGGTTCCGTTTGTTCCCAAAATGCCCACACAGCCGCTTTTAGTGCTTTCTTTGAGCACTTCGGCGCTTGGGCGAATTACACCGAGCACGCGGTTGTTTGGGGCCAATTGGGGCAGGTCTTTTTGCTGAATGGTACGAAGTGCTTTTGCCGAGGCCGTATTGCATGCCAAAATCACCAATGGGCAGCCCTGTTCAAAAAGAAATTTCACGGCCTCAAGTGTGAACTCATAGACCACATCGAACGACCTGTTTCCGTAAGGTGCCCTGGCGTTGTCGCCAAAGTATATAAAGTCGTGGTTTGGTAATTTTTTTCTCAGTGCTTTTAATACCGTTAACCCTCCGTAACCGGAGTCAAAAACACCTATTGGTCCTGTTGTTTGCACGTATCAAAACTAACGAAAAAAGGGCAACGATGTGTTGCCCTTTGAGATTGTGTTTCTTGTTTTTATTTTTTGGCTGCCGCGTCAAGCAAGAGCAACTCAACAATAACCTCATCTGTGATATCAATACCACCTTTAGAATACATCGTTGCTGTTACGTCTAAAACATAATTGAGTTTTTTGCGTTCCGCTACAATATCAATGGCTTTTTGAATGCGCTCAAGGATTGGTTTGTTCAATTCTTCGCTCATGATTTGCAGGCCCTCTTCTAATGCCGCTTGTGTGGCTTCAAGATTTTGCTGCTTTTGCATCAGCCTTCCTTCTATGATTTGGCGCTCTGCTGGGGATTTATTTACTTGGTCCTGGATATAAGCTTGGTATTGTTTTTGAAACTCTGCATCTAGCAATTGCAACTCTTGCATGCCAGATGTTTGCATAGAGTCAAGCTTATTGATAGCTATTTTGCGCGAAGGTAGCGTGTCTAAAAGTTTTTTGGAGTCTACGTGACCAATTTTAGTTTGTGCAAATGCGCTAAAACCAACAACTACAAACAAACTAAGTATTACATTTTTCATTTTTAAAGTTTAATTAGTGATTCCCATTTCTTCGAGCACTTCTTCTGATATGTCGAATTCTTTTTCTGCATAGAGTAAATTGCTTTGGTTTGCTTTGTCAAAAACAAACGCATAGCCCTCTCTTTTTGCAACTTTTTTCATAGCCGTAAATACACGATCCTGTATGGGCTTAATCAATTCTTGTCGTTTTTGAAAATAATCTCCATTCGCTCCAAAGTGCTTTGTTTGCAAATCAATGGCCTCCTGCTCGAGTTTTTCAATTTCCTGCTTACGCTTTTCTCTTTCTTCTTTGGGCAACAAGACCTCTTCTCGATCATATTTACTTTTCAATTCTTTGATCGTAGCGTAGCGATCCTCTATTTCTTTAGTCCAACGCTCTGCCATTTTATCAAGTCGCTCTTTGGCTTCTGTATATTCGGGAACATTCTCTAAAATGTAGTCTGAATCTATAAAAGCGAATTCTTGAGCATAAGCAAAGCGCATGCCAAAAACCAACAAAAGGAGCAGAAGGTGTTTCATGTATTTCATTTGCCTGCTAAGAACGACGAAGTTACCAATTTATTGTCAATACTACAATTCTCCAAGATTCATGCCAATTGTAAAGGTCAATTTCGGATAATACCCTTTGGTTTTTATATCCAAATCCGAGCCTTTTCCAAAACCTGAAGACCAACTATCGAGCTGATCGAAGCCTAATCCATAATCTAGGCCAAGCATACCAAACATCGGTAAAAACACCCTTATTCCCACTCCAGCAGTGCGTTTTACGTTGAATGGATTGAACTTGTCAAAACTAGGATAAGTGTTTCCTGCCTCAAGAAATGAAAGCGCATAAAACGTTGCCTGTGGATTTAAGGAAATCGGGTATCTGAGTTCGAGCGTGTATTTGGCCACAATAGGGTCGCCGCCCGGCGAAGAAACCGTTTGGTCTTCATAACCACGAAGTGCAATAATTTCTCGGCCTCCAATCTGATTTGCGCCCATTCCTGTAAGGCCGCTTCCGCCCATTATAAATCTATCGAACGGCGAAACTCCTTTGGCTTTGTTATAGGCCCCCATGTAGCCAAAACCAAAGCGAGACATCAACACAAGCTTTTTATCGGCGCTAAGGGGGGTAAACCACTCTCCTGTGAACTTTAATTTGAAGTACTCTAAATATTTGTAGCGTTCCTGGGTGGTAAGCGAAGAATAGTCCTTGTCTTTTTCAAACAAAGAATATGGCGCCGTCGCTTTTGCGGAAAACATA
Organism: Crocinitomicaceae bacterium; assembly: GCA_030833845.1. GTDB lineage: Bacteria > Bacteroidota > Bacteroidia > Flavobacteriales_D > Crocinitomicaceae > UBA952. Next base: position 44,382 of record JAURGK010000007.1, on the reverse strand, counting down.
AAATTAGATCCATTTTGCGGATAAATCGGTGCGCTTACTGAGCTTCGCTGTAATGTGTATTTCAGAGAGATGTCATTTGCATATCCATTTTGAAACAAGGGGAAGAACGAATATTTCTGCACGTCATAATACATATATGACAACTCATAGTTGGCTACAAAATAATCATCCGGCCACTTTTTACGGCGCCCCATAGCCACCCCTGCACCAGAAATTGAAATACCGTTGTAGCTCGGGTTCGAGCGCAATAAACCATTGGTTGAAATCGATGAGTTGGTAATGTAAAAAGTTAGTGAGTTTGGTTTTTTACCCCCCAGCCATGGCTCGGTAAAAGAGAAATTGTAGCCCTGATAAAAACGCCCTGTAGATTGAGCCCTAATTGTCAGTCTTTGGCCGTCACCACCTGGAAGTGGGCTCCAGGCTTCTTTTTTGAAAAAATTCTTCGTAGAAAAATTATTGAACGAAAGGCCCAGTGTGCCGATCACCCTACCTGAGGTGTTTGGTCCTGCACCACCGTAACCACCTGAAAGCTCAATCTGGTCACTTGACTTTTCTACAACTACGTATTCTATGTCGACAGTACCATTAGCCGGATTGGGTTGTGGATTCACTTGAAAACCTTGTTCGTCAAAGAATCCAAGTTGGGCCAATTCTCTTTGAGTACGCATGATATCGGCCTTGTTGAATAAATCGCCAGGTTTAGTGCGAATTTCCCTTAAAATTACATGGTCATTGGTTTTGGTATTTCCACGTACCGTCACTGTTCCAATGTGCGCCTCTTTGCCCTCAATGATGCGAATTTGGTGATTAATTTTATTATCAGCCACACCCGTTTCTACAGGCTGAATTTGAAAAAACAAATACCCGCGATCCATGTAAAGCGAGGAAATATCGCGGCCGTCGCCATTACCATAAAGTCGCTGACTAAACAAATCTTTATTGTATAAATCGCCGGGCTTAATGCCCAACACAGTATCTAAAAAACTTGAGCGGTATTTGGCATTGCCTATCCATTCAATATCTCCAAAATAATATTTTTCCCCTTCGCTGATTTCAATGCGTATTTTCATGTTCTTTTCATCCAACATAAAAACAGTGTCATGGGTTATCGTAGCGTCTCTAAGGCCTTCGGCGTTGAACTTTGCTAATAAGGCTTTTTTATCTGTCGCATAGCTGCTCTCCGTGTATTTAGAGCGCTTGAAAATTCTCTGAGGGCCTTTTTGCTTGGTGTCTTTCATGGACATACGAAGTTTCCAAACCGGAACAGCCGTAACGCCAACAAATTCAATTTCCTTGATACCAACTTTGATGCCTTTGTCAATTTGAATGACAAAGATTTCTGAATTGTTTATCAGGGTGTCTAGTTGGCGATTGATTTGAACCTTGGCATAAAAAAACCCTTTGTCGCGGTAATAGCTACGTATCTTGCTTTTGGTTTCGAATACTAAATTTTCAGTAATTGTTTTGCCTGCATACAAACTGATTTCTTCGCGAAGTTTATCTGCTTCACGTTTGTTTACACCTTCAAACCTAAACTTGGAGAGTTTAGGTCTAGGAGACAACTCTATGACCATATAAACAACGCCGCCAATTTCTTTTTCGGCATAAATAGCAACATCCGAAAACAAACCCTCCGCCCAAAGTTGTTGGATGGCCTTATTTATTTGTTGGCTTGGCAAGGTGATCTTTTGTCCGGTACGTAGGCCCGCAATCAACTTTATAGCTTGGTGGTCATAGTTGTCGGCACCTATTACGCGAATAGGCCCGATTTCGAATGTTTGAGGGTTTGAATAATCAAAGCTCAATGCGCCCAAACTGCTTGGGCTTTGCGCCCAAATGACATTTGTCAAGCTAAAGACAAAAATGAAAAATAATTTATTCATTTGGTTGTTTAATTTGTTCAGACACTTTACCAAAACGACGTTCTCTTTTTTGATATTGAGCAATGGCATCAATAAATTCATCGCGTCGAAAATCTGGCCAGTGTGTGTCTGTAAACAGTAACTCTGTGTAAGACAATTGCCAAAGCAAAAAGTTACTAATCCGGCACTCACCACTTGTTCGAATCAATAATTCTGGATCTGGAATTTCTTTGGTTTGTAGCAATGATGCAAAGGTCTCTTCTGTAAGTTCTTCAGGGGATATTTTCGATTGCTGCATTAATTCATGCGCGCGAAGCGAAGCGTTTATTATCTCTTGCCGCCCCGAATAGTTTAAAGCCAACACCAGTGTGAGGGCAGTGTTATTTTTTGTTCTATCCATTGCCTTACAAAGGGATTCATAACAGTTGCCGGGCAAACCCTTGATGTTTCCGATGGTTAGTAATCTAACGTTATTGGCGTGCATTTCATCTACTTCATTTGAAATGGCTTCTACCAATAAGTTCATTAACCCCTCCACCTCTTCACTTGGTCTTGACCAATTTTCGGTAGAAAATGCATACAGCGTGAGGTAGGTAACACCCAACTCTCGGGAAGTCTTGATGATGTCTTTAACAGATTCAACTCCTGCAGCATGCCCAAAAAGGCGGTGTTGTCCTTGATTTTTGGCCCACCTGCCATTGCCATCCATAATTAAAGCAATATGCTTAGGAATGTTGTTTAAATCTATGGGTGGGGCCTCGGTCATTTGGAGCAACGAAAATACATAATCTTTTGGGAAAACCTCATAAAAAAAGGGATTGGTATTACCTCTCCCTTTTGATGTTTAACTATTCAATTTCTTATTCAGCCAATACGATTAGCTTCTGGTTATTCAATTCAGCAACTCCGCCTTTGATTTGAACTCGGCCTGTATTACCTGAAACCACTATGTGATCACTTGGAGCAACAGCTGCGCTTGTTTCAAAAATTAGTTCACCAGCTTTGAGTGAGGAAATGATTGGCGCGTGGTTGTTTAATACCTGAAAAACACCGTCGGTGCCAGGCAGGCTCACGCTATTGACTTCTCCTTTGAAAAGACTCGCCTCTGGAGTAATGATTTCTAATAACATATTATGCTTCAGCTAACATTTTTTCACCGGCAGTAATTACGTCTTGGATACCTCCTTTAAGGTTAAAGGCTGCCTCCGGATATTGGTCGTATTTACCATCGAGAATGTCATTAAATGCTTTGATTGTTTCTTGTATGTCTACAAGCACCCCTGGGATTCCCGTAAATTGCTCTGCAACATGGAAGGGCTGTGATAAGAAACGTTGTACACGGCGTGCGCGGTGAACAACCATTTTATCTTCTTCTGAAAGCTCATCCATACCTAAAATGGCAATGATGTCTTGGAGTTCTTTGTAGCGCTGTAGTGTTACTTTAACACGTTGAGCACAAGCATAATGCTCTTCACCAACAATTTCAGGGGTAAGGATTCGTGAAGTTGAATCTAGTGGGTCTACCGCTGGATAAATACCGAGTTCCGCAATTTTACGAGACAATACTGTAGTGGCATCTAAGTGAGCAAAAGTATTTGCTGGCGCCGGGTCAGTAAGGTCATCTGCAGGTACGTAAACAGCCTGAACCGAGGTAATTGAACCATTTTTGGTAGAGGTAATGCGCTCTTGCATGGCTCCCATTTCAGTTGCCAATGTTGGCTGATAACCAACCGCTGAAGGCATACGACCAAGCAGAGCTGATACTTCTGAACCCGCTTGTGTAAATCGGAAAATGTTGTCAACGAAGAAAAGAATGTCTTTTCCTTGACCCTCGCCATCGCCATCGCGAAAATATTCTGCAATAGTAAGTCCTGAAAGTGCTACGCGGGCACGTGCTCCTGGAGGCTCATTCATTTGTCCAAAAACGAAAGTTGCTTTTGATTCTTTCATTTCGTTGAGGTCAACCTTTGAAAGATCCCAGCCGCCTTCTTCCATAGAATGCATGAAATCATCTCCGTATTTGATAATGCCTGACTCTAGCATTTCACGAAGAAGGTCGTTTCCTTCACGGGTACGCTCACCTACTCCAGCAAACACCGACAGACCGCCGTGGCCCTTGGCAATATTGTTAATCAATTCTTGAATGAGTACTGTTTTTCCTACCCCGGCACCACCAAAAAGACCAATTTTTCCACCTTTAGCATAGGGCTCAATTAGGTCAATTACTTTGATTCCTGTATAAAGAATTTCAGTTGCTGTAGAAAGCTGATCAAATTTTGGAGCCTCTCTGTGGATAGGCAATCCTTCTACGTTATCCATGGTGTTGATGCCGTCGATGGCTTCTCCAACAACGTTAAACAAGCGCCCTTTGATGCGCTCACCTGTTGGTACTTTAATCGGAATTCCAGTTGCAACTACCTCCATTCCACGGGTAAAACCATCGGTTGAATCCATAGAAATAGCGCGAATCGCATTTTCACCAACGTGTGCTTGAACTTCTAAAACAACACGAGAGCCGTCTGTTTTAAATACTTCCAACGCATCGTAGATGTTGGGTAGCGCTGTGCCGCGCTCAAATCGTACGTCCACTACCGGACCGATAACTTGTGAGATTTTTCCTTTAATTGATGACATTATTTGTCTTTTAAATTCGGGCGCAAATATACGAGATTTTATTTGAAATGCCCTTCAGAATCAAAATAATTTGCGAAATTATTGCGCTGACTTATTCAATAAAATCCTTAAAGGGAAATAGGTAAATAAAAAACCTAAGGCGCTAGAGGCGAGTAGAATGTATAAAAAATCACGTGCTTGAAACACAATTGGAAATGGCACATTAGCGCCCGGAACAATTAACCAGCCTATTGTTTGCTGAGACCAACAAATAAGAAGTCCCAAACCTAAACCTAAAGACACCCCAAACACAACAAGTAATTGACCTTCTAAAAAGAAAACCATAAACCTATCTTTTGCACTCATTCCCATGGCCTTCATGATGGTGAGGTTTTCTCTTTTTTCATGGGTGAGCATTGTAAGTGCGGCAATTAGATTAAATGAAGCCAAAACAAATACAAACAACAAAATAATAAAAACTACCAAGCGCTCAGATTTGCTTGTTTTATAAATCAACTCATTTTTCTCAAACTGTGTCTTTACCTTAAAGGCTGCGCCTGTTATCTTTTTTATTTGCTCACTTACAAGCCTCTCACTAGCGCCGGGCTCAAGATATATGTTCACCCTAGACAGGGCATCAGGTTGATCAAACAAAGTAGCAACTAAATTAAGATTACATAAAACCACCGTGCCATTCAATTCTTGATTGTAATTGAGCGCGCCGGCAACATCCAGAGAAGCTGTTTTAAAGGGGCTAGAGCCAGGCCGTAACCTTAAATTATTTTTGGGGGCATAAATAACAATGTCGTTTTGCTCGGAGCCTAATCCTAATTTTAGTTTCGAAAAAACTTCTGCCCCTAAGAAAACGCTGTTTTCTTGATTTAAACGCTCCGAACCAAAACCATTAATTAAATGATTCTTAACCTTGGCCTCTCGAATAAAAATATGATCAACAGCGTGTATATTGGCGTTGATCCATCGTTTATTCTTTCTCAAAACCACCAGCTCTTCTCTTTCCTTGCTAATGGATTTTATGCCTTTCATTTGTTGGATTGTCTTTAAATCCAACTGACTTACAAAGAATGTTTTTCGACTTTTATGTTGAATTGTCAGCGGTGCATCAAACGCTGTATACAACTTAGAGACCATGTGTTCTATACCGTTAAACGCCGAAAGTAGTATGACCATCGCCGCCACACAAACCGCTATACCCACAACAGAAATTCTCGAAATTACACGTACAATCGATTTTTTAGACCGATTGAATAAATATCTTTTTGCTATGTAGAGTGGGGTATTGATTTGCTATTTCTTGAGAAGTTCGTCGATTTGATGAGCATAATCGAGGGAGTCATCGATATGAAACATTAAATCTGGGATTTTGCGAAGATTTTTTAATCTTTTCCCTACTTCCAAACGGATTTTACCACGATGCTCTTGGATGTGTTCCAACACCGTTTTTTTATCGGGACCAGCAAAAATGCTCAGATAAACCCGCGCCAAGCTTAAATCAGAGGTAATGCGCACCACAGTTACTGACACCATTGACCCCAAACAAATGTCGCTGGCATGTCGTTGAAAAAAGATAGCCAATTCTGCTTGAATTACTGCTTCAATTTTTTGCTGTCTTATTGAACTCATGATGCAAAGGTAAGAATACTTGCTCTGCTACCCCCCTTGTCAACAAAAATGTATCTTTGTATCAATGTCTTATTACAAAGAAATATACCACTATACATTTAAATACAGAGGTCTTGCTTGGGCTACAATCTTGTTCAATCTGCTCTTCGTTATATTCAATTTGCTTTCGCTGGTGCTTTTTATTCCTGTATTGCAACTCATTTTTAAAAAGCCTGAAGAATTGCAAAAGGTGGCTAAGCCTGAGTGGAAGGGTTTTGGCAATTTAATTCATTACATTCAAGATGCATACAATCATGAATTATATTTGCTTGTTAAATCTGATCCCAAATCAGCATTGCTATATGTTTGTGTAAGTGTTTTTATTGCTTTTCTTCTCAAAAATATATTTCGCTATGGCGCTGTCTGGACACAATCTCAATTACGAATATCGGTAGTAAGAGACATTCGCTTATTGCTTTTTAAAAAGTCTCTCGAATTGCCCTTGGCTTATCACAGCAATGAAAAGAAAGGGGATCTTATGGCAAGAATGAATAGCGATGTTAATGAAATTGAAGTGGCGGTGGTGAGTCTTCTTGAGCTCATTTTCCGCGAGCCGCTTGCTATACTGATTAACTTAATCACCTTGATTTACATGAGCCCTGGTCTAACTTTAACCGCTCTACTTCTTCTTCCGGTGTCAGCCTTTGTTATCTCTAGAATTGGAAAAAGCCTCAAACGCACTGCAAAAAAAACACAAGAACAACTAGGATTCTTGTATGCCTCTATGGATGAAAACCTAGGGGGTGTGCGGGTAATTAAAGCATTTAATGCGGTCAGGGTTGTTGTGGAGCAGTTTAGCAAACAAAACGACCAACACCAAAAATTGGCCACGAGGGTGTTTAGAAAAAAAGACCTTTCTCCCTTAGTCAACGAAACCTTAGGTGCAGGGGTTTTGCTTGCTTTGGTGTTTTTTGGGGGGCGATTGATTTTGAACGGGACAGAGATCGGTCTTACGGGTGAAGTTTTCCTTACTTATATCATTGTTTTTTCACAGTTTTTGCGGCCAATTCAAAGTGTTTCCAACAACATGGCCAACATGAATAAAGCACAAGCCTCTCAAGACCGAATCAACAGCCTGCTCAACGCACCAAACCCGCTTGTCAACGCACCTAATGCTCCTTCAATAAAGAGCTTCAAAGATCAAGTTTCCTTCGACAATGTAGGTTTTGCATATAACGATCATGCGGTGTTGGAACAAATCAACTGGAAGGTTCAAAAAGGCAAGCTTGTTGCCATTGTTGGAGAGTCGGGAAGTGGCAAGTCAACCTTGATGGATTTACTGTTACGCTTTCATGATGTAAGCACCGGCGCTATAGAGATTGATGGTCAAAACATACAAAATATCGATCTTGAATCTTTGCGCAGCCTTATCGGTGTGGTTAGTCAAGAATCATTTTTGTTCAACATGACGGCGGCCCAGAACATTGCGTTTGGTGATACACTAATTGATATGGAAAGGGTTCTTCACGCGGCAAAAGTAGCCAATGCGCATGAGTTTATTCTCGCCCTAGAAGATGGTTATGATTCACTGCTCGGTGAGCGCGGAAACAAACTTTCTGGTGGTCAAAAACAGCGCATCGCGATCGCAAGGGCCATTTATAAAGACCCCGCAATTTTAATACTCGATGAAGCCACCTCTGCCTTAGACACAGAATCTGAAACCTTGGTGCAACAGGCCTTGGAGAATCTAATGAAAGATCGTACTTCTTTTGTAATCGCACACCGCCTGTCTACGGTTCGAAATGCTGATCAAATCATTGTTTTGTCTAAAGGTAAAATAATTGAGTGCGGAACGCATGATACTCTTATGGCTACTAAGGGTTTATACCATCGGCTTTGTGCCTTGCAGGGCCTGTCATAATGAGGAACGTGTATTATTAAGGTGGGCTATCATTAATTGTGTAACTTTACAGCCTAAAACCTGCCGATGCAAAACAACACAATACAATTTTCCAAAGAACACAATTCTGAGTTCTACAAGACGCTTAAATCGCGAGTCAACGCATACTTTAAGGAAAACAAAATTGCCAAAACCGCAAATGCCGCAATGGTTTTTAAAACATTTGCACTCTTGGCTCTATTTTTAGTTCCCTACGGTTTTTTATACTTTCAAAACCTACCGGCTATTGCATATATTGGGCTGTGGTTCGTAATGGGGTTAGGAATGGCTGGTGTTGGCCTATCTGTGATGCACGACGCCAATCACGGTGCCTACTCGCGTAAAGAATGGGTAAATGTACTGGTGAGCAACGTAATGATTCTACTTGGAGGAAGCGCGCGCAATTGGCGTATTCAACACAACGTTTTACATCACACTTATACCAACGTTGCCGAGCATGACGAAGACATTGATCCGCCTGTCTTTATGTTGCGTTTTTCACCGCATTCGAAATACTATGCCATTCACCGATTTCAACATTTGTATGCCTGGTTTTTTTATGGCATGATGACATTATTTTGGTACCTCACCAAAGATTATCAACAAGCTTTTAGGTATCAGAAAAGGGGACTAGTTGAGGCCCAAGGTGTGACTTTTGCCCAACACATGTTTAGAATCATACTTTTTAAACTCATCTACACGGCCATCTTTTTGTTCTTGCCTATCTACTTTGGGGGTGCTTCGTGGCTAATCAATGTGCTTGGATTTTTATTAATGCAATTTATTTGCGGCTTAATCTTGGCTATGATTTTTCAACCCGCACATGTCGTGCCAACATCAACCTACCCCATTCCAAATGATTCTGGCGTGGTTGAGGCAGATTGGGCCGTAAACCAACTTTTCAATACAGCCAATTTTGCACCAAAATCTAGGTTGTTTTCATGGTATGTTGGGGGGCTTAATTATCAGGTGGAACACCACTTATTTCCTTCTATTTGTCATATCCACTACAAAAAAATCTCTCAAATTGTTGAACAAACCGCAAAAGAATACCAGCTGCCGTATTATTCATACAAAACTTTTGTAGAGGCGCTTTCTGAGCACACTAAAATGCTCAAAAACCTAGGTAAGCCGAATCCAGTCATTGCCTAAGTCATGACCTTAGAAGAGATTTATCTCTTTTGTTCTGCGAAAAACGGAGTTAGCGAACATTTTCCTTTTGATACCAAGACTTTGGTGTTCAAGGTGTACGGTAAAATGTTTGCCTTAATCGATGTAGATACGCCGGATTCCATCAACCTAAAGTGCAACCCCGAGCGGGCACAAGCTCTAAGAGAGCAGTACAGCGCTGTGCGTCCAGGTTTTCATATGAATCACAAACACTGGAACACCGTATTGCTCAATCAGGATGTGGATAACCACTTGATTAAGGAGCTAATTGACCACTCTTATGAATTAGTTTACAGTGGCTTACCAAAAAAAGTAAAAGATGCCAATCCGCGTTGACAAATACACCTGGGCTGTTCGGTTGTTCAAGACACGGTCTTTGGCAACTGAAGCTATTAGCAAAGGAAAGGTACTCATCAATGAAGCTTTAATAAAACCCTCGCGAGAGATTAAGGTTGGAGATGTGATAACTGTGTTAAAACACAACGCAAAATTCAAATATCAAGTTCTTGCTGGGTTGGAAAGGCGCGTAGGGGCTCCTTTGGTTAAGGAATATTTATTGGACCTAACCAGCGACGAAGAAATAGAAAAGCTTAAAATGTACCTTCAAGCGCAAAACAACTACCGACATTCAGATGGTAAGCCAACCAAAAAAGACCGCCGAGAATTGGACCGTTTTTTAGAGGAGTGGCAAGAAGACTAATCACAAAAATCAGCCAATATTTTATCGGCTAAAACACTGCTCAAAGCCACATAACTTTCTGTGGTCCAGCCGCCTATGTGTGGGGTTAGACATACATTGTTTTGCGCTATTAAATAGGCAAACTCTTGGGGTAGGTCCTGTTCAAAAAAAGATTCAAAACTTTTTTGTTCAAATTCCAAAACATCTAAACCTGCGCCTTTAATTTTCCCGGACTGCAGGCCAGAGACCAAAGCCTTGGTACTAACGATTTTGCCTCTAGACAAATTGAGTAAATAAAAACGTTTTTGCATACAATCTAAAAAGTTTTCGTCAAAATACCCTTTTGTTTCATTATTTTGAGGAATGTGAAAACTTAGCACATCAGCTTGTTGTTGTATGGCCTCAAGGGTACATTCTTGAACAAAATGATTTCCAAATCCCGTTTTGTATTTATCATAGGCCATGAGTTTGATATCAAAACCACTCAGTTTCTTTGCAAACGCAGCGCCGTTGTTTCCATAACCAATGATACCAACCGTTTTGCCGTCTAATTCCTCTCCGCGGTTGTCCTCGCGTAGCCACAATCCGTTTCTAACTTCTTGATCTGCCTTGTTTATGCGGTTCATTAAATTCAATAACATGCCTAAGGCATGTTCCGCCACAGCGTTTTTGTTACCTTCTGGAGAATTATACAAGCGAATATTCAATTCCTCGCATCTGACCGTGTCTATATTTTCTAATCCTGATCCAGACCTGGCTATAAATTGCAAACCCGGACAGTGCTTTAAAAATTCTTTGTCAACTGTAAACCGAGAGCGTATGACGATTCCTATTGCATCAAAAAGGTGGGGCACCAAATCTTCAAAAGACGTTTTAGTTTGGAAAGAACATTCAAAGCCGGCGGCGGAAAGCCTATCGGCTAAAATAGGATGAATACTATCAATAAAAATAACCTTACCTTTTTGCATGCAATAAAGTTAGTCATTTTAAAATTGAGCTTGTGTTTTTAAGAAAACCCCATTTTTTAGCTCTTTCTAAGCGCACTTCTCGGGGTGTCTTTGGTGTTTTGTTGTTGGGGTGTGTGAAACGCTGTTAAATCGCCTTAAAAGGGCTTTTTAGCGACCCAAATGAACTAAAAGCACTGAAATGTCACTAGGCGAAACCCCTGATACCCTAGCTGCCTGACCTAAGGTTGCGGGCTTGATCTTATTTAGCTTTTCTTTAGACTCTATGCTTAGATTTTTAATTTCTGAGTAGTCGATTGTTGGCGAGAGCACGAGCGCCTCTAGTCGTTGAAGTTTATCAACCTGTTCTTGTTCGCGCTCAATGTAACCCTCGTATTTCAATAGTATCTCTGCTTGTTCTACAGCAAGCGGGTTTTGGCTTTCAATTTGCTTAACCGCTTCTTTCACCTTATCGCTCATAATCATTAAATCATCAAGGGCAATATGGGGGCGAGTAAGAATTGTGCTGGCCTTGACTTGTTGGGTAATCTCTGAAGATCCTTTTGTTTGAAGCACGCGATTGGCCTCGGCAGGGGTAATACCTATTTGTCTTAGGGATTGCTTAAGCGCTTCAGTAAGTTGGGTTTTTTTCTCAACTTTTTGAAGTGCTGTATCATCAGCCAAACCAAGTTGATAACCTAAGTGTGTTAGTCTTTCGTCGGCATTGTCTTGTCTTAACAAGATGCGAAATTCAGCACGGCTTGTAAACATGCGGTATGGTTCATTGGTGCCTTTGGTTATTAAATCATCTATCAAAACACCAATATATGCATCGCTTCTAGACAAAACAAAAGGATCTTTGTTGTGGGTTTTTTGGTGCGCGTTGATGCCCGCCATTAAACCCTGACAAGCCGCTTCCTCGTATCCTGTGGTGCCATTGATTTGGCCCGCAAAGAAAAGATTTTCAACCAATTTGGTTTCCAAGGTGTGTTTCAATTGAGTAGGGGGAAAATAATCATACTCAATTGCATAGCCAGGGCGGAACATTTTTACATTTTCAAAGCCAGGAATAGTTTTCATTGCGGCGTATTGTACTTCTTCTGGCAAAGAGGTGCTGAAACCATTTACATAAATCTCTACGGTGTTCCAACCCTCTGGCTCTACAAAAATTTGATGGCGCTCTCTGTCGGCAAAACGAGAAATTTTATCTTCAATACTTGGACAATACCTAGGCCCTGTACTTTTAATGGCCCCATTAAACATTGGCGATCTGTCGAAACCCGTTCGCAATAAATCATGGGTGTGCTCATTTGTATAAGTTATATGACAGGCGAGTTGTTTGGTTAAAGGCGCAGTATCGGAATAACTAAACTTTGATGGGTTTTGGTCGCCTTGCTGCGCCTCCATTAAAGCATAATTCAGGCTGCGGCCGTCTACCCTTGGGGGGGTTCCTGTTTTCATGCGGCCGGCAATAAAGCCGTGCTGAACCAAGCTTTCTGTAAGGCCGGTAGCTGCCTTTTCTCCGGCCCTTCCTCCTCCAAATTGCTTTTCACCTAGGTGAATAAGTCCGTTTAAAAAAGTGCCGTTTGTTAAGACCACAGTGGTTGCAAACACTTTAGTTCCCATTCCTAGCTCCACTCCTACTACACAATTGTTCTCTACAATTATGCCTATACACATGTCTTGCCAAAAATCAACATTGGGGTTTTTTTCCAATAAATACCGCCACTCCAATGAAAACAGCACGCGATCATTCTGTGTTCTCGGAGACCACATTGCGGGGCCTTTCGATAAATTAAGCATTCGAAACTGTATTGCGCTCTTATCGCTCACAATCCCAGAGCCACCACCAAGGGCGTCTATTTCCCTAACTATTTGTCCTTTAGCAACACCCCCCATCGCTGGGTTGCAACTCATTTGTGCAATTGTGTTCATGTTCATAGTAACAAGCAAAACCCTGCTGCCCATTTTAGCCGCGGCATTTGCGGCCTCGCAGCCCGCGTGTCCTGCTCCAACAACAATTACATCGTACTTTGCTAACATTTTTTATTCTGTTTCACGTGAAACAATGAGGTTATGCGTTTTTTGTTTCACGTGAAACATACAACGCCAAATATTGGTTTTCCTTTGATCTCATCAACAACCCCTCGGCTGGAGACTTATCTTTATAACCACACAAATGTAATAAGCCATGAAAACAAACCCTAAAAAACTCCTGTTCGAAAGATACATTCAAGGCTTGCGCGTTATCCATCACACGATCTAAAGAAATCATTACGTCACCAGACACAACGCCTTCTATTGAATAATCAAAGGTAATTACATCTGTGTAATAATCGTGCTGTAAAAACTGCTGATTTACTTCAAGCAAATAGTCATCATTGGTAAAGACGTAGCTTAAGTCACCTAAACGCTTACCTTCATTCAGACAAATTTCCTTAGCAAATCTTTTGAGGTCGTTCTTTTTTAGAAAGTTGGGCAAATTTGTGCCTAAATTAACTACAGAAGTCATTTATTAAAATATAGATTAACGGTGTTTCCCGAGTGTAAAAATTCCACCTCATCTGCAAGATTTCGCATTAAAAACACACCTCGGCCGCTATCTTTTAATAAATTCTCTGGTGCTGTAGGATCAGGAAGGTCTTCAAACGAAAAACCCGCCCCTTCATCTTTTACTTGAATATAAAAGTGATTTGGCGCCGTTCCGACTTGCAAAAACACTTTTGCCTCCTGGTTATCCTTATTACCGTGTTGAATAGCATTGTTTACCGCTTCTGATACAGCTATAAGAATGTTACCAAACACATCTGTTTGTATTCCAAACTCGTCACAAACAGAATTAACGAGACTTTCAACCTCTATAAGTGATTGATAATCAGATGATAATGTTAATTCTTTAACCACGGTAAAATCTTCTTTCATATCTACATTTTCTGTAAATCATTGATTCAGATAGCTGTCGGCCCTTTGCTTATAATAGAGTTGTAGAGCGGGGTCTAAAGCCTTGATCTGTTCAATTTCGTTCCATTTCGACTTTTTGTACGATTCAAATCTTATTTGGTTACCTTTTTCTATGTCTTTTCCGCTATTTGATTCACGCTTTTCTTCATAACCTCTTTGCATCAAGGCTTTTTCACTTTCTAATAATCGCGTTAGTATTTCTTTTTGCCTTTGTATGGTTTGTGGATTGACTCTTTTTTGTAACAACTCTTTTTCCTGTTCCTCCAATTCTTTGAGCAGCGGGTTGAGTTGGTTTCCTAACCCTTTACCTTCCTTATTTAGTTCTTGCTTTAGTTGCTCCAGCCTTTGTCTTATTGCCGTTTGTTCGGCAGCCATACGCGCCAATTCCTTAGTTCCTAACCCCGGCAAACCTTGACCCGGCTTACCATCTTTACCAGGAGTATTACCCGGTTTTTCACCTGGTTTGTTTCCTCCTGGGTTGGCCCCTTTTTGCATTTGTTCAAGTTGCTTTTTTAGCATTTCTTTCATGTCTTGTGAAGACATCGATTGACCAGATTTAGGGCGCCCTTTACCTGGGTTATCACAACTACCATTTCCTTGCATCTCTGCGTTCATTTGTTGCTGCATGGATTGCAAGGCTTCATTTAATAATAAGGCTAAATTATTATAGGAGGTCATTACTTTTTGTTGGTGTTTCTCTAGCTCTTTCTTTTGGTGATCATCAATTGCCTCTATCGCTAATTTTTGGTGAGATTCAATAAGAGCTAACTCTCCATCAATAAAAGTGGCAATTTTTGGCTGTCTTTTTGCTAGCGCAAGCAAACTGTCTTTAATAATTTTTGTGTCATCGACAATACGTTGTTGTCTTCTTCCTAGTTTCTTGTAATAAGGATCTTTCGTACTTACCTTAACAAATTGCTTTTGATTGGTTTCTTGATCAATACTTAGGGTGATTAATGCATCCAAAACCGCCCGAAGACTATCCATGTCTTCTTCTTGTTGTTGTTTGTTGGATTTGCTTTGTTTGGCGTCTAATTGCGCAGCCAAAGATTTCATTCCATCGCTTGCAGATTTTTGTTTTTCACCTGCTTTTTTGTTTTTTCCTTCGTTTATCGATTCTTTCGCCCCATTCAAATCATCGCTAATTTGATCTTGTAGTTCATCTAAACCCTCTAAATCTAAAGGATGCATTAGTTCTTTGTTTAACTCCTGTAGTTCGCTGAGTTCGTTTTTTAGTTTCTCAAATTTTTCATTGAGTTCAGTTTGTTTTTTAAGTAAGTCTTCCTTGCTTAAATTTTCTAAATTTTTTGATAAATCATCCTGTTCTTTTGCTAAGGAATTAAGTTCTTTTTCTATGTCATCAATTCGCTCATTGACTTGCATTTTCTTTAATAATTCTAAACTTCTATCGAGTTGTTTATTCATATCTTGGGTAGATATTTCTAACTCATTGATTTTATCTTTTAACTGCTCCTTGTTTTGATCTTTTAATAATTCTTCAAGCTGATCAAGTAATGATTTCAATTCATCATCCATTACTTCTTTAAGTAATTCCTCTAGCAACGCCTGTTTTTCTAATAATTCTTGGTCTATCGGACTTAATTGATTTTTTTGATTTGTACTTTCTTTTAACTCATCAATATTTTCTTGAATTTGTTGTTGTAATTCTTGCTGTTGTTGCTGTAATTGCTCTACCTTATTTAATTTGTTCCAATTAGATGATTTTGATTGTAAGCTCTCTTTCTTTAATTGCTGTACATCTTTATTAAATTGTTGAGTTTTTTCAAATACATCCTCAAGGTTTTTTATTTGCTTATCTTGCTCCTCTCTACGTTGAATATTTAACTCTTCTAAACTCGGTAGTTCATAGGTATAAATACTGCTTTTTGTACATTTATGACCGTTCACACCATCGTTATCATAAACAATAAAATAATAAGTAATTACATCATTTAATTGGAGTTTCTCGCGACTGAAGTCAACAGCAAAATCAAATTTTTTAAGAGTACCAGAAACCGGCTCTACTTCTAGTTGTTGTGTGCGATTCACACCATTTGGCGCTTCTATATTATAAACAAACTTCAATTTACTCAACCCATAATCATCTGAGACTTGACCTTGAAAATACTTCCTTGCTGGATTGATTGAGTCTTGATTTTCTTCGACTTGAATAATTGGATGTGCATCCTTAATTACATTTACTACTGAGAGAATCGTATCTTTTTTAAGATTAAATCGATTGGTTAGTATGATTTTTTGATTGACACTAGATGTATATTCATTTTTGAATTCACAATAATTAGGATTTAATCGAAGGTGCTTATTGTTCCACACCACACTAAGCTTACTGGTATTCTTTGCTGCAAGCTCCCATTTGACAACAGTACCTTCAGGAATATTGAGATCATTTACTTGATTATAAATGCAATCCTTTTTGTTTAAATATTTTGGAAAATAACAATGCGCTTTTAATTTACCTAAGACCGCTTTGCCTGTTATATTTATTTTTTTTGTCGAGCTATTGAACTCATTGGTGGTAAGATAAAACGACGTGCTTTCATTGAGTGACGGAAATTGATAGAGAAAAACATTACGTTTTTTCTGTTTCATAAGAAACTTTCCTTGCTTTGAAACAATATATACTTGTTTAGGAATGGTACTAAATCCAGGCGCTGGCAAGACTTGAACTTCTATCTTTGGACTAGCTCCTTCTTCATATTGATCTGAAAATCCAATAAACTTAAAAAGGTATGGATTAGGTTCTTTAAGATTTGTATTGTATTGAATAATTCTGGTCGTACCTTGAGTAAAAATTTGCGGCATCCATAATGCTAAAGCTACAAAACCTAACAATACAGGTATGAGGTATTTCAAGTATTGCTTTTGTTGCTTAAATTGAATAGCATCTGTAAAGGAAATTCTATTTAGTTGACTTGATTTTTGAGCGATACTAGCTTCAATCAAATCTAATGAACCCAGGTTTGCTTCTCGAGCATTGTTTAATTGTAAGGTATTTTTTAGTTTATCAGCAATTTCAGGAAAAAACGAACCTATAATTTCTGCCGCTTGAATGTTTGAAATACGTTTGCCGTATGCCATTAATCGACTTATTGGAATACCGATGTAGTGAATAAATAAAGAACTTTGCAGTACAATGAAACCAAAAAACAAAATTGCCCGCACCCATATAGGGAATAACCATACAAAAGCTAGTGTTGAGGTAAGTAGGAAGGCAAGACAAAAAAATACGGTGAATAAAATTACACCCTTCAAAATCATATTGAGATAGTACTTTCGTATGAAAGCATTTATCTGATCAAGAAGTGAATTATAGGGATGAATCATAAAACAAAGCTAATATTTCATTCTTTTGGTACAAAAATAGAACCAAAAGCCAATTTGCTAATTAATTATAAAATAGATTTAAATAAAATTTTAAAAAATTTGTTACTATTATTAAAGCTGTTGATATGTGTATAAAATATTTGCTCATATTCAATAAAATATAAAAACCTGTTTTTGTCAACACTTTATTAAGCACAGATAAATTATAACGATTTATTAATGAGATAATTAAATAGTTTTAAACATTTATAATTTAGATCAACTTGTTTAAAAATATATATGTACCAACCTATTTATTATGTTCAACCATTAGTGAAAAACTCACTTAAAAAAAAGGATAAAAAAGACCACTTATGTCGTAAGTTTTTTGGCTTATGAAATAATTTTTATTCTACAAATAACATTATTACTTCTTTTAAACATGTAATTCACAACAGCGAGAGAAAGCTTGTTTAAAACCAATTCGATTTTATTGACTTCTAGGGCTGATTGTATTAACTTTGTTCATAAGTAAAATCACATTTCATAGCTATGCGCATTCCAATAGGTTCAGATCATGCCGGATTCCAAACCAAAGCAATTCTTGTTGAACAACTACAATTGTTAGGCCACGAAGTAGTAGATTATGGTTGTTATTCAGAGGCAAGTATTGATTATCCAGACTATGCTCACCCCGTTGCGCAAGATATCATAGAGCACCCAGGAACCTTAGGAATTTTACTTTGTGGATCCGGTAATGGAATTAGTATGACAGCTAACAAACACCAAGAGATTCGCTGTGCGCTTTGTTGGACCAAAGAAATAGCTTCATTGGCCAGACAACATAACAACGCCAATATAATTGCCTTGCCCGCACGATTTATTTCTGAAGAGGAAGCCAAAGATATGGTTGAAGTTTTTTTAAATACAGCTTTTGAAGGGGGCCGACACGCCAATAGGGTGGCTAAAATACCGTGTTAGTTGCTCCTAATTAGAATTTCAACCCTTCTGTTCGCTTCTTTTTGATTTTCATCCTGTGGCTTTGCAAACACAGGCTTAGTGGAACCAAAACCTACCGGATACAAACGCTCAGGAGCTATACCGTTGTCTACTAGGTATTGTTTAACCATAATGGCCCTTTGTTTGGATAATTTTTGTGCTTTCTTAGCGCTGTTTTCATCTAAATTCACATGACCATGAATCTCAATAGAAATATTTGGATTGAGTACCATTAAATCTCGCAAGCTATTTAATTGCGGATAGGATTCTTCTGTAATTTCTGCCAAACCAGCATTGAAATATAGCTTTTCAAGCTTGCTTAGTGTCCCCACCTCGAATTTTTGTAAATAAATAGTGTCAATATATGAATCATTGATTGGGATTGAACGATCTATGTATTCTACAGGAAAGTAACCAGGTGCTTCAACTTTTATACCACCACTTTTAATTTTTTGTTTCAAATTGATCTTTAAATGTGATGCGAAATAGGTTCCTGTGAGATCGCTTGACCCCAATAGAAAAATCTTACTCACAACGGGCTCTCCTGAGGCCTTATCTCTAATTAACAAAGAATATTTTGGCAGATCTTCGTTGTAAATTAAATTCACCGTAGATTCATAGGTGTTGTATTTGGTAAAGGTGCTTTTGAAATGAATGAGGTCCTTTGATTTTAATGGAGCAACTAAATGAACTACAAGCGTTTGGTTTTGAGTTAATGAAACGACTAATTCTTGTAGGGGTGAAAGCACCAGGCCGCCATTCGTCGTCCCCATGTTTTGCTCACAAGAATTTGTTCCAGTAATGAAATAACTCAATTGAAGAGAAAATCCTTCTTTGGTGGATTGTAGTTCTAATTTGAGCTCACCATCGTGTGGAGCATTGTACTTTACCCACAAATCATTGCTGTGCTTATCGCCAAGAAACGGCAAAGAAAAAACGCTTTGAACGGGCGCCCAAACCGCACCACCACATGTATTGTACGAATGTTTTTGTCCGTAAGTACAAGTAATGAAAAAGAGAAAAATAAGAAGAATTTTCACCAAGCCTTATACGACTTATTTTACTTTTAGTTGCAGTAAAGCACTTAGACTAATATCTAAAACAACAGCATCTGAAACCAAAAACAACTGATCAAAAGAGATATTTGAAATAGAACCACTTAAAAAAACACCCGGCGCTAGTTCGGTATTAACACTTTGCTCAACAGATTCTCTTACTTCTTCAAGCATAGGCCCCACGTCGTAATAAAACTCCTGTTCAATTTGTTGTTTTATTTTGTCGTCTAAAAGCCATTTGGCTGTATGCAATAATATACTTTTGCTTTGCACCTCATATTCAACCTCTTTAATTCTCAACTGTTGTGATGCGTCTACATAAGGAAGCACAGTTAAGTATAACTTACCTTTTTTTGTTCCTGAAAAACCGATTTCAAGCACCATTCGGTTTTCTTGAGGTCCTATAAATTTAATTCGGTTAATGTCAAGGTGTTTTCTTTGGGTGAGGTATATTTTTTGAGTATCAAAATTTTGTGCCAAATAGTTGTTGATAGAATCATAACTTGCGATGGTTCTAAGGCGTATATCGCTTTTGTTTTGTTTATAGGTGGTGTGGTTGTTTTTGGGTAGGGGCAAAAGGGGCTTAAAACTTTTGTTGGTCTCAAAAAAAGGCTGTGCAACAATTATTGTTGTAAAAAACGCTTTTTGATCAGCATTATTGAGCGATAAATCAGAAATACCTATACCACTAGGTTGTAAATAAAAGTAACCGTATGGCGCAACCAAAACAGGGTCTTGTAGCGTCCGCCACACCTCTTTCATAGTGGTCCGAATGGGTGTGGAGCCGAGTTGTTTATCGATATCTTTTTCCAAATTAACAAGCGCCTTCCTTACTTCTTTTTCAATAGTGGGTGTTGCGTTGTATTTAAAAACAGTTATTTGACAAGGGTCGACGAGTTTAAAGCTCTTGAGTTTTGTTGTTGATTGCAAATTAAACGCTTGGTCTATATCGATTTTACTGGAATAACTGAGTTGAACGCGCCGCTTAGGTTCGCCAATGCCACACGAAGCCCAAACACGAGGAATAACACACATTTCTTTACCAAACACCCCATGACAATCAGGACAATAGGAAAGCTGTAAAGCAAACTCTCCGTTGATGGTGTATTGTATTTCATCTTTTTTGAGTTCAAAGTCCAAGGGCTCCCTAAAGAAATCATAGGTGTAGCTTATTCCTTCGCACTGTTTTTCCTCTCCATGAAATTTAGTCTGTAAACTTTTTTCTGCCTCGTTTAAATAAGATTTAAGGGCTATTTCAGTAGGTATGATTATCGAGGAAGGGGCAATGATGTCGAGATCATTAATGGTTAATTCGTCTGTTTTTGGGTTCGCGGTTTCAATGGTTTTACACGCAAATAAAACAAGTAACAAAGAACAATAAGCCCACCTCATGGCGTTATTTTGATTAATCGCACCCGTTGAAGAAAACCCACGTGCATGGATTCAACAACCCCACCGGCCCCGTCTATAAACGGGCTTGTAAACGTGGGTTTTTTCTTTCCCCCAGTAATCATAAAAAGAAGGTCGTCCCCTTCTTTACACAACGAAGAATTAAAAAACATTTCACTTAATTCAAAGTGGTCAAAAAAACAATTGTCAAGTAAACTCATTTCAATGAGCAAACTATCTCCTTCATCCATCCAACAGCTCTTGTTTTGTTCAGAATACACGATTTTGTATGCTTTTGTGCTTACAACCTCATCATTCTTAAGGTTTACATAAGACATGTTGTATGACCAAACACCAGAATGATCAATAGGCAACAGGTCTAAATGAACGCCTATGGTTTGTTGCAAGCCATTGTTTCCAAAGATTTGCATGTTTCCCGCGTATGAACCAGCCCAGTCATTTGGAACACACTGACTAAAAGCCAAAGCAGGTAGTAGCAGAAAAAGAAAAACAAAGCGCATAAAAAAGGGGCCTGAGCCCCTAAATTAATTCATTTTTGCTTTTAATCCACGATCGAGCGCATCTAAGAATTCTTCGGTGTAAACGTAGTGTTCACCATGGTTTACTTTGTTGCCATGAATACACACAGCAAGGTCTTTAGTCATGATGCCGTTCTCAACGGTTTCAATACAAACCTTTTCTAAAGTATCACAAAATTCTATGAGCTCATTGTTGTTGTCGAGCTTGCCCCGAAAAGCGAGGCCGCGCGTCCACGCAAATATAGAAGCAATAGGATTGGTAGAAGTTTTCTTTCCCGCTTGGTGATCTCTGTAGTGTCTAGTAACAGTGCCATGTGCCGCTTCAGACTCCATGATTTGCCCATCAGGTGTAATGAGCACTGAAGTCATTAGACCGAGTGAACCAAAGCCTTGTGCAACAGTATCAGATTGTACATCACCATCATAATTTTTACACGCCCACACAAAGTTACCATTCCACTTTAATGCAGAGGCAACCATGTCGTCTATGAGTCGGTGTTCATAGACAATACCAGCCTCTTCAAACTTGGATTTGAATTCACTTTGGTAGATGTCTTCAAAAATATCTTTGAATCGGCCATCGTATTTCTTGAGTATGGTGTTTTTGGTAGAAAGGTAAAGAGGCCACTTTTTAGTTAGCGCCATATTGAAACAACTTCTAGCAAAACCCTCGATAGAAGCATCGGTGTTGTACATGGTCATTCCTACGCCGTCTCCAGAAAAATTGTAAACCTCAAAAGTTTGAGTCTCACCGCCGTCTTCTGGTGTAAAGGTCATGGTGAGCTTCCCTTTGCCTTTAAATACGGCATCCGTTGCACGGTATTGGTCGCCAAAAGCATGACGCCCCACAATGATAGGCGCTGTCCAGTTGGTTACCAGGCGCGGCACATTTTGCATAACGATAGGTTCGCGAAAAACGGTACCATCTAAAATGTTGCGGATTGTTCCATTTGGAGACTTCCACATGGATTTTAATTTAAATTCTTCGACTCGTGCCTCATCCGGTGTAATTGTAGCACACTTGATACCTACCTTATATTGCTTTATGGCCTCGGCTGCATCTACGGTTATTTGGTCGTTGGTTTCGTCACGTTTTTCAATACCAAGATCGTAATACTTAATATCTAAATCTAAGTATGGAAGGATGAGTTTGTCTTTGATGAACTTCCAAATGATTCTTGTCATTTCATCTCCATCAAGCTCGACTACGGGATTGGCTACTTTAATTTTCGACATGATATTTTTTTTTGTGCAAAATTACGCATTATTCTTAGTTATAAGGGCTTCAGCGCATTGTAAATACGAGTAATTAATCTAGTGATCCAATCATTTTTGATGGATCTACAATTTGATCATACTCTTCTGCGCTAACGTGTCCAAGGCCAACCGCGGCCTCTTTTAATGTGGTGCCGTTTTTGTGCGCGTATTTAGCAATTTCAGCGGCCTTGTAATATCCGATTTTGGTGTTGAGGGCCGTCACAAGCATTAAAGAATTGTCTAGATGTTGCTTAACGACGGGGAGGTTTGCGCGAATACCAACAGCACAATTATCTGAGAAGGACACACAAGCATCGCCGATTAATCTTGCGGATTGCAATACATTGGCCGCAATAATCGGCTTGAAAACGTTCAATTCAAAATGACCATTTGACCCAGCTATGCCAACCGCAACGTCATTGCCCATTACTTGAGCACAAACCATTGTTAGCGCCTCTGGTTGCGTTGGATTCACTTTTCCCGGCATAATAGACGAGCCGGGTTCGTTGTCGGGAATAATGATCTCGCCGATTCCACACCTCGGGCCCGACGACAACATGCGCACATCATTGCCTATTTTCATTAATGATACTGCTGAGCGCTTGAGCGCGCCAGATAATTCTACCATGGCGTCGTGAGCAGCTAAAGCCTCAAATTTATTGGCCGCGGTTATGAAGGGAAGACCGGTAAATTCAGCAATCTTTTTAGCAACCAACACGTCGTAACCTTTTGGTGTATTCAACCCCGTTCCTACAGCCGTTCCCCCAAGAGCGAGTTCTGAAATTGCAACAAGCGCGTTTTGAATGGCGCGCATTGAATAATCTAATTGAGCAACATAGCCACTAAATTCTTGCCCCAATGTCAAGGGGGTGGCGTCCATAAAGTGGGTGCGCCCGGTTTTCACTATGTTTTTAAATTCTTCCACTTTTTCTTGCAACACATTGCGAAGGTGCTGCATTCCGGGAAGAGTCACATCAACCACCATTTTATAAGCAGCAATATGCATTGCGGTAGGGTAGGTGTCATTGGAAGATTGTGATTTGTTTACGTCGTCGTTGGGATTCAATACTTTTTGTTCGTCTAGCAATGATCCTCCTTGTAGCACATGGCCACGATTAGCAATTACTTCATTGCAATTCATGTTTGACTGTGTTCCAGAGCCAGTTTGCCAGATAACTAATGGAAATTCATCGTTGTGTTGACCTGTCAGAATTTCATCACAAACCCTAGAGATGAGGTCTCGTTTGGTTTGGTCTAAAACTCCAAGCTCGTGATTGGCGTGAGCCGCTGCCTTTTTAAGGTAGGCAAAAGCATGAATTATTTCAATGGGCATTGAGCCTTCGGGCCCAATTTTAAAGTTATTGCGCGACCGCTCTGTTTGGGCTCCCCAGTAGCGTTGAGCAGGCACTTTAACCTCCCCCATGGTGTCTTTTTCTATGCGAAATTCCATTTTTTGGTGTTTGTGAATTTATTTGTGTAATTTTGACTCGTATTCAACTACAAAAATAATAGAAGATGAGCACTTTCGGTATTGTAATGTTTCTTTTAATTGGCGGAATGGCCTTTTGGATGTTATTCTTTTTATTAGGATTTATCCTTCCCTATTGGCTTACTTTAGGTCTTTTTGAACAACTAAGACCAAAACGCATTTTTGACGAAGAAGCCAAATAAGCGACAACTATACACTTTTATCGAAAGCGCCTTGTGGGCGCTTTTTTATTGCTCAAAAATTTGCCTACAATTTTTTTCGATCATTAGACAAAGTTGGTCTGTGGGCAAATCATTCAAATCTGATCCAAAAGGATCTTCAATTTCTTCTGCCAACAACTCCATGCTTACAAGGGCATAAAAAACAAAGGTTGAAATAAAAGCAGAAAGATAACCAAAGAGCGGAACGAATGCCAAGGGCATGGTTACTACATAGATAAAAATGAATTTTTTGATAAATAAACTGTACGAGAAAGGTATGGGCGTATTTAATATTCGTTCGCAGACCCCCAATGAATTTACTAGGCTATCTACATCGTTTTGTAGGGCGCGCCAAACTTCGGGGCTAATAACACCTTGTTTCAAAAGCCCCTCTATTTCAATGCGCAGTAATTTTTGCACACTCAAGGGCTGGTGGTCCGGCAAGGAATATTGCTTTAGGTCATCGGGAAGCTCTTGGTCACTCTCAAGTGAAGCATTACGCAGCCTATTTTTTGTTGCAAACACAAACAAGGTAATGAGTTGTCGGAAGGTTTCCTTTTGTTTTTGGCTAATATCCAACACGGCTATTTTGGTGCTTAAACTGCGCGTGTCGTTGACCAACGCCCCCCATGCTTTTCTGCCCTCCCACCAACGATCATAGGCAGTGTTGGTTCTGAAGACCAATAAAAGTGAAATCACAAACCCCAAGAGGGAATAAACGGTGGTTAGGTTTTTTAAGAATAAAGCCCCGGGAAAAAATGTAATTTCAATATACGCAATGGTAATCGATAAGATGCTTATATAAAGCAATTCTTTCCACAACATTCTTACGGTATCACTTTTATGAAAAGAAAAAATGAAGGAAAGCCAATTTTTTGGATTGTAGTTGATCATCGCCGATAAGGTATATGAAGTACAAATGTAAAATACTTTAGGCACTTAAAATTTGTTTAATTTCGAAAAACAATTTCAAACAACACAAGATGGAAATCACCCCCGAACTCAAAGAGAAATTAGACTTACTTCATCATAAATACGCAGCCCTAGGCGAAGATTTCAACGCCTATTTGGAGGGGCTCCTTTATGCAGATGTAACTACCTATTGGGATTATATTCAGCTAGACACACTTTTGAGCCTACAAAAACCCAAAACACCTTTCCCCGACGAAGTGGTTTTTATCATGTATCATCAAATTACAGAATTGTATTTTAAGTTGGCGTTGCGTGAATTCGAGGCCTTAGGGGAGCTAGCCCAGCCGGGTAAAAAGCACTTCATTGACCGTGTAACCCGAATCAATCGGTATTTTGAGGCCCTGATCAATAGCTTTGAAATCATGATTACTGGTATGGATCGAGATGAATTTCTTAAGTTTCGGATGAGTTTACTGCCCGCCTCAGGGTTTCAATCAGCCCAATATCGAGAAATCGAAATATTCAGCACAGACTTTATTAACCTTGTCTCAAAAGATCAAAGAGAGGCGCTCAAACAAGAAAAAGACATCGAAATCCTATTTGAGCACATTTATTGGAAGGCAGGAGCCACAGAAGTGGCCACAGGTAAAAAAACCCTCACCCTCATTCAGTTTGAAGCGAAATACAAAAATAAATTCATCGAACTTGGTGAGTTTTGTCGCAACAAAAACCTGTGGCAAGTCTACTTGCGATTAACAGAAGAAGACCAAAATGACCCACAGGTGAAAGAAGCCTTAAGACAAAATGACATCAATGTAAACGTAAATTGGCCTCTTGCTCATTACAAGTCGGCGGTGAGGTATTTAGCCAGACAAGACAAAGATGTGGCAGCAACCGGGGGCACAAATTGGCAAAAGTATTTGCCGCCACGCTTTCAAAAACGTATTTTTTATCCATTGCTTTGGTCCACGGAAGAGCACGAAAATTGGGGAAAAAGTTGGGTTGAAAACGCCCTCAAATAGGCCTTACCTTTTTAATGTAAAGCTGTGCGTAATCTATAAGCCCAGTATCATTTAGTTCTAGCCCTCTTAAATGCAATTGCTTGAGTAAAATAAAACCCTGAGAGAAGATGGGAATCAAGGCTTGTTGAGCTATTATTTCTTTTTCACAATCTTGCTGTAGTTTGATTTTTTTCTCAAAGGAACTGGCCAATATTGATTTTACGTACAGTGAATCAATAGTTAGATTTTTAAAGTACACAGGTGCTTGAGCGCCGCTGTAAAACAATCGCAAATATGACTCTGCCCCGAAATAATCCCCTATCCAGCCGGTTCTCCAAAGCGCATTTGATACTCCCTCTTTATGCGGCCCCTGGTGAAGACTTATGCGAACACCCAGGTTTTGTCGTAACATCTTAGCTACGGCTTCTGCCCACCTAAACGCGGGGCTTTCTTTTTGTGCATCTACAAAAAAGTGAAAGGCGGGCGGTGGGTTGTTCTGATTAAAGCCCGCTGCCAATAGTAATTGTTTGGCTTCTTTGATTGGAAAAGCAGCCTGTGTTGGATTTAATGGTATCGCACCATTCATTTTATATTGAGACAGGGGGATGAATCGTTGCTTCAAAGGCTGCCCCTCTCCTTTTAATACCTCTTCGCAAATAGTTTTTGTATCAATTGCAAGGGCAAAGGCTTTTCTTAAATTGATATTATTAAAAGGAGCTCGCGTACAGTCAAATTGAATAAAATGCACTTTAGCAGCGTTTTTCACACAAACCTCATGAAGCGGATTCTTACCAGACTTTGCATCACTCAGTGTGCCAAAAGCATTTTGTAAATCTTCGACCGGCAAATCAAACAATAAATCAAGTTTGTTTTTTAAGAAAAGACGGTGGGCTTGATTTCCGCTCACATTGAAACGAACCACTATTTTATTGACAAAAGGTAATTGATTGCCCAGACGGTCTTTTCTCCAATAATGTTCGTTGGCAACATAAATACTTCTATCGGCCAATGATTCCTCTAATACAAAAGGCCCAGTACCCACAGGATGATTGAAGAAATCAGAGGCATAATAAGCGGCTGCTTGTTTACTCATTATCCCAAAGGATGGGCCACAGAGCATTTCTAGAAAATGATTGATAGGTCGGTCTAGGTTGATGATTAAATTATAATCATCAATGATTTGAACACCACTCACTGTTTGCAAGAGCGGATTAAGATTTTGTTTTCTAAATTGTTTTCCTCCTCTTATCAGACCGGCCAAATAATCGTTTGAAACAATATGCGGATTATTTGAGCAGGCCATTGAAAGGCTAAAAGCGATGTCTTTTGTTGTCAATTCATCTGAGGCCAACCTAAAGCAAGGGTCTGGAGCAAAGCGAATGTTTTGTTTAAGTTCTATAAAAATTTTCGAGCCGCCACTAGCCACCCTTACTGTCTTCGCTAAATGGTAATTCCAGCCTCTTTGGTTCGAGGACGGTTTGAGGAGTGGTTCAAATATAAGCTGCTGAACCCGATGGTGGTCTAATGTATTATTGCTTAATGGATTACAAACTCCTCGTGCCGTTTTTATAGAAAGATGAACGGTGCCTCCGTATTGTTTTTGTCCTTTTATTTTTTTAGTGCCACGTAAAAAATAAACCCCCGCGGTAAGTACACAACTTAGAATTAAGAAAATTATTACATAGCGCGCAAAAGCCTCTTTTTTCAAAACAAGCAAAAAACTTAATTTTTGTTAACTAGATGTAGAAATCCGTGCCCAGAAACTTCTTGGTTATTCAACCCTTTAGCGATGTATTTATAAAAGTAAACTCCTTCACTAGCGATTTCACCGTTAACTTTTCCATCCCAAGAAGGATTGTTGTTGGTCAAATCAACAGAAGTGGCGTCTAAAAGCACATTTCCCCAGCGGTTTAAGATAATTAATTGAAGCTCTATAACATTTTTAGTGTCTAAAAAGAACAACTCATTGTTACCATCTGCATTAGGACTAAATACATTTGGCGCCACAACTTCCGGTCTTGCATATTCACAACTGCCGTCATCAATAAGGGCGTTGGGGTCATAATTCAGCGCCAATGGATCTGTACAACCCGTCGGAAATACACAAGAGCCATCGTCTACATTGGCATTTGGATTGTAATTCGTCGCCAATGCATCCATGCATCCACACACATCTACTTGAATTACAACCGTAGCCACATCAGTACATTGGGGCCCCTGGCTAGCAGTTAAGGTTACGGTGTAGGTGCCAAAAGGTACGTCGTAGACATGTAGTTGAGCGCTGAGGTCATTGCTGTTTGCGCTTTGTCCATCGCCGAAGCTCCAGCTATAGGCGGAAGCATTTTGACTTGTATTGGTAAAGGTTACAGAAAGCGGCGCACATCCAGAGGAAACATTTGCACTTAATTCGGCAACAGGAGGGTCTAACAAATCTACAAAGGCGCTGTCTGAAACTGAACAAACGTTGTCTTCTACGGTAATGTAATACCACCCAGAAGGTAAATTTTGCCAAACAGACGCATCAATAAAACCATTAGGGCCAGGACCCGTCCAGGTATATTGTGGCACCCCCTGTATTCCACTGGCCTGCACCGACACATAGCCGGTAGGCACACAAGTTGAAGGCCCAACGAAAATAGTGTCGATTGCCAAAATTTGATTCATGGTAAGTGTAACCGTGTCGGTTTGGGTAAAATTACAGTTGTCTGTAGCGGTGATTAAATAGTACATCGTACCATTTTGATTGATGCCAACAGAGATAGAATCATTGGTGCCTAGATTGGCGCCAGCCAAGTTTTCCCATTGGTAGGTATAAGGGGCATATCCACCAGAGGCGCTCGCCGAAAGCCAAACGCTGTCAGTGGCACAATAAACAGTAGGGTCATTACCCGTTATGTTTATTATAGGGCCTTCTCCTATGTATATTG
Source organism: Crocinitomicaceae bacterium (assembly GCA_030833845.1). Taxonomy (GTDB): domain Bacteria; phylum Bacteroidota; class Bacteroidia; order Flavobacteriales_D; family Crocinitomicaceae; genus UBA952. The sequence goes on along the minus strand of JAURGK010000007.1, from coordinate 15,502 downwards.
TTCCTGACGAGGTAATGGTATCTCCACAGGGGTTGATGAGTTCTACGGTGATTACGACAGACTCAAACCCTTCATTAATGCCATCTTGAATAGGATTAAGCGTAATGATTACAGTATCTTCACCAGGCAAGAAAGTAATGGGGTTGGGCAGGGTATTATAATCAATACCTTGTTGGGCCACACCACCAATGGTATAGTTGATGATGAGCGTATCGTTTACCTGCCCCGGAGGCCTTGTAAAAATAAAGTCTGCATATGTACAGCCCTCTACAATAGTGGTGTCACCAGAAACAGTAGCCACCGCTACATCTACTGCCGCCGAACTAAAAGAGCCAGCTTCAAGGAATACGCCAGAATCTAATGACTGATCGCCCACGTTAGAAATGGCCAATTTGATGTGGTAGAGTTGGTTGCATTGTACGGTTGAAGCAGCCGTTAGTAACACGGTTGTGCCATCGTATTGTAGTGCATCGCCATAGGCAATACCATTTTGATTGTCCACGTAATACGCAGTGTTAGAAGAGGGCCCCACATTGTTGATGGTAACTGGTGTGCCACCCGGAATTGTGGCAAGATTAACGCCTCCATTGGGATATCCCGCCAAAACAAATGGCCCCGAGATGCCTGGCCCCCAAAGAAACAATCCAAAGGCATCGTTAAATGATGAAGGCGACCATTCCGGGTATTCATCAGAGCCAAACATATAGTTGAATACAAGGGTGTCTCCCGAAGGGATAAAATCAAATTCAAGTACAATGCCATTGGTTACACCCGCGTTGGCAATATCGTTGAGGTGCGGGTCAAAAGCAACGTTTGGAGTAGCAGGCATGTTGTTGGTGGCTCCACCTTGATTATTTGGCCCTGGCGCCCCTATGGCATTTCCAGTAGTTAATACCAAACCATTACCAATTGGAAATAAGGCATTTGTATTGGTAAAGTAGCCCATATTGCTTTGTGGGGTGTTAGCCAAAGCGGGGTTGCCATTGATAGTTATATTAAATGCAGTAACGCCAAATCCAAGCAAAACATTTTCAACTAATTGCTGAGGTGTTTGGGTGGTTGAAACCGAAATGGGTTGTGCTAACAACGCTCCAAAAGAGCTAATAAAAATGAGCTGTAAAATTATTTTCATGATCGCTTTTGTTATCCTTGGGACGTTAATTTAATGAAAATAGTTGCATTACAAAATTAATATATTCGACCAGGCCATAAAAACCATGATTTTTCGCAACTTTGAACAATAGAATAATTATGGAAAAAACACAGCATTTTATTGATCACAACAAAGACAGATTTCTCAACGAATTGTTTGAATTATTGCGCATTCCGTCTGTCTCTGCCGATCCAAATTTTCAAAAAGATGTCACCTCTTGCGCCGAACACTTAGTAAAGCATCTTCAAGAAATAGGTCTTGATAACGTTGAACTTATTGCTACTGCTGGCCACCCTATAGTTTACGCGCAAAAAATACTCAACGAGGCGCTACCAACAGTATTGGTATACGGCCACTATGATGTCCAACCCGCAGATCCTTTAGAATTGTGGCACACGCCAGCATTCGAGCCCGTAGTAAAGCAAACAGATATTCATCCACAAGGTGCTATTTTTGCACGCGGAGCATGCGATGACAAAGGTCAATTTTTTATGCATGTCAAAGCAATTGAGGCCATGCTTCAATCAGGTGAGCTACCTTGTAATGTAAAGCTAATGATCGAGGGCGAAGAGGAGGTCGGGAGCCCAAACTTGGCCTTGTTCGTTTCAAAAAACAAAGAAAAATTAAAGGCAGATATTATTTTGGTTTCTGATACCGGAATGTTGGCCAATGACACCCCATCCATTACAACAGGCCTCAGAGGCCTGAGCTATGTTGAGGTGGAGCTAACGGGCCCAAATCGAGATTTACACTCAGGGCTATATGGCGGTTGTGTTGCCAACCCGATAAATGTCTTAACTAAAATGATTGCTAGTCTGCACGATGACAACATGCGTATTACTATCCCTGGTTTTTACGACAAGGTTGTTGAGCTCTCTGATGAAGACAGGGCAGAAATGGCAAAAGCACCCTTCTCTGAAAAAGCTTATTGTGAGGCCTTACAAATTGACACAACTTATGGCGAGGCAACTTACAGCACAATGGAGCGCGGCTCCATCCGACCAACACTTGATGTCAATGGCATATGGGGTGGTTATACTGGAGAAGGAGCAAAAACCGTTATTGCCTCCAAAGCGTTTGCAAAAATTTCTATGCGACTTGTACCAGATCAAGACCCTGAAGAAATCACACAATTATTCTTGAATCATTTTGAGCGCATTGCGCCCAAGGGCGTTCGGGTAAAAGTGCAACCGCACCACGGCGGCCAACCAGTAGTAACTCCAACAAACTCTCCGGCCTATGCGGCGGCCAGCAAGGCCTACGCCCACACCTTTGGAAAAAACCCAATCCCGGTTCGCAGCGGGGGCAGCATTCCAATTATTGCCATGTTTGAACAAGAATTGGGCCTGAAAACTATTTTGATGGGCTTTGGCCTTGATAGCGATGCCATTCATAGCCCCAATGAGCACTTTGGCCTATTTAATTTTTACAAAGGCATAGCAACCATCCCTTATTTTTTTAAATACTTCAGCGAGCAGCAACAATGAGAAAAATAATTTATTTGAGCCTTGTGTTTTTAGGCTTGTTTGCATGTAAGTCTATTGAGGAGCCCATAGAATATATAAGCTATGACGGCTCTTCAGTGGAGCTTTTCAGCGGACAACTGATTAAGGTGAAGGCGGGTTTTCATGTTGAAAATAAATTATGGGTGCCTCTAAAAATGAAACCAGGATCTTTTGAATTATTTATTGACCAACAAAAAATAGGCGATCTTTATATTGACTCAACCGTAAAACTCAAGGCGCATTCTCAAAGCGCACTCAAAGTACCACTGCGCATCGTTCCAGAGCCAGGATTCATTACGATTGCCTACAAAGCCACAAAAAAACCTGTGGCCAATATTAAAATAAGCGGCTACCCAAAAATAGGCACAGCCTTTGTATATAAAACCAGCCGATTTTCAATAGAACGCCAATTCGAAACCTCCCAGTTCACCCCTTATTTCCCCTCCTTCTGATGCGCTCAATTCAAGCCCCTAAAAAACTATTTTTACTCGATGCTTATGCGCTTATTTACCGTGCATATTTTGCCTTTGCAAAAAACCCGCGCATCAATTCAAAGGGAGAAAACACATCGGCGGCATTTGGGTTTACCAATGTGCTCATTGATGTACTTAAAACCGAACAGCCAACGCACATTGCCGTTGTGTTTGATCCGCCCGGAGGGTCAGCCCAGCGTCAAGAAGAATTTGTGGAATACAAGGCACAAAGAGAGGAGATGCCTGAAGACATTCGATCCATGATTCATCCGATCAAACAGATCGTAAGAGCATTTAACATCCCTATTCTCGAAGTGCCAGGTTTTGAGGCTGATGATGTGATAGGAACGGTCGCAAAATTGGCCGAACCCAGAGGATTCATCACTTACATGATGACCCCAGATAAAGATTATGCTCAACTTGTCAGCCCGCAAACATTTATTTATAAACCGGCAAGAGGGGGGAACCCACCTGAAATTTTAGGGGTAAAAGAAGTGTGCGAAAAATTTGAAATACAAAACCCGCTTCAGGTAATCGATATCTTAGGATTATGGGGCGACGCCTCAGACAATATTCCAGGAATTCCCGGGATTGGTGAAAAAACAGCGAAGTTGTTGGTAGCTAAATACGGTTCCATGGAGGCCCTTTTTGCACATAGCTATGAACTCAAAGGAAAACAAAAGGAAAATGTCGAGGCCTTTCAACAACAGGGCTTGATGTCAAAGTCGTTGGCCACCATCATCAGAGATGTGCCTGTTGAATTCGATGAGAAAGAACTTGCCGTTTGCGACCCTGACGCCGCTGCCATCAAAGAAATATTCACCGAGCTTGAATTTAGAACCTTGGCCAAACGGATCTTAGGAGAAGAGATTGTGATTACTCAACAAATGGCTAACCAAACAGAACCACAACTAGATTTGTTTGGTGTACAAAGTATGCTCGAGCCGCAAGTGGCATTGCCCACAAGTAGTTATAAAACAATCGCCACCGAGAAACCAAGCTACCACCTAATCAATACACCTGAAGAACGAAAGGAATTAGTGGAGTTGCTTTTAAAGCAAAGCGAGGTGTGTTTTGATACTGAAACAAACTCCATAGATGCCTTGCACGCCGATTTAGTGGGAATGTCCTTTTGCTACAAACCAAGGGAAGCGTTTTATGTCTCGGTTCCTCAGAACTTTGATCAAGCCAAGCAGATTGTCAATGAGTTTTCTGCTGTTTTTGAAGATATTTCTATTGAAAAAATCGCACACAACATCAAGTATGATTTAAAGGTCTTGCATCGCTATGGAATACAGGTCAAAGGCCCAATATTTGACACGATGATTGCCCAATATTTGATCAATCCGGAGGCCAAACAGGGCATGGATTTTTTAGCCACCTATTATTTAAACTACCAACCTATTTCCATTGAGGAATTGATCGGAAAAAAAGGAAAGAATCAAGGAAATATGGCGGATTTATCGCCAGAACAAGTAAAAGATTACGCTTGTGAAGACGCCGACATAACATTTCAACTTAAAAAAGTGTTGGCGCCAGAAATTGAAAAGCCACATTTACACCACTTGTTTTATGATGTAGAGATGCCGCTAGTCGAGGTGCTCAAAGAAATTGAGCAAGAAGGCATTGCTATTGATGTTGCCGCACTCACTAATTATGCAATTTCTTTAGAAGCAAGGCTATTGGCCTTAGATACAGAAATTAAGGATCTTGCGGGTCAAGATTTTAATATTGATTCTCCGCGTCAACTAGGAGAAATATTGTTTGAAAAACTAAAGATTTCTAGTAAAGCCAAGAAGACCAAAACGGGTCAGTACGCCACCTCTGAGGATGTGTTGCAGAAACACGAACATGACCATCCAATAATTGGGCTTATATTAGAATATAGGCAATTGCGCAAACTCAAAAGCACTTACGTGGACCCACTCCCCACCATGTGCGATCCAGTTGACGGAAGAATTCACAGTAACTTTATGCAGACAGTTACAGCCACGGGCCGCCTTAGTTCCAACAACCCGAATTTGCAAAATATTCCGGTTCGTTCGGCCAAGGGAAGAGAAATTAGACGCGCCTTCGTGCCTCGGAGCCAAGAATTTCAATTGATGGCTGTAGATTATTCGCAAATAGAACTTCGGATTATCGCAGCATTGTCTAAGGACCCAAACATGATCTCTGCCTTTAAGAGCGGCCACGACATTCATGCCGCTACCGCGGCAAAAGTTTTTAACGTGCCTTTAGAGCAAGTAACTAGAGAGCAGCGCAGCGCGGCTAAAGCGGTCAATTTTGGAATCATTTACGGGCAGTCGGCCTTTGGTTTGGCACAAAACCTGCAAATTTCAAGGACCGAAGCCAAAGGAATTATTGATGCGTATTTTGAACAATACGACACCATTAAATCCTACATGACCAATGTGATTGCCCAGGCTCGAGAGCAAGGATTTGTAGAAACGATCCTTAAACGCCGCCGATATCTGCCAGACATTCATTCGGCTAATGCTGTGGTGCGCGGTTTTGCTGAACGTAACGCGATCAACGCACCTATTCAAGGGTCGGCGGCCGATATTATTAAAATGGCCATGATCGCCGTCTATAAAGCAATGAATAAAGAGAAACTAAAATCAAAAATGATTTTACAGGTTCATGACGAATTGGTCTTTGATGTTCATCGGGACGAGCTTCAAATCATGCAGCAACTTGTCAAGACAGCAATGGAAGCTGCTGTTGAGATGGAGGTTCCTATGGAGGTAGAAATGAAAGCAGCAGAAAATTGGCTCGAGGCCCACTAACAAACTTCAGATATCTTTGTACTAGAAAAATTAATTATGGAAATACTTATCAAAGCAGCCCAACTTATTACCTCTCTGGCCATTCTGGTTACACTCCACGAATTTGGACATTTCATTCCGGCCAAATTATTTAAGACCAGAGTAGAAAAATTTTATCTTTTTTTCAATCCTTATTTTTCTTTTTTTAGATGGAAAAAGGTCAATGGTCTGCGCAAAAAATCATGGTTATCTAAATCTGCTCCTGCAGATTGGTCTGAAGACCCCAACACAACAGAGTGGGGCATAGGCTGGGTGCCACTTGGTGGATATGTTAAAATTGCAGGCATGATAGACGAGTCTATGGATACCGAGCAATTAAAAAACGAGCCCCAACCCTGGGAATTCCGAAGTAAGAAAGCGTGGCAACGACTGATTATTATGATAGGTGGCGTTACTGTCAATTTGGTATTGGGTTTCATTATTTACATTGGGGTCGTATTCACTTGGGGCCAATTAGCACTTGATCAAACCAAATTAAAAGAAGGGTTGGCCGTACACCCCTATTTGAATCAATTTGGAATTTCAAGCGGCGATAAAATCCTAGCTGTTGAATCCAAAGCACCACTCAACTTAGATGATGTCAATAAAGGAATTATATTGCGTGGAGCAAGAAATATTACACTTCAACACCCCAATGGTCAGGTTGTAAAAGTGAAATTACCCACTGATATTGATCAGCAACTTTTCGAGGCAGGGGCGTTTCCTGCCTTTGCAATGAGGGCGCATAAAATTTCAGTTGCAGAAGTGAGTAAAAATTCTCCTGCCCGCAAAGGCGGCATGCAAGAAAAGGACATGATTTTTGAGGTCAACGGCAGCCCGGTGCAGTATTACGATGAATTTCAAGCGGCGCTATTTGCCAACAAAAGCAAAAATGTTACCATTAAGGTTGCTCAAAATGGCGACTCAAAAGACACCATTACGCGTGATGTTTGGGTAAACGCCAACGGAACCATTGGGATTCTGACAAATTTGGAGTATGTTGATCGACAGGCCATCTATGATAAAAAATATGGCTTTGCCCAGAGCATTGGTATTGGTATGAATTATGGTTTCAATACGCTTTCTGACTACGTAAGTCAGTTTAAATTTATTTTTACTAAAAAAGGCGCCACACAAATAGGAGGCTTTGCTTCTATTGGCAATATGTTTCCTCCGCTTTGGGATTGGCACACCTTTTGGCTCACAACAGCACTGCTGTCTATCATTTTAGCCTTCATGAATATTTTACCCATACCCGCACTAGACGGAGGCCATGTGGTCTTTTTACTTTATGAAATGATCACTGGTAAAGAGGCGCCACAAAAGGTCTTGGAGGTAGCGCAATATATTGGTATTTTTCTTTTACTTTCTTTGATGATTTATGCCAATGGCGCCGATTTGGTGCGCTGGTTACTCAATTAACGGATTATGCAACGATATCAAAATTACATTCTCGGACAATGGGTGGACGGCACAGGAGTGGAAACCCCGCTTTTTAATGCCTTAACAGGAGCTCAGTTTGGTGAAGTATCTAGCTTAGGAATTGATTTTAGCGAGGTACTTGATTATGGCCGGAGCCATGGTTCTGCCTTAAGAAAAATGACCTTCCAAGAAAGAGGCCGCATGTTAAAGGCCTTGGCCTTATACTTATTGGAAAGAAAAGAGAAGTATTACCAAGCTTCAGCTTGGACAGGAGCAACTAAAATAGATTCTTGGATCGACATCGAAGGGGGTATCGGCAACTTGTTTGCTAACGCTAGTTTGCGCCGCCAATTTCCAGATTTGCCTTACTATGTGGACGGTGTTGCGGCGCCTCTCTCCAAAAACGGCACTTTTATAGGGCATCACATAATGGTACCTAAAGAGGGAGTGGCAATTCACATCAATGCTTTTAATTTTCCTATTTGGGGAATGCTAGAAAAAATTGCTGTTAACCTCATGGCGGGCGTACCGGCTGTAGTTAAGCCGTCCGAATACACTTGTTTCTTAACGGAAGTAATGGTTAGAGACATCATTGATTCTAAAATTTTACCAGAAGGTTCATTGCAGTTGGTGTGTGGTTTGGGTAGAGGCCTTCTGGACTCAGTAGATAGCCGAGACACAATCACATTTACAGGAAGTGCCACAACGGGGAAGCAACTGCAGTCCTTACCCCAAATAGCAGCGCAAAGCGTGAGTTTCAATTTGGAAGCAGACTCCTTGAATGCAACTATACTAGGGCAATCCGCTACCCCGGGAACAGAAGAGTTTGAGCTTTTTGTCAAGGAGTGTGTCAAAGAAATGACAGTCAAGGCTGGTCAAAAGTGTACAGCCGTCCGTCGAATTATGGTTCCAGAAAGTCTACTAGATGACGTTCAGAGCGCAATAGTTGCTCGATTGGCCGGCATTAAACTAGGCGACCCATCTGTTGAAGGAGTTCGCATGGGGGCCTTGGCTACTAAGTTGCAGGTGGAGCGTGTTGGTGCAAGTGTGGCAGAGTTAGCAAAAAGTCAGCAAATAGTATTTGGCGATCTAGTTGATTTTGAGGTGCTCGGCGCTAGCAAAGTCGACGGCGCTTTTTATCCTCCGGTTTTATTTCGCAACGAAAATCCATTTGAAGCAAGAGCTGTACACGAAATTGAAGCTTTTGGCCCCGTTGCTACTATAATGCCATACAAAGACATGCCCCAAGCCATAGAATTGGCAAAAATGGGTAAGGGATCTTTGGTGTCCTCTATTGTGACGCCTAATAACAATGAAGCTATAGAATATGTGATGGGAGCCGCAAGTATGCATGGCCGCATTTTAGTACTCAATAAAGATTGTGCCAAAGAGAGCACAGGTCATGGTTCTCCGATGCCTCTATTAACACACGGAGGCCCAGGCCGCGCAGGTGGGGGTGAGGAAATGGGTGGCAAACGCGGGGTCTTACATTACTTGCAACGCACAGCAATTCAAGGTCACCCCTCAACGATTACCGCCATCACCCAACAGTTTCAGGTTGGCGCAGCTATGCCAGAGGCAGAGCCGCATGTTTTTAGAAAGCATTTTGAGCAGCTCGTTGTGGGTGAAACGGTATTTACTCATAAGCATACTGTTACTGATGCTGACATCGTAAATTTTGCTAACGTGTCGGGCGATAATTTTTATGCCCATATGGACGCCACTTCTTTAGAGGGAACAATTTTTGAGCGCCGTGTAGCCCATGGATATTTTATATTGTCCAAAGCTGCTGGTCTTTTCGTGGACCCTAAAAAGGGACCTGTTCTGCTAAATTATGGCATAGAAGAGGCGCGCTTTACCAAGCCTGTTTATCCTGGAGCAACCATTGGGGTTCGTTTTACTGTTAAAGAAAAAGTTGATCAAGAAAAACGCAGCCCAGACGACATAGCAAAAGGAATCGTAAAGTTTCTTGTAGACGTATATGATGAAACCGGAGAAACTGTGGCCCTTGCCACCATTCTTACCATGGTAAAAAAACTCAACCAAGAAGAATAAAATTAATGCACTACTTTTTTGGGTCGTCAAACTCAACTTCGAGTTTGTCCATGTCGTAGTCAGTATCTTCGTAATAATTATCAAAGAAGGGCTCTTGCAAAGATTTGATATTTATCTGCCTTTCTAATGTTAGTAACAATGAAGGAAGAATGATGAGGTTGGTAATGGTACCCACAAAGATGGTTATAGACACCAACAATCCAAGGGCTTGTGTTCCGCCAAATTGAGAAAATGAGAACATCATAAATCCACAAAGCAACACAATTGAGGTATAAACAATCCCCAAGCCTGTTTCTCTTAAGGAATGTAAAATAGCAAATCGGGTATCCCAGGAGTGGAGTTTTAATTCGTTTCGGTATTTGCCTAGGAATAATATGGCGTTATCGACCGTAATGCCCAGGGCTATACCAAAAACAAGTATCGTAGAAGGTTTAAGTGGAATTTGAAGATAACCCATCATGCCCGCCGTAAAAAGCAAAGGAATTACATTTGGTATCATTGAAACAATGATAATTCTTATAGACCGGAATAAAAATCCAATCATAATGGCAATCGATACTATGGCAAAAACCAAGCTTTGCAATAAATTGGTAAATAAGTACTTGGTGCCTTCAGTTTGTACTACTTTGATCCCTGTAAAAACAGGTTCAAAATAAGACTTGTTGATTGCGCTTCTTAGTTTTTTATCAAAACCTGGTTTTTTAGCATAAGTTTTAACTAGGCTTGGATCGAGGTCAAATGCCATTTGTTTGTCTTCATTTCCTGCGGCAAGATTACTGCATAAATCATTGAAAACGTCCGAATGGTCATACATTAAACTATCCAGTATATCCACCTGTCCTTTAGTTATTTTTCCGTATAATCGTTCGATTTGTGGTTTGTCTGGATTGAGAATTTCTTCGATTTTTTGCTTGTGATGATCCAGCGCTGGGGCGACCTTATCCACGCTCAAATCTTTCATTTGCATGCGAATTCGAAGTGTGGTATGCGCGGTGTCTACTAGGCTTTTTAATGTTACTGCACCACCATTAAGGCTGCTTAAATCAAGTTTATCAATGTATTTTTTGAGGCGAAGTTTGTCGCGGTTAGAAATAATTGTGAATTTATTTTCATCGCCCCCATGATAGGCCATGTTAATGGACTTGATCAAGTCAATATAAGAGATGCTTTTTGAGAAGAGCGTATCTTGACTGAAGCTTTCTTGAATTGCTTCAATCTTTCGCATGGTATTGATGTTGAACAGGCGGCCTTTCTCCTTATAGTCTATGGTAATTTCAAACGGAATTGACCCTCCAAAATTCTTTTCTATAAATTTGATATCAAGTAGAATTGGATCGTCTTTTGGTAGGTCGCTGGTGATGTTACCCGTGGAGTAAATTTTGGTCATGCCATAAAGGCTAAAGAGCACCAACACAACAGCACTGATATAAACGACAGGCCTGTATTTGGTCACAATTTTAACCGATAGGTCTAAAAACCATTGAGAAGATTGCCTAGTGAGGTGATGTAAATGTCGTGGCTTAGGGTCTCCAACAAAAGAGGTGAAAATGGGTAAAATGGTCAATGACAGGGCGAAAACCACCATGATATTCCAGCTCGAGATTAAGCCAAATTCAGCAAGTTTATCAGAGCTAGTAAAGGTTACAAAACCTACTGCGGTCGTAACGTTGGTTAAAAAAGTGACAGAACCAACACGCTTGATCATTACAAATAGCGCCTTCATGTTGCTATTTAATCGTATATATTCCTGATGATATCTTGTAAATAAAAATACACAATTAGGCACGCCAATAACAATCAACAAAGGCGGCACAAGCGCCATAATGATGGACAGGGTGTAGCCCATAAACGCAATGCTACCCAAGGCCCAAATCACTGAAATAAAAACAATCGTATTGCTGATCATCATTATTTTAAAGGACCTAAATATGAGATACATTAAAAGTGAGGAAGCTAGAATAGATAGCGCCAAAAAGATATACATTTCAGACACGATTCTTTTGGCAACAACCACTCGAATGTGCGGCAACCCAGCAAAATAGAGCTTGCCAAAATGCTTGTCATAGGATTTTGCAAGTTCTTCTATTTCCAAGACCACCTTGGATTTTTTAGGGTTCGATAATACTTTTTCATCGATGCCAATCATTAGCAATGAGACATTGCTTACATCGTTGTATAACAGTCCTCGATAAATAGGGTTTTTTCTAACGTCTTCTTTGATTTCCCCTATGGACTTGTCTCTAAAAGTGGTGTCTGAAAAAATACGATGAATTTCAAATTCATTTTTGGCAATATTGTTGGTCATGCCAAAAAGTGTGGCTTCGGACACCACATTATTCACCCCATTGATTTTCAAAATTCTATACCCGAGTTCACGCCATTTTTTAAAATTAGATTCGGTATACAGGCTTTTGGTCTGAACTGCAATCACCAAGGTGGATCCATCTTCCCCGAATTGGAGCTTGAAGTTTTCGTAATCCATCTGGATTGGGTCGTCTTTGGGCAAAGTATTGCCCACCCTGTTGTCTACTTTAAGGGCGGTTGCGGCAAAATAACCAAAGAAAACAGTAATAATGGCTATAATGGCAAGTATAAACAAGCGATTACGCAATATAAAACTGGCTATTCTACTCCACATAAAATTAAATGTACAAAAAAGTAAGCGGTGAAGTTACAAATTATTGTACAATAATGCAGTCATTAGCCCTTATTCTGAAAGGTCAAAATTATCAAAGTTGCATCTTGAAGCCCAATATAAAAGCTCGGGGCATGGCAGGCCTATATCCCTGTGGCAGATTGGCAACAGCATTTTGATTGTTGGCCATGTTTTGCACACTCAAGTAGGTCTTCCACGTCGCATTGAGCTGATATTGAACGGATAAGTCAAGCAACAAATAAGCAGGGATGCAATTCACAGATGAATAAGGCTGGTTCAGGGTGGGCACAACTAGGGCGCCTTGACCTGGTTTGATTCTTGTGGCGCTTACATAGTTTGCACTCAACAGGGCACAACAGTTCTTGGTCTCTACGCCGGCGCTCATGCCCAAAAGATGAGGAGCAATAAAAGGAATTTGATCACCGGTGTTTATAATTCCGCTCCCCCAATCACCACCCCCGTTAATAAAGGTCTCGGAAAAGAGGGCTTGAGTATAAGTATAATTGGCCTTGATTGGTATAGAGACCGTAAGGAGTTGTATTTGTTTTTGCAAGCTCAATTCAAACCCTTGTATGTTTGCTTGCCCCGCATTGAATTGCTCGCCGCTACCTGCGCCTCCGCCAGATATATTGTCGGAGCCAAGTAAATTCTGATAAGCACTTCTAAAAATAACGGCTTGAATTTGGTTTCTTTTTGTACAATATCTATAACCGAATTCATAATTGATTGCTTTTTCGGCTCTTGCTTGGTTTGCCTGGTTTGCACTTGGCATACCAGGAGGAGAAAAACCCTTGTGTGCGCCTACAAACAACAGTTGCTCAGCATTGATTCCATAATCCAAAGAGACTCCAGGCAACCATTCAAAAATGTTGTTTTGGGCGGTAGTTTTACTTGAGCCAGACCTTGAAAAATCATTGTTTCCAAAATTTTCCATGTTTAATATGATTTGTTCATTTCTTACACCTGCGCTTAACCCCCATTTTTGCCACTCGAATTTGTAATTCACAAATGAGGCAAATGACAAACCAGATCGGATTTGATTTTCTTGATTGCCTTGTTCGCCCCCATCTGTTAATAACATGATTGCGTTATTCATATAATAGGTGCTTTGAGTACCATATCTACTAGCTAAATCTTGATGTAACCGGAACCCTAACTCAAGTTTATTTAAAACCGCGCCTGTTTTGAACTCATAGTTGGCATAGGTCTGAATGCCTCTAGTGAAATAGGTGCGCGCAGCACTTCGAAAAACCACTTCTCCATCTGCTTGTCCAACCATGATATTATAGGCATCAATTTCAGTAAGGGGGTCAGCAAGTATGGCATTGATACTTTTTGTGCCAAAACTATATGCGCGCCCCCAATCACGAAAGGTTTTTGTAAGATATGCGCTGCTGCTGATCTGTAAATTTTTTAGCGGCCTAAGCACATGTTGCAAAATCAAGTGATTGTGCCATAAGTTCAATTGGTCTTTTTGCGTGCCAGCATATCTTCTCAAGGGGTTGGCGATAAAATCACTGTAGGTTAGGCCAAGATAGGTTTCATTGGACTGTTCTTCGGTATGGAGAATTTTAAGTTGAAGGCTTTGTTGAACTTTTGCTTTACTGGCGCTCTGCCAGCGTATTTTACCAAGATAATCCCGACGATCAAACCCTGTATTGCCCCCACCGTCAAGCTGCTTGAAGCCAGTTGCAGCAACCCTGTTCAACTCAAATAAATAGCTCAATTGCCCCTTGGTTTCTCCAACCCAAAAACGTTCTTGATTCATACCAAAGCTTCCATAACTTCCCTGCCCGAATGCGCTGAATTGTAAAGGAATCTTTGTTGAATGTAAATTCAAAGCCCCCCCAATGGTATATGGGCCATGTTTAATTTGGCTGCTACCCTTGAGCACTTCAAGACTTGCTATGCGCGCAAAAGTAGGGAAGTAGTAAGCTGATGGGTCAGCATAAGGAGCGGGCGCTATGAGGATGCCGTCTTCCATAAGTGTAATTTTCGCACTGCGATTAACGGGTGTGCCACGCATGCCAATATTTGGCCTTAATCCAAAGCCCTCTTCATCTCGAATTTGTACTCCTGGCACGCTGCGCAGCACTTTATTGATGTCGTTTTGATTGAGTTTTTCTAATTGTGCAGGACTAATTCTTGTTGCCGATCCACCAATAAAATTAGTTTGTAAGCCGATAATCGAAACCGACTGGGTTTCTATCGTTCGAAGAGAGTCGGCGGTGGGAAATTCTTGCGCACCAAGGTAAAAAACTGAAAATAGACAAAGAAAAAAGAAAAGACGCATCCTTATTTAGATTAAATATAAATAACAATGCAAAAGTAAGGCGTGCAAAAGAAAAGGAAAATACCATTTTGATGGTATTTTCAATCAAAAAGAAAAGAAAGTCGGGATGACAGGACTTGAACCTGCGACTTCTCGCCCCCCAGACGAGTACTCTACCAACTGAGCTACATCCCGAATTAAAAAAACCTAGAAACGTTTAGGTAAAAACAAAGATAAGCATCAATTTTTGATGCATCGCACAGAGAAACCACCAGATTTATAGTACGCACCTAACAGAGGGTCAAGTTGTTTTTTCTTGAGGTCAAAAGTATAGGCGCTATAAGCAGTGGCGGTGTCGGAGCTCCAATAGCAGGCATAATCATCTTTACCAGCAAAGATCCCGCTTTCTTTACGGTATCCTGAGCCATAGGCGTGAAAATGAAGCGCATCAGCATCTGGATAATTACCTATAAAGGAGTTGTGTTGCAAGGCCAATGCATCTTTGTCTAGTTTTGTTAAGTCTGAGATAAGCTCAAAATAGTTTGAATTGGCAGCAATTTTCCATCCTTTGGGGGCTAATCCCCTAGGGTCATTTACCGCATACCAATTATATAGTTTCCCAAATTGTTGGCCAAGCTTTGGGTCGTTGTTGTAATAACACCAAGCCGGAGTACAGGTATTACCTGCTTTTTTCCATTCCTCTTTGGTTTTGGCTTGCCAAATGGGGTCTCCGTTTTTAAAATGAGGTTCGTTTAAGTTTTGAGCCATCCAAATTTGCTTTCCTATTTGGCATGATTCATAAGCCAGGCTGGGCTCAACTTCTTTGAATACCACAGGCTTTTTGGTTTTGCGCTTCTTTTCAACAGCCGGAGTGCTGCAAGCACAAACGAAACAACAAAATAGGAGAAGCAGGGAAAAAATTCGCATGCCTAAAATTAGACATTTCATGGTTAAAACTTGAATAGCTTGAAAACAAAAAACCCTCAATTCGTTTAGAATTAAGGGTTTTTCTCACAATATTGTACTCGAGGCGGGACTTGAACCCGCACGGGCAAATGCCCACAGGATTTTAAGTCCGGCGTGTCTACCGATTCCACCACTCGAGCTCAAAAGAGCGAGAAACGGGATTCGAACCCGCGACCCCGACCTTGGCAAGGTCGTG
>JAURGK010000039.1 GCA_030833845.1 Crocinitomicaceae bacterium | reverse complement strand
CCAACTTGCCGTATCGGCACTATTGCCAATGTTTGGCGCGTTGTAGTTGCGGAACTTGCACTCAAAATAACCATCTGCCAAGTTGAGTGGATCCACCACCTTGATATTGATTGGCCCCGAACCGTAGTCATAGGTTGGGTTGGCCATGTAGCCATCCGCCAAAATGGTTTCAAGGCTAGATTTAGTCAACTCCAAGCTGCGGTTGCCATTGCCGTAACCATCCAAACGTGTGATTTGTGGCGAAGAACCGTAAGCAATGAGCTGCGCTGTTCCGCCTGCCTCTGGCATAGGGTTGTGTGGAATGGCCTCAACGGGCTTTACTTCTCCGACGGCTGCTTTTCTACTCGAAATGTAGCGTTTTTTCTGCCCCTCCAAAGCAAGTGGGTCTGTAGGCGAGTAATCTTGGTAATTATTGTGGGCATAGGCAATGGCCATGTAATAATAGCGTTTGAAATTCACTAACTTTTTATCGCCTTGGGCAAATTGATCGGTTTGCACCCTAAAACTATGTTGAATGCCTTTGTCTTCGCCATTCACACGCTCCACAGGAATAGAAGCGCCTAACTCTTCGCTGAATTCAAAATTGATGATTTTACCAATCCCGTCTTTGATGTCGCATTGGGCAACCAAACGCGCTTGGTCTGGGTCTTGTAATTCTGAGCTCGATACTTTTGAATTGGCGAGTTGATAAATTTGATACCCTTGAAAATTGTAAGTTTTATCGGCATTGGGGTCTGCGGCAACAATGAAAGGGTCAAATTCTTCGTATTCTTCTTTATAATTATTTGAATTGACCGGATTGGAAAGCATAATAATGACTTCATTGGCCAATTCTTGAATTTGAACCTCTGGTGCATGTGGGCCATCAAGCACCTTAAAGCAATTTTCAAAGAGGGCTTGTGCTTTATCGTCTGCCCGGCGCAATGTTTCAACCGAGGCAAATGGATCACCGGCACTAGAACGTGCCCAAACGATACCAACTGTAATGTTATTGACCGCTCCCGGTTTCAAGATAAAAGGCCCCGCCGATTGCACAAAGCGGCGGTCGTTGGGAGTATTGTTAGCAGTTTGTTCGGTCCAGTTTGGTTGAGGGTTGCCTCCTGTGCCCCAACCGAGTGGGTCTGTATTTCCCGGAAACATAAAATCACATGGCACATTTGGATCAGCTTCGGGATCAGAAATATGGCCACTTCCCCCATAGACGAACTTGGTACCATCTTTCCAAAATCCTCTTAAATAATTGTAGTAGTCTCCGGAATTAATGGGGTCGGTTTGGTTAGGATTGGCCCCATTAGTAGTATTTGAATAATACAAAAATCGACGCATTCCAAAGCGTTCGTTGTCTACAATACCATCGCCATAGCCAATTCCATTGAGGGCCTCGTTTTCCCAAATTCCAAAAGCGTTGTCTATGCCGTCGTCGTCTTGGTAGGGGCCTTCAAAGAAATCTACGCCAACTGCTGGCGGGGAATATCCATAGCCTTTGAATCCAGAATTGTCACCGTCGTAATTGTCGCCGTTGTAGTAGTAAGCCAACCCACGATTGACATCACAACCCACATAGTCGTCATAGGGGTCGCCGAGTGCGCCATCGGTAAAGAAGCCGAAGTATGTGTTGTATAGTGTTTGCGTACCACGATTGATCAGCTCATAATTATAAAATGTCATGTTATTGACTTCATCATTGGATGCAAAAGAAAAGGCCTGAGCCCTGATTTCCATGCCAATAGGGTCTGCACCGGTTTCGGTATGAATGTTTCCTTTGTCATTCATTACCCACCAAAAATTTAAATCACCATACAAGGATATTTTACGCTCCGTGGAGCAGTCCTTGGTTTTCTTGATGTCATACCACGGAAAATCTCCGTCTTGCCAATTGTAGTGTCCGTCGTTGTTATTGTCGTAAAAAGGAGCCAGGTAATAGTCTTGCCCCTGGGAAACATCGCCGTGCGCAGGCCATTCTTTTATGATATTCGGCACCACATAATTCGGGAAAAGTTCACTTTGGGTTTGGGTGCCATTTTGTTGGTCGGCAATTCCTGCTTCGTACCAGGCATTGAACTCTCTGATTTGGTCTTGTGTAGAAACGAAATGTTTGTCAAATTTTGAGCAGTTGTCATAGTTCGTTTCTGCGTAAACGTTAGAAAGCGGCCCTGTCCAGTAGTCTTGCCCATTGCGGTAGCGCAAGGCTGCTAGTTTGAGTTGGTTATTGACATCAGTGCCTCCTAACCAAAGTGCAGCTGTGAATAAAGACATGATGCCCGAATTTTTTGGCACCTCATACATCGAATAATTTTGATTGGGTATCTGCCAAAGGTTACCAGCTGTATGTATCATGGCCCGAACATTATTGAGCTCCATGAAGGTAGTATGGGTAGGTGGTGGGCAATTGGCGGCTTTGTGCTGTGGCTTTATTTGCGGTTTTTCATGGCCCGTATAGGCCTGAGCAAGTACCATTTGAGGCAAATAAAAACCCAAGCAAAGGAATAGTAGTAGTTTGTTCATTTGGAATCTAAATTAAGCAAAAAACGCTTTAAATTTGAATATGAAACCACTCGAAACCCCCGAAGATATCCATACGCTCGTTTCTAGCTTTTATGATAAAGTATTGGCAGATGAACTATTGGCTCCGTTTTTTTCAAAACTCGATTTTTCAAGGCATCTTCCTCAGATGGAACATTTTTGGCGCTTTGCACTGCTTTCAGAAGCGGGTTATACCACCAACGTCACTGAAAAACACCTACATATGCCCCTCAAACAAGTTCATTTTGATCAATGGCTTGCACTCTTCAAACAAACCGTTGACGAGCTTTTTGAAGGCGAACTTGCCGAGCAAGCCAAACAAAGAGCTGCTGTCATTGGCTGGACGATTGCCTCAAAAATGGATAAATAAACATTTGAATCTTTAAAACTATCCATAGAAAAAGTAGAGTCAAAACTTCTTCGATATATATTTGAATCATGGCAAAAAAGGCGGCAAATTATAGTAAAAGAGGTATTCGCACCGGTTATGTTTCGACAGTAATTGGAATTTCTCTAGTAATCTTTATGATAGGTTTGGTTCTAGGAGGCATATTTGGCTTGCGCTCCATAGAAAAGCAGGCCAAGGAGAACCTTCAGGCAGATATTTTTTTCAAGTCCGAACTCAATGATGCCGACATCAAGCAAATTGAAGAAGAGCTCAAAGGTTGGCCGGAATTTGCAGAGGTGTTTTTTATCTCTCCAGAGCGCGCCATTCAGGAATTTACAGGAGAGAGCGAGGCAGAGAAAGAAATATTGGCCTTATTTGATGACGAAAACCCCTTGCCCCCAACCATTGGAATTAAGCCTAAAATGGAATTTGCAAGCAGAAACGGCATGTCTGCAATCAAACGCAAGCTTCTAACTCGGTTTAAAGGTGAAATAGATGAGGTCAATTACGATAAGGCAAGCGTATCGAATGTCAATTTAGGGTTCAAGCAGTTTGCCCTTTTATTTTTGGCCGTAGCCTTACTTTTGATCATTATCGCTGTTGCCATGATCAACAACACCATTCGTTTGGCACTGTATTCAAAACGCTTCACTATCAAAACTATGCAGTTGGTTGGTGCCACGGCGATGTATATCCGCAAACCTTTCCTTGGCCAGGCCTTAATTCAGGGCTTGCTTTCGGCGCTCATCGGGCTAGCATTGTTACTCACCGTTTTTTACGGACTGAATAATCTAATAGAGACCATTCAAATCTCCTACACCCTTGAGAGCTTCTCTATGCTCGTTGGTTTGTTATTTGCAATAGGTGTATTTATTACGATGATCTCCACTTGGTTTGCCTTAAACAAGTATCTTCGTATGAAATTAGATGATTTGTATTAAGCTATGAAAGACCCAATTAAACATTTCGGATTTGACCCAGCCAATTACAAGTGGCTTTACATTGGTTTAGCAATCAATATTTTGGGTTTCTTACTCATGATTGGCGGGGGTTCTGATGACCCTAAGGTTTTTAAGGAGGATGAACTCTTCAGTGATGTACGCATCACCCTTGCTCCAATGTTGATAGTTTTGGGCTACATTGTCATTTTTTATGCCATCATGAAGCGCAATAAAAACGATCAGTCTGAAGCTTAAATCATGACTTTTCTAGATGCAATTATTTTGGCCATCATAGAGGGCCTCACAGAATTCTTACCCATTTCTTCCACCGGCCATATGATCATTGTCTCTACTTTTATGGGCAATGCCTCCGATGACTTTGTCAAACTTTTTACGGTTGCCATTCAATTTGGCGCCATTCTTTCAGTGGTATTGGTATATTTTCAAAGATTCTTGCAATCCATTCAATTCTACATGCTTTTGTTTGCGGCATTTGTACCAACAGCAATCATCGGACTGTTGGCCAAAGATTACATTGATGCCTTGCTAGAAAATGTGCAAGTTGTTGCGTGGTCTTTGTTGCTTGGGGGTGTGGTATTGCTTTTTGTCGATCGGTATTTTGAGTCTAACGAAAGCCAAGCCGACGAACCCTCACTCAATTATAAGTCCGCAATGCTGATAGGCACCATACAGAGTTTGGCCATGATTCCGGGGGTTTCACGCTCTGCGGCTACCATTATCGGGGGCCTGAGCCAAAAACTTACGCGCAAAGCGGCAGCAGAGTTTTCATTCTTTTTAGCGGTACCAACGATGTTTGCCGCGACGCTTAAAAGCATGTACGATCAAAAAGAATTACTCCTAGGGTCTGAGGGTAGAGAGTGGTTGCTTTTATTAGTAGGAAACATTGTTGCTTTTGCGGTTGCATATTTAGCCATTAAGTCTTTTATTTCATTTTTGCAACGCAAAGGCTTTAAGCCATTCGGATGGTACCGCATAGCGCTTGGCGCTATATTGCTTCTTTTGCTTGCGTTGGGTGTTGATCTTCAAATGGCAGGTTAATGTTAGATATCGCCAACGGACTCACTATACTTGTAGATAAGCCCTACAAATGGACCTCTTTCGATGTGGTCAATAAAATTCGCTGGAATTTAAAAAAACAGTTGGGTGTCAAAAACGTCAAGGTAGGGCATGCCGGCACACTTGATCCTCTAGCCACTGGCTTATTGGTTTTGTGCCTTGGCAAACACACCAAACTCATTGAAGGTCTTACCAACGATACCAAAACCTACACCGGCACTTTTTTGCTTGGTAAAACCACTCCATCTTATGATCTAGAAACCGAATTCAATGAGCAGTTTGATATTTCACATATTGATGATGCGCAACTAGAAGAAGTGCGCACCTCTTTTCTGGGTAAACAAGCACAATTTCCACCCATTTATTCTGCCAAACAAATAGACGGTAAACGCGCCTATGATTTGGCCAGGGCAGGAAAAATGGTTGAAATGCGCGAAGTCCAAATTGAAATCATGGACTTTAGTATCGATGCAACGCGTTTTCCTGAAATTGACTTTCAAGTGACATGTAGCAAGGGCACCTACATAAGGAGCTTGGCCCATGATTTTGGCCTGCGTTTATTTGCTGGCGCTACTCTTATTGCACTGCGCAGAACACAATCCGGTAATTTCCATATCGAAGATTCAAAAAGCGTAGAGGAGTGGATTGCTCTCATTGAAAAAGATGAGGTATATATTCCCTAAAGAATACCGTCTATTCTTTGATGTGTCTTAGTTTTTCTTGAACTTCACGAATATAGCGGTTGTATTTGTCAATCTTTTCCTGGTATCCATTTTCTTCGGCGCGGTGTAATCTTTTTTGAAGGTAATGCAAGCGGCGACCTAACTTGTATTTGTCCCATTTGTCTAGAATGCGTTTCATAATGAAAGGTTTAAAATGAATAAGTGACAACGGCCCGTTTGGCCTTTCTTAAATTTAGCAAATCTTATACCAAATTCCAATCATTTTACTATTGGATGATAGTTATTTTCTACGTATCTTTGTGGCCCTGAAAGTCGAAAGAATGCCTCGGTGGCGGAACTGGTAGACGCGCTGGATTCAAAATCCTGTTCTTTCGGGAGTGCCGGTTCGATCCCGGCCCGAGGTACAAAAAGCCCCTGAATATCAGGGGCTTTTTTTGTTTTCTATAAATCCTCAAAACAAGGTTTAGTCAGCTCAACGCTTTGGCCATTTTCATACTTGCCAAATTCTATGCAAGGCGCTAAGCCCCAATCGGTGCGGTCGCGGCTAAGGTAATAATAGCCGCTGCGCTTTCCGTTTTCAAAAAAGAAGTGGCTATCTAGCAGCCCTTCTGAAGAAAATCTTGTGGCCCCGCCATGAGGCACGCCACCGTGGTAGTTAAATTCCCTTTCTATTTGCCCATTCTCAAAGAACTGCTCTAAGCGAGAGATCAAGCCATCTTCAAATGTATATTTGCCAAGAAGCAAACCATTGGTATCTAAATCTATACAGGTGCCGGTAAATAACTCACCGTCCATATAGGCTAATTCTTTGATGGAATCGCCCTCGCTAACTGGCGCCCAAAAATAGGAATCGCCGCACCAAATACCGCGAACCACCAATGCAGGATTGTTGTAATGGTTGTCTTCAGAAAAAAAATGGCTACCGCAGGCAATTTCAATGCGCTCGGCAAGTACTTGGGATTGGCTGGTAATTGCAAGTACCAACATTAATGTAGTTAGAGTTAGTTTCTTCATATCTAAAGAAACCAACTTCGAAAGAAAAGTTACATTTTAAAGAATTTGGCCTTATAAAAGCCAGTAGTGGTATTGATTAAAACCAAATATGCTCCTACCTCTAGTTGCGAAAGGTCAAGGTCAATTTGATTGTCATTGAATGTAAATTCCATTATTTTTTGGCCAGATGAAGACACAATACTCATATTTCCATATTGAACTTCATCAAAAGAGATGTGCAATTTATCATTCACTGGATTTGGAAAAATTTGAGGTTCAAGCTCTGTATGAGTGTTTGACAGGCCTGATGAGTTGCAATCGTTAAGGTTGGTATTTAAACGAATCCAATTTGAATTATTTGCTTGAAATTGTGCAATGTTGCCATCGCAATCGAAAATAATTTGTGAATTGAGAAAATTGCCAAAATTGAGATCAATATTCAATGTGTCGTTATTGAAGGTATAATCTTCCACACTTGGCAGATGGTTGCCATCGTTGGCCTCATAAGTATTGAAAATGGAGTCACAGTTTTGACTTACGCAATAGTAAGTGTATCGTTTTCCATCGGCAAGGATATAAAGCGTATTGCCAAACCCTTCCGGCACCCATTTCCCCTCTATAGGGTAGGAAGACTGACCAAAAGAATGATTGAAAATCACAGTGAAAAGGCAAAATGCAAGTACTTTCATCGTTTGAAGTTTAAGTTAAGATGCATAAAATTAATCTTTTACAAGCACTATAGCTAAATATTGTAAAAAACACTATAACTCACAAGCCCCATTTGATCAATACGGCCTTGATCATTGGGGAATCTATTCTTTGGCCAGTAAGAATTTCAAATCCATGTTTGAGATAAAAAGGAAGTGGAGATAGGTAATGCTTACCATTGGTTTTTAGATCATCGTTGTGGTCAATCACCCAACCGTAAAATTCTTGATAGTCAGTTTTTAATCTTTCTATCAATAGCCCCCCTAGGCCTTTTTGTTGTTGATTTTCGGCTACAATCAAAGAGAAACGAATTTGTTGATCTTTTTCAAAAATGACGGCCCATGCAATGATGCTTTGAGCATCATCTTCAATGATATAATGATCAAATGATGTGGCATCATTAAGTAGCAAAGGGAAACGCCCATTTAATTTTGCAGGAAATTCATTGTCCCAAAGGGCATTAATTTTTTCAGTCTGTAGTTGCGAAAGTATTTTTGTTGTTGTAATACGCATTGAAATCTTTTCAGTTTTTTAATTCCTAAGATAGCAACTCAACAGCTCTAAAACAAAAAACCCGAGCCTAATGACTCGGGTTTTCTTAGTAGCGGGTGAGCCACAAATTTCTAACTTCCTCGAAGGCTATGAAATGGTGGTTGACCTCTTTAAATACATGAACAGGTCATCCGTATAACTCTGGGTTTTTCCAACAATCCATTTAAACTTCAAACCATGATTTCTTTAATCAACACTGGCTTTGGTCACAATGGTTTAAACTTTTCAAATGTCTTTCCGTTAAATTTATACGCACCGTTTTCGTGTGTCCCTAGCCAAAGGTCGCCATTATTGTCTTTGTAAATAGAAAACACTGTAATG
>JAURGK010000036.1 GCA_030833845.1 Crocinitomicaceae bacterium | reverse complement strand
GATCACTGCGCTCACCTTTGTGCCATCCACAAAAAATGTATCGGCCCAGCGGCCATTCACCAAGAAAATATATTTTTCTTTATCGTGTTCAACAAGTTTGTAGATCTGAAAAGCTCTTTGGGCATAAGATTCATCTAAACTCGATAACCAATAGGTTACGGAGAATTTTCTAATGGTTGGTTTTTCATATCCATACTGGACGCCACAACCAAAAAGAAGTAATGGTAGCAGATAGCTTAGTCTTTTCATAGGCAATAATCTAGCTTTATCGTATGATAATATTACGAAAATTATTGAAAAAAAAATTTAGTGTAAAAATGCTTAGTGCCCGAGGTGATTGTTTTGCCTTTTGGCTATGGCCTCATAGACCACATGTTGCAAATCGGTACGAATGTTCAGATCGCGGAGTTTCCAGTTTTCGGCACTCGGATGCACACGATTGGATAGAAAAATAAACACCACTTTGTTTTTTGGATCGGCCCAGGCAAGGGTGCCCGTAAAGCCCGAGTGCCCGAATGATTGCTGTGAGGCTAGCACATCGCAGGTGCCACCCCCACTTGCATTTGGTCTGTCAAAACCTGCCCCACGTCGGTTACCTGGATATTGTTGTTTTGTAAATTCGTTGTAGGTTGCCTCTGAAAAGTAACTTTGGTTTGCCATTTGCCCTTTATTTAGAAAAAGTTGCATAATGTGTGCGAGGCTCCATGCGTTTGAAAATTCACCAGCATGGCCAGCTACGCCTCCTAACATGGCTGTCCCGGGGTCATGTACATAACCTTGCAAAAGTTGTTTTCTAAAAGTTTGGTCGTATTCAGTGGGTGCAATTTGTTGCACCGAAAAATGATTTAACGGGTGATATAAAATTCTATTTAGTCCAAGCGGCAAGTATATATTGTTGCGCAAATATTTGTCAATGCTTTGACCTACAATTTCTTCTAGAATGGGTTGGGTAAAATATCCTACAAAATCGGAATATTTATATTTTTTAGAGCCCAATTTAGACCGTAAAATTTGCTCGTATATGCTGTCTTTGTAGTTTTTATGAATATACATGTCTTTGGCTATTTCGGTTGGGAAATTTTCTGATTTTGTTTTTTGATAAATGTTGCTGTTCCATTCACCATTGGTTAGGGTCTGCTTGTAAAATGGTATGAATGGGATAAATCCAGCCTGATGGGCCATGACTTCTCTGATTTTTAGTTCAGCAAATGGTCCATTACCAACAAGTTTGGGAAGATATGCCGCAAGATTTTTATCTAAGTCAAACGTGCCATTTGTATGTTGTTGCATGGCTAAAAGTGTTGGTGCAGCAATTTTTGTAATAGATGCAATGTCATACATAGTTTGTAAGTTGATGGGTGCTGCATCAGCCTCATAACCCTGTTTGCCGTAGGCTTTGTGCCATATGACTTTGTCTTCGACAGCCACTAATAATTGGCAACCCGGGTAGGCACCTGCATCTATTCCCTTTTGAGCGATCACATCAAGTTCTTTTAGATCCATGGTATTGATACCTAACTCTTCTGGAGAAGCTAGGCCTAATCTTCCGTTGGCTTCGATACCTGAGGCACTGAGCCCGCCCATAAGGAGTTGGGCAATTTGTTCTTGGGCAATCGGGTGGTTTTCATGTGCTAGAACGATGGCGTCAAATAAAGAGGTGTCAATATCTCTTAAGATATTTTGCTCTCCAAATACCACAAGAATATTTTGATCTGTGCTATCTAACAAAGCAATTTTTTCTACAGCCCATTTGGCTATGTGGTTGCTTTTTGGAGCACTTGCGTGTAGACTAAAAATACAAATTTCAGGATCACTTAGACCGTAAAATTTATCGGCAGAGGCAGCAATGGTGAGCGTATCTGCTTTAAAAAATGCCATGCGGTCGGCATAAAGTTGAAGGGTTTGGGTGAAAACTGAAGAATTGCCTCCAAGCGCCATACAAGCTATTTTTTTATCAAGCCTACCTAAAGGCAGCGTTTGCCCTGTGTTTTTTGCAATGAGGATATGTTTTTGATAGGCGGCGGTTTGCAAATGCTGAGCCTGGTCATTCAATGGGCTCAAAGAAGAACTGAGCCAATTGCTTGGAAGCTCTTTTCTAAATTGGGTGTTTGATAATTTTGTAGCCTCGACAGGACGATATTCTATATAGAGAAAACTTGCAATGGCTATAGCCAGTAGTGAAGAGAAGAGGCGCATACGTTTCATTTGTTTCAAAACTAACCAAAAATCAACACTTTTCAAAACTCAAAGTGTAGTTCTGACACTTACCTTAATATAGGTAAAATACTTCAAAAAATCAAATTAATTTCTTCACATTTAACAACAGTCATTGTGTACAAAATCCTAATATTTGTCATGGTTTGAGCCGTTTTTGCATTGTAATTTTGTACCATCAAACAACCTAATTACACACCATGGAATTACACGGTAAATTCGGTAAATATTCAGATCTATCCACAAGCATTGGTTTGTCAGAAACAGGAGATCAATTTTGGAATCTGACACCTGCTGAGCTCATCGAAGACTGTATCATTTTAGGTGAAGGTATGCTTACCGATTCAGGTGCTTTGGCTATCGAAACAGGCGAGTTTACCGGTAGATCACCCCAAGACCGCTTCATTGTACGCGACCAAATCACTGAAAACGCAGTGTGGTGGGGCAAAGTCAATATTGGTTTTGAGCCTGAAAAATTCGATGCGCTCTACGAGCGAATGAAGGCACACCTCGCAGATATGGATGTATATGTACGCGACGTATACGCTTGTGCGGACCCGACATATAGAATGAATATTCGGGTGGTAGCTGAATTGCCGTGGTCTAGTTTATTTGCACACAATATGTTTTTGCGCCTAGAGCCAACTGAGATTGAAGACTTCCTCCCGGAGTGGCATATTGTTTGTGCACCTAGTTTTTTAGCAGACCCTGCAATTGATGGCACGCGCCAGCACAATTTTGCCATCTTGAACTTTACAAAAAAAATGATCCTCATTGGGGGTACAGGTTATACAGGAGAAATTAAAAAGGGAATTTTCTCAGCACTCAACTTTATATTACCACATCAAAAAAATGTGCTATCCATGCACTGCTCTGCCAATATAGGCCATGGAGGTGATACCGCCATATTCTTTGGTCTTTCTGGAACTGGTAAAACAACGCTATCCTCTGATCCAAATCGCCGCTTAATCGGCGACGATGAACACGGCTGGGGCGTAGATAGTGTTTTCAATTTTGAAGGCGGTTGCTATGCCAAAACCATTGATTTATCCAGAGAAAAGGAGCCCCAAATTTATGATGCCATTCGTTTTGGTGCGCTCTTAGAGAATGTTGGTTTCCCTCAAGAATCATCTACTCCTGATTATGCCGATGGCAGCATTACCGAAAATACACGTGTTTCCTATCCGATCAATCATATTGAAAACATTGCGGTTCCTTCAATTGGTGCTGCACCAAAAAACATATTCTTTCTAACCGCCGATGCATTTGGTGTCTTGCCTCCAATTTCAAAACTTACGAACGAACAGGCTATGTATCACTTCATGTCTGGATATACGGCAAAAGTTGCTGGCACAGAGGTGGGAATTACCGAGCCAACCACAACTTTTTCGGCAGGATTTGGAGCAGCGTTCTTGCCCTTGCATCCGGCAAAATATGCAGCCTTACTCGGTGAAAAACTGAAGGGTTCCGATATTCAGGTGTGGTTAATCAATACAGGTTGGTCTGGCGGATCTTATGGCGTGGGTTCACGTATGAAACTATCCTACACCCGCGCAATGATCACTGCCGCCTTATTAGGGCAACTTAACGAGGTATCGTACGAGAAAATGCCATTTTTTGACCTTGCATTCCCGACTAGTTGTCCGGATGTGCCAACAGAACTATTAAACCCGCGCAATACTTGGGCAGATAAATCAGCCTATGATCAAACAGCAGCGCATTTAGCTACAAAGTTTGTTGAGAATTTTGAGCAATTTGCAGCCCAAACTGATCAAAACATTTTATCTGCGGCACCTCAGGTGCTTGTATAGTTCCTCCTTTCCATCAGTCAACAATTTTGGAAAGTAAATAGGGCCGCTTGCGGCCCTATTTTATTGAATGCGAGTACAAACTCAGCAGTTATTTTTAATTTACAAAAAATAAAAAAGCCCTGACCATCGAGGGCAGGGCTTTAAAAAAGAGTAAACGAATTAACGCTTGTGCATCGGTTCGTCTGATACAGTTAATTTTTTACGGCCTTTGCGACGACGCGCAGCCAATACACGACGACCGTTTTTTGTGGCCATACGGCTACGGAAGCCATGTTTGTTTCTTCTTTTTCTTACCGATGGTTGAAACGTTCTTTTCATATCGTGTCGTTATTTGTAATGTTTTTGGGAATGCAAAGATAGTATATTTTTTAGAATTTCAAATTCTTTCGACAAAAATCATCAAAAAAAGCAACTGCCACAATAAAGCAAGTTAAATTTGTAAAACAAAGCTCCTTTGCCATGATGAGACCCAAAAAAAATAAAGCATCCAAAGTGAAACTGACCAAAGAAAGTTGGCGCAAGGCAGCTAGATTTTTACGCTACTTGAAGCCTTATGCTTTTACCTATTTCATTGGTTGGATTTTTTTGGTTTTGAGCACATCGGCTGGTTTGGTGTTTCCTTACCTCATGGGCAAGTTGTTGGGTAGTTCAAATCCCGTAGGTAATCCAGACCAAGCTGTTCATTTACTTGACCTTTCGAATGTCAATCAAATTGCCTTGGCGCTTTTTATTCTGTTCTTTTTTCAAAGTGTATTTTCTTTTGTTCGGGTAGTGTTGTTTAACAATGTGACTGAAAATGCCCTACGCGACATGCGCAATGATGCCTTTGAGCGTTTGGTTTACATGCCAATGGATTTCTTTAATCGGCAGAAGGTAGGTGAACTTACCTCTAGAGTGGCCTCAGACATCACCCAAATTCAAGAAGTGCTGCGTACTACCATTGCGGAGTTTTTCCGTCAAATCATCATCGTTTTTGGTGGAATTGCATTTTTGTTTTTCATCTCTTGGAAGTTGTCCTTGATCATGTTAGCTACTGTGCCGGTTATGGCTATTATTGCCGTATTTTTTGGTCGCTACATTCGCAAATTAAGTAAAGAAGCACAAGATTATATTGCCACCTCTAATTCACTCTTAGAAGAAGCCTTGAGCGGAATTGCCAATGTAAAGTCTTTTACAAACGAATTATTTTTACTTGGCAAATACAAAAAAAGCACCCAGCAAACCCGAGACCTCAATGTGCGAAGCGGAATTTGGCGCGGATTGTTTGTTTCTTTCATCATATTCTGTTTGTTTGGAGCGATCGTTTTTATTGTTTGGAAAGGCCTACTCATGACCCAAGGGCCCCAACCCGAATTGGCAACAGAGGGTTTTTATCAGTTTGTATTGTTTACCATCATGATGGGTGCTTCAATTGGCTCATTACCAGACTTATATGCTAGTGTACAAAAAGCCGTCGGTGCCACAGAAAACTTGCTCGATTTGCTTCAAGAAGAAACTGAACTAGCTCAGCGAAGTGCTAACGATGAATTACAAATGACAGGGGCTCTACAATTTAAGGATGTTGTTTTTTCGTATCCTCAGCGCTCGGATATAAGCGTATTGAAAGGTATCAACTTTAGTCTTGCACCCA
This sequence comes from Crocinitomicaceae bacterium, assembly GCA_030833845.1. Classification (GTDB taxonomy): domain Bacteria; phylum Bacteroidota; class Bacteroidia; order Flavobacteriales_D; family Crocinitomicaceae; genus UBA952. The sequence goes on along the minus strand of JAURGK010000036.1, from coordinate 9,926 downwards.
ATCAAACTTTGGCCTTGGTGGGGCAGAGTGGTTCAGGTAAATCAACGATTGCTAATTTAATCTTGCAATTTTACAAGCCTAATGCAGGAGAAATTCTTTTTGGCGAATATGCTGCAGATACTATGAATCTTCACCATTTGCGCAAGCAAATTGCAGTGGTGCCACAAGAAGTATTGCTTTTTTCAGGCAGCATATTAGAAAACATTCGTTTTGGGCGCCCTGATGCTTCTGAACATGAGGTGATAGATGCAGCCAAAAAAGCCAACGCCTGGGAGTTCATCAGCACTTTTCCAAATCAACTTTTAACTGAGGTTGGTGACCGTGGAATACAGCTCTCTGGTGGGCAAAAACAACGCATTGCCATAGCGCGGGCCATTCTGAAGAATCCGACCATCCTTATTTTGGATGAAGCCACTTCTGCACTTGACTCGAATTCTGAAAAATTAGTTCAAGATGCCCTCGAAGAACTCATGAAAGGTCGTACCTCTGTGGTCATTGCGCACAGGTTGTCCACTGTTCGTCAAGCAGATCAGATTTTGGTGCTACATGAAGGTGAAATTATAGAACGCGGCGACCACACTTCTTTAATGGCTCAAAACGGCCATTATGCAGGCTATGTAGCCCAACAAAACATTCAAGAATAATACTTGTGCCTTACGGCTCTATTTGAGGGCTGGCTTAGGCATTGAACAAAGACTCTACAAATGCCTTGCGATCAAAGAGCTGTAGGTCTTCCATTTTTTCTCCAACTCCAATGTACTTGACAGGGATTTTCATTTGATCTGAGATTCCAATGATCACCCCTCCCTTGGCTGTACCATCCAATTTAGTGACTGCAAGTGCGTTGATTGCGGTGGCCTGAGCAAATTGCTTGGCCTGTTCAAAGGCGTTCTGCCCCGTCGACCCATCTAAAACCAACAAGATTTCGTGAGGCGCGTTGGGCACTACTTTGTCCATGACGCGCTTGATTTTCGAAAGCTCCTGCATGAGATTAACCTTGTTGTGCAAGCGCCCAGCAGTATCAATGATAACCACATCTGCACCCTGGGCTTTTGCGGATTGCAAGGCATCAAAAGCAACACTGGCAGGATCAGCACCCATACCTTGCTGTACGATAGGCACGCCAACCCGCTCAGACCATATGATGAGTTGGTCTACGGCAGCAGCTCTAAATGTATCTGAGGCGCCCAAGACTACTTTGAGCCCAGCTTGCTTCATTTGGTATGCAAGTTTACCAATGGTGGTTGTTTTACCCACGCCATTTACACCTACAACCATCAACACATATGGATTGCCATCACTTGGTTTATCAACTTTAAGTTGACCTTCAAAATTTGCGGCATTTTCTTCTAAAAGTGCAATGATTTCGTCGCGAAGTATTTGATTGAGCTCATCAGAGTTAATGACCCGATCTTGAGAAACTCTTGTTTCGATGCGCTCGATGATTTTCAAGGTTGTTTCTACCCCAACATCGGCAGTAATTAAAATCTCTTCGAGTTCATCAAGTACATCTTGATCCACTCGACTTTTCCCGACAAGAAGACGCGTCAGTTTGGAGAAAAAAGATTGCTTGGTTTTCTCTAAACCTTGGTTTAAAGTCTCTTTTTGAACGGGGTCAAGCGTTTCCTTTTTGGATTTTGAAAAAAAATCAAATATACCCATGTGCTAAGATAAAAAAAAAGCTCCCAAATTGGAAGCTTAGTTAGGGAATACACTAAAGATTAGCTTTTAGAAAACCACTCTTTTACTTTGTCGTTGTGTACAATTTCTTCTTTAAAGGTGTAAGAGCCAGACTTTTCACTCTTGACCATTTTGATCACCTTTGTATGTTCTTTACCTCCACCTTTTTGGAGCGATGCAACTACTTTCTTTGCCATGACTTACTTATTTAATTTCTTTATGGACAGTCATACGCTTTAGGATGGGATTGTATTTTTTAATCTCCATACGGTCTGGCGTATTTTTACGGTTCTTGGTTGTGATGTAGCGTGATGTACCAGCCATTCCTGATTCTTTATGCTCTGTGCATTCTAGAATTACTTGGATGCGGTTGCCTTTACTCTTCTTAGCCATTTTTTAACTATTAATTCTGTTTCCCAACAGGTTATTTCAAAAATCCTTTTTGACGTGCTTCTTTCAAGCAAGCTGAGATTCCTTTTTTATTGATGGTGCGTAGCGCAGCAGCAGAAATCTTTAAAGTGATAAAATTATCTTCTTCAGGAACGAAAAACTTCTTCGTGATCAAGTTCGGATAAAAACGACGCTTGGTCTTGCGATTTGAGTGCGATACGTTGTTTCCAACCATCACTGACTTTCCTGTTAACTGACAAACTCGTGACATGTCTTAATTATTACGTGTAATTACAAAAGCGGATGCAAAGATAACAACTTTTTACAATACTACAAATGGATTATGAACAAAATAATGCCCTTTTTCAACACAAGGCCTCAATTTGACTTATTTCTTGGGTGGTGCGCTAGTATGGCTCGGCGCAAGAAGCGTTGATCTAAATGTGTGTAAATCTCTGTGGTGGTGATAGATTCGTGCCCGAGCATTTCTTGAACGGCCCTTAAATTGGCACCGCCCTCAATCAAATGGGTGGCAAAACTATGTCTAAAAGTATGAGGTGAAATTTGTTTCTTTAAGCCAATTTTTTGAGCAAGTTGTTTGATGATCGTAAAAATCATCACGCGCGTTAGTGCAGCCCCTCTTCGATTTAAAAAAACATAATGTTCTTGTCCTTTTTGAATTGGGATGAGGCTTCTCACTTCTGCTACATAAGCATTGACTTCTTTTACCACCTGTTCTGAAACGGGCACCAATCTTTCTTTGTTTCCTTTTCCAATGACTCGAATGAAGCCTTCATCGAAATATAGATCTGAAAAGCGGAGCCCAATGAGTTCCGAAACCCTCAGTCCGCAACTATACAAGGTTTCTAACATCGCATGGTTGCGTGGACCCTCCTGGGTTTGGGTGTCAATTGCCAAAAGAAGTGCATCGATTTCTGCCAATTCAAGCACTTCGGGTAATTTACGACCAAGTTTGGGCTGTTCGAGTAGGGAAGAAGGGTCATTTTGGATGTAGCGCTCCAAAATTAGAAAGCCAAAAAATTGCTTGATCCCCGATATGATTCGCGCCTGACTGCGAGCGCTCAGTCCGAGGTCGTAGAGATGCGTCACAAATTGAGTAAGAGTGTTGTAAGTAACACCTTCAGGCTTGATTTTGAGCTCTTCAAAAAATCCGGCCAAGAGCACAACATCTCTCTGATAGGCAACAATAGAATTGTGCGCCAAACCCTTTTCAATTTTTAGGTATGAAACAAAATCCTTAATATAGCGCTCCCAATGCATAGAAAATGAAGTTGCTTATTGTCAATGGCCCAAATTTGAATCTGCTCGGCACCCGAGAGACACAAATATATGGCAATGTCTCATTCGAAGCATTTTTTGAGCAGCTTAAAAATAAAACGCAACACGAGCTCAGTTATTTTCAGTCCAATGTAGAAGGTGAGCTCATCAATTGTTTGCAGCAGGCCAGTGCAGATGGTATTATCATCAATGCAGGTGGATATACGCATAGCAGTGTGGCCCTAAGAGATTGCATTGCTGCTATCGATATTCCAGTCATTGAGGTGCATATCTCAAATATCAGCGCTAGAGAAAGTTTTAGGCATGAGTCTTTGCTTAGTCCGGTGTGCAAGGGTTGTATCTTTGGTTTTGGTTTGGAGGGCTACTTGTTGGCGATCCGAGCTTTCGAAATGTAAGTTTTTGGCATCATTTTGGATACATTAATGAAAACTAAAACGATGAAATCAATTTGCCTTGCATTATTTTTCTTTTTCACCCCTCTCATTTTTGCTCAGAGAAAGGTTCAATTGGTGATTTTATTTGACACTTCAAACAGTATGGATGGCTTACTCAATCAGGCAAAAGCCCGCATTTGGGAAATAGTCAATGAAGCATCTACCATTACTTTTCAGGGTGCGCCGATCAGCTTAGAAATTGCCATGTACGACTATGGAAACACTTCAATACCTGCCTCCCAAAACTATGTCCGCAAGCAACTCGATTTTTCTACAGATCTTGATTTGGTTTCTGAGAAACTCTTTGGTCTTCGTACAAGTGGAGGCGATGAATATTGCGCAGCGGTAATCGTTTCAGCCCTCAATGATTTGGCTTGGTCTACAGACCCTCAAGATCTTAAATTAATCTACATTGCTGGCAATGAATCTTTTAAGCAAGGGCCGATTGCTACTGGGCTTGCCTGCGAGTTGGCCACCGATAAAAAAGTATTGGTAAGCACTATTTTTTGTGGAGACCGCGCTCAAGGAATTGCCCTAGGGTGGAAAAACGGTGCCGACTGTGCCAAGGGTGATTTTTTCAATATTTATTCCAATGAGTCTGTACAACAAATTGATACACCATTTGACGATGCGATTATAGAGCAAAATCGCAAATTAAACGAGACCTATTTGGGTTTCGGTGCCAATGCTTCGGTATCAAAAGAATTGCAAATTCGACAAGATCAAAACGCTTTAGGGATGTCCAAGTCAGTAGAAACCGAACGCTACTTAGCCAAATCAAAGTCAACTTACAAAAATGATAAATGGGATATTGTTGACGCTAACAAAGCGGATTCGACGAAAATTCTTCAACTCTCCGATGAGGAGCTACCAGACCCAATGAAGGGCATGAATGCCGAAGAGCGCAAGGCCTATGTGCAGCAAAAAACCGAGGAGCGTGCTGCAATTCAAAAAGAAATGGAACGTCTCGAAGCCGAACGACGCAATTACATTACAACTCAAAAAGCCAATTCAGAAACTACCAAAACTGATGATTTTGGAACTGCCGTTGCAACTTCATTGCGCAAAAATGCCAAAACATTAGGTTTTGACTAAATTTGTGCATGATGCATCAACTCGAACATTATTTTACTCACATTGATCCGGTATTTGCTGCATTTATAGCCACTACTTTCACTTGGTTGGTAACGGCAGCCGGCGCAGCTTTGGTGTTTTTCTTTAAATCAATGCACCGCGGGGTTCTTGATGGAATGCTGGGTTTTACTGGTGGGGTTATGGTTGCGGCGAGTTTTTGGTCCTTACTTATGCCTTCCATTGAGCTTTCGGAGCGTTTGTATCCCAGTGCGCCATGGATGCCGGCAGCCATTGGATTTTTAGTGGGTGCGCTCTTTTTGTTTTTCTTGGATAAAAAGATGCCACACTTGCACCTCAATTTCAATGAGAACGAAAAAGAAGGGATCAAGACCCAATTGCATAAAACTACGCTGCTGGTATTGGCAATTACCCTCCATAACATTCCAGAAGGTTTAGCAGTCGGGGTTTTATTTGGTGCTGCTGCCAACGGCATGGAAGGGGCAACTATTGCTGGTGCCATTGCTTTGGCCATAGGAATTGGTATTCAAAATTTTCCTGAAGGTTTTGCAGTTGCGATGCCTCTCAGACGCGCCGGAGCTAGCCGAATGAAGAGTTTTATGTATGGTCAGCTTTCGGCCATTGTTGAGCCCATTGCAGGCGTTATAGGCGCTGTGGCTGTCATTTACATGGAACCTATTTTGCCGTTTGCACTTTCTTTTGCAGCTGGGGCCATGATTTTTGTGGTAGTGGAAGAAGTCATACCCGAAACCCAACGCGACAAATACACCGATGTGGCCGTACTTGGCTTCATCGGCGGTTTTTTAGTCATGATGGTCTTAGATGTGGCCTTGGGTTAATTGCAAATTTCTTTTGCGGTCGCCTCTAAAATAACCCTCACCTCCTCAAGTGTCGGAGCCTCCGCATACGTTCTGAGTACAGGCTCGGTCCCAGAGGGGCGGATCATCACCCAACGCTCATCATCAAAGAAATATTTGAATCCGTCAATGGTCTGAACCTCCCTAACCTGATAAGGTCCAAAAGCTTTGTAATTGTCGGACTTACAATTGGAAATGATTTTTTGCTTGAGTTCTTCTGTGATGTGTAAGTCATTGCGTTCGAATTGAAAAGGCCCTACAATTTGATAAACCTCATCTATGAGCTCTTCTAAGGATTTACCAGATTTGGCCATGAATTCCCAAATGATGAGGCCCATCCAAAGACCATCCCGCTCTGGAATATGTCCTTTAACGGCAATGCCTCCTGATTCTTCGCCACCCAGAAGCACATCTTCTTTGATCATGATGCTTGCAATTTCTTTGAAACCGATTTTGGTTACTTCAAGCTCTAGGCCATAGTGCTTACAAAGCTTTTCCACGCGCGGCGTTACTGAGAAGGCGACCACCACCTTGCCATTCATGCCTTTGTATTTCACCAGGTAATGAATCAAAAGTAATATGATGTGATGTGAATCAACAAATTCACCGTAGCTATTGTATAGGCCAATTCTATCCGCGTCACCATCAGTGGCAAGCGCACAAGAGATATTTTTTCTTGATTTGATGGTCTGGGCCAACTCTTGCAGATTTTTAGCAATGGGCTCTGGAGCTGTTCCTCTAAATGAAGGATTGTGATCGCAATGAAGTAATTCTACCTCCGGTAATACCATAGGAAGCGCGCGTTGGCCTGCACCATACATGGCATCGTACATGAGGTTTAAACCCGAATTTCTAATGGCCTCTATATCAAAATTTGACTTGACGTGATTGATGTAGCGGCTTTCAATATCCACCTCTTGGAGTTGCTCTGATTGCATTGCAACGTCCAAAGAAATTTCTTGGTAATTGAAGCTACATGCATCTGGAATTAGCGCTTCCACTTCATTGACTTTTTCTGGTTCCAAGGGGCCGCCAAATTTGGCTTTCAATTTGAATCCATTGTAGTTCGGTGGATTGTGACTGGCCGTTAAAATGATGCCTATTTCACAGCCTAATTGATGTGCTGCAAGTGAAATCATTGGGGTAGAGACAAAGCCTCTGGCTATTTTGACTTGCAATCCTTGAGCTAAAAGAACTTTAGCTGCGGTTTCCATGAATAGTTCACCTCCAAAGCGGCAGTCATGACCTATCACTACCGATGGCCTATCAAAATGCGCTTTGAGCCAAACGCCTGTGGCTTCTGTAATGCGCGCTACATTTTCTACTGTAAAGTCTGCAGCAATAATAGCTCTCCAGCCATCGGTGCCAAATTTAATGGGTGTTGCCAAGGTTCCGTTATTTAATAAAATGTTGAACTGTTTTTTTTATGATTTGAATGCATTCTAAAAGTTGATCTTTTGTAATGACAAGCGGGGGTGCAAATCGAATGATATTGCCGTGCGTTGGTTTAGCCAACAAGCCATTTTCCTTGAGCCCAAGACACAGACGCCATGCTGTATCAGATTGAGGGCTATCATTGACCACAATTGCATTGAGCAATCCTTTGCCGCGCACCTTTATCAAAAGGTCTGAATTATGGATAATGCGCTGCATTTCAGCTCTAAATAAGTCGCCCAATTCACGTGCGTTTTGGATAAGTTTTTCTTCAGATACAACCTGAAGTGCCGCAATTGCCACTTTGGCAGCTATAGGATTGCCGCCAAACGTTGAGCCGTGCTGTCCAGGTTGAATTACATTCATTATTTCATTATCTGCCAGTACTGCAGAAACAGGGTAGACACCTCCTGAAAGCGCTTTACCCAAAATTAATATGTCAGGTCTTGAGTAGGTCTCTGTTTGCTGTTCACAACGATTTTCACAACTGCAATGACCACAAACAGCAAGAAGGCTTCCAGTGCGTGCAATGCCGGTTTGAACTTCATCAGCAATGAAGAGCGCCTCGTATTTAGTACAAAGCGCACGTGCATTTTGCATAAAATCATCATCTGGCATATTCACACCAGCCTCTCCTTGGATTGGTTCTACCAAAAAACCCGCCACGTTTGGTTTGGCCAATGCATCTTCTAGCGCCTTTTTGTCGTTGTATGGTATCGAAACAAATCCAGATGGGTAGGGCCCAAAATTTTGATAAGAATCTGGGTCTGTTGAAAAGGAAACAATGGTGGTTGTGCGGCCATGAAAATTGCCATCACAAACTATAATTTGTGCTTGATTTTCAGCTATCCCTTTTATTTCATAGGCCCATTTTCGACATAATTTAATTGCTGTCTCGACGGCTTCGGCCCCAGTGTTCATCGGCAAGACCTTATCAAAACCAAAAAAATCAGTTACGAATTGTTCATATTCGCCTAAGCAATCATTATAAAATGCACGGGAGGTAAGAGCGAGTCGTTGTGCCTGATCGATAAGGGACTTAGTAATTTTTGGATGCGCATGGCCTTGATTGACCGCTGAATAAGCCGACAAAAAATCAAAGTATTTTTTATTGTCGACATCCCAAAGGTAGACGCCCTCTCCTTTTTGTAGCACAACAGGTAGGGGATGATAGTTGTGTGCTCCGTACCGACTTTCTAAATCGATAAAGTTTTGGGTTTTATTCGAAAGTTGATCTGTTGATTGCATAGAGTGCAAAGATAAGTGAATCCTATTTTTTTTTAAGAATTATTTAACAATAGTTTGATTGGCAAATATTAATTTTGACCTATGCATTGGTCTAAACGCTTGGTATTTTTCTTGACGCTCCTGGCGTTTTTGAGCAATCTTGCTTTGGCAAATGGTAGTAATTTAACTAAAAAGGAAAAATTACCCTCCGTCAAGCATGGACAAAAGCAATTCAATAGCATTTCAAATCAAGAGCCATTTTGGCTTTTTACAGAAGCACTAGAAGAATTTGAGGAGTCTGAATTTGAATCAGACCATAATCTTGATTTAGACCTAATACTTCCAATTTTCCAATCCTCTTTTGGTTTGGAGCTCCATACAACTCTTCCACGTACTAGTTCTATTGAACTGAATTTCAGCGATGGAATGGTTCAATTATGGAGTAGGTCATTTCAAAAAATCATCATTTATAATCAGGTATTTAGGATATAAGATAATAACAAGTCACTTGTTTATTCACCTTATAACCTTAATTCATGAAAGAAAATCAAGAAATTGCTCATGCGCTGCATGTGCTTGAACATTACCTGCCTAGCCAGGCACCATTAAAAGATTTTATACATCACAATACCCTTCATGCTTTTCAAAGCCTTCAATTTAACGATGCATTAGAGGCTGCTCATAAATTATTTGGATATCAAACTTACTTACCACTTGATCAGTATAGAGATCTGTATTTCGACGGTAAGATTTCTCAAAAGGTACTAGATCACGTCCTTTCAAAGTCCGGCTTAAATATAAAAAAATCAGACTTAATCGAAGCAAAATTTGATGAGTCCGTTTCCCCAATTGTGGGTTCATTGCGAGCTGCTTGGAAGGATAAAATGGCCTTTGATTTGGATACCCGAGTGCATCCAGCGCTATTTAGATTGACATCGAGTTTTTTAGACCAAGGGATTGCCATTTGGCCATTTCCAACCGCAGATCTTGACTTTTTATCTGCCTTACGAAAGTTGGAAACACAAGGATCGAGCTCCATTTTTAATGGAAAACGCGCTCGGCAGTTATTTTTAAATGAAAAAACGACCTTACTCACTTTACTTGATTTATTGCTTGCTGATCGTAAATTGATCACTTGCTATTTACTAGATCAGCAATTTGCTCATCCTGGTTATTCTGGAATGGTGGCGCGTATAGCGCAAAATCCAGATGCATTGGTAAAACGCAGAAAAATTCAACTCTTGGATTTCATCTATTTAGAGTGCTTATTGGAAATAGATGCACTAGACCAACATTTTCATACCTCCTGGCAACCCATTGGTGTATTGGCCTTGCCAGTCTATGAATTTGAGCCCCAGCAAATCGAAAAATCAGAACTATTTGCCTTTAAATCTATTTGGCAGGAAGCCTATGAATGGACCTTCTATGAACAAGTGCTCTCTGGATTAATTTTAAAAGATAAAAAAACAAAAGAGGCATATTCAACACAAGGCATATTTTGTATTGACGATAG
>JAURGK010000023.1 GCA_030833845.1 Crocinitomicaceae bacterium | reverse complement strand
TAATCAAAAAAGGGGGATGATTGCTCATCCCCCTTGTCGGGGCGGCAGGATTCGAACCTGCGACCTCCTGGTCCCAAACCAGGCGCGATGACCGGACTACGCTACGCCCCGAACTGAAGTTCGATACGGTCTAATTTAGTGGCGGTGGGAGCGGGATTCGAACCCGCGGTACAGTTACCCGTACGACAGTTTAGCAAACTGTTGGTTTCAGCCTCTCACCCATCCCACCATGTGTTCAATGAACGGATGGCAAAAGTACAAAAACTATCGGTTTTTTAAAGCTTTTTTTAATTTTTTTTATCCCTCGTAAGTAAATTTTCCGTGTTGGCTGGAAATTGTCACACGTTTGTGGTCTGAAGCTTCGACCCTACCCACGACCTGAGCTGCAATGCCGTATTGCTCCGAGATACGAATAACTTCTGGCGCAAGTTCCTCACTCACATATACTTCCATGCGATGCCCCATATTAAACACCTTGTACATTTCTTGCCAAGGTGTCTTGGATTCTGCCTGAATCATTGTAAATAAAGGAGGCGTTGCAAATAAATTATCCTTAATCACATGCAGGTTCTCTATGAAATGTAATACCTTGGTTTGTGCCCCACCAGAACAATGTACCATTCCATGAATTTGATCAGCATGCGCATCTAAAATTGCTTTAATTACAGGAGCATAAGTGCGTGTGGCCGATAAAACCAACTTACCAGCATCAAGAGGACTCCCCTCAACTTGATCAGTAAGTCGTTTAGATCCGCTGTAAACTAAGTCTTTTGGTAAGGAGCTGTCATAGGTTTCGGGGAAGTCGTCGCCGATAGAATGATGGAAAACATCATGACGCGCACTAGTCAGGCCATTTGAACCCATGCCTCCATTGTATTGATTTTCATAAGTGGCTTGCCCAAATGATGCCAAACCAACAATGACATCGCCCGGGCGAATTCCATCATTTGAAATGACTTTGCTGCGCGGCATGCGACAAACTACCGTTGAATCTACTATAATTGTACGCACTAGATCGCCGACGTCTGCGGTTTCTCCACCTGTAGAGTAGATATCTATGCCATAACCACGCAACTCTTCTAGCAACTCTTCTGTGCCATTGATAATTGCTGCGAGCACTTCTTTTGGTATCAGGAGTTTATTTCTACCAATTGTACTTGAAACCAAAATAGGGCCTGTGGCACCAACGCAAAGCAGGTCATCGATATTCATGATGAGTGCATCTTGGGCAATTCCTCTCCACACAGAAAGATCTCCGGTTTGTTTCCAATAAGCATAAGCCAAAGAAGATTTTGTGCCTGCTCCGTCTGCATGCATTACCACACAATAATTCGGATCACCCGTAAGGTAATCAGGGACGATTTTACAAAAAGCTTGAGGGAAAAGTCCTTTGTCTAGCTTTTCAATGGCGCTATGAACATCTTCTTTGCCGGCAGAAACGCCGCGTTGTTGGTAACGGTTGTCAGACATGTCTATTCTATTTTATGCCACGACGCTTTTTGATCGCTTCGTAGGCATCCTGTATTTGTTGAAATTTTTCTTTAGCACCTTTTAAATATTCTTCGCCCATATGCGCAACTTTGTCAGGATGGTGAGCAGCTGCCATTTTACGGTAAGCTTTTTTGAGCTCATCATCAGTGGCTTTCTCTGTTAGGCCTAAGATTTTGTAATCTGAATCTACATTTCTGTAGAACATATTGCGTAAACTCTCAAACTCTACGGCTGGAATTCCCAACATGGTGGCAATTCTGGAAATAACATTGATTTCTGCCTTGCCCACCTCTCCATCTGCCTTGGCAATACCAAACAGATAATGAACGAGCTGCACCCTCACCTCTTGAGTCATACGCATGCGAATGTCGTGGCAAATATCTTGCAAAGGAATGTTTGGTGCATCCAGAAATTGCTTGAGCGTTTGCAAATGTGTGGCGTTAAATTGCCTGCCGAATTGTGCGGCAAAAAATTGCTTGACAAAATCGAGTTCGATACGCAACACCTTCCCATCGGCTTTCATGACTGCAGCAGATAGCGCCATGAGCATTGTTGGCAAGTCATAACGAGAACTCTGCTGGCGGTAGAATTCAAAAGGATCTTGGCCAAATCCTTGATTGGAAGTTGATGCCCCTCCTTTGGAGGATTGTTGATATTGATCAATTAAAGAACCGATGGCAAAACCCAAAAAGGCAAGTCCAATTTTACGTGTCAATACCAGGGCGCCAATGCCCAAGAGCCATTTATACAAAATCTAATTTTTTAGCCAGTTCAAAGCTACTCATTTAAGCAATATGTTCGATATTTCGCTGAATGAACGCATCTAATGCTGCTCCCTTTAGTAACCCTTGGGCCAACATGGCTAGATCTATCAATTGCTTTGAGCTCTCAGTCTGCGCCTCAGCTTCTTGGGTGAGTAGTTTGGCAATTGCCGGATGATTGGCATTGACCGTAAGGTTAAACATTTCAGGAAAAGCACCGTAAAATCCGCCTCCTCCTCCGAGCTTTTGTTGTTCCATCATTCTGCGAATAAATTCAGGCTGCGTAATAATGATAGGCGCCTCTTGTTCACTCATGCTCTCAAATTGAACGGTGTATTTTTCTTTGTTGATTTGCGCTTCGAATAAAGGTTTTAATTTCTCTTCGTCCTCCTTACTCAATTTTGAAGGAATTTCATCCGTTTTTTGAATGAGTTTATCAAGGCTATCTGCATCTACGCGCGCAAAACTTATATTTTCAAAGGTTTGTTCAAGTTTGGAAATCCAATGTGGTGCAAGTGGACCTTCGAGTACCAATACTTCATAACCGCGCTCTTTTGCTTTTTTAACAAAGGCGTATTGTTCTTCTGTATCGTGGGTATAAAGCAAAACAGTTTTATTGTTTTTATCCGTTTGGAGCGGCTTCACTTTATCAATAAATTCTTGAATGGTATAGGTTTGGTCATCTGTATTTTTAAACAGACTAAATTCTTTTGCTTTTTCGGCAAATTTCTCTTCAGACAACATTCCGTACTGTACAAACACCTGAAGATCTGGCCACTTTGCTTCAAAGTCAGGACGGTCTTTTTTGAACATTTCTGCCAATTTATCAGCCACTTTTTTAGTGATGTGCGCTGAGATTTTTTTGACATTGCCATCGCTCTGTAAATAAGAGCGAGAAACATTCAATGGAATATCCGGAGAATCAATTACACCGTGTAGTAAGGTCAAAAACTCAGGTACAATTTCAGCCACGCTGTCTGTAATAAAGACTTGGTTGCTGTATAAATTGATTTTATTGCGCTGCACTTCTACATTTTCCTTGATTTTTGGAAAATATAAAATACCAGTGAGGTTGAAAGGATAATCTACATTGAGGTGAATATGAAACAGTGGCTGCTCAAAAGTCATTGGATACAATTCTCTGTAGAATTGGTCGTAATCTTCTTGTTTGAGGTCTACTGGGGCTTTGGTCCAAGCAGGGCTTGGGTTATTGACTTGGTTAGGTACCTCTATGGCAACGCGCTTGAGGTTACCTTTATCGTCTTTTTCTCCTTCTGGAGAATCGATGTATTCGGTTTTGTCGCCAAAGAACACAGGTATTGGTAAGAATTTGCAATACTTATCCAATATGCCCTGAATACGTGCTTTTTCTAAAAACTCAGCTGACTCTTCGTTGATATACAGTACAATATCTGTTCCTCTTGTGTTTTTGTCAATATCAATGAGTGTAAATTCTGGTGATCCGTTACTTTCCCATTGTACTGCTTGGGCCCCTTCATAACGGGCTAAGGTTTTGATTTGAACTCTTTCTGCTACCATGAATGCGGAGTAGAATCCCAAACCAAAATGCCCAATAATTTGCTCTGCTCCTTCTTTTCCTTTGTACTTTTCAACGAATTCTTCAGCGCCAGAAAATGCAATTTGATTGATGTATTTGTCAATTTCTTCAGCTGTCATTCCGATACCATTATCTCGGATGGTGAGTGTTTTAGCTTCTTTATCTAACAGCACTTCTACCTTCAAATCACCAAGCTCTCCTTTAAACTCTCCATTTTTGGCCAAAACATTGAGTTTTTGTGAGGCATCAACAGCATTTGAAACCAATTCTCGCAAGAATATTTCGTGATCAGAGTAAAGAAATTTTTTGATGATCGGAAAGATATTTTCCGTTTGAACGTGAATTTGACCAGTTTTCATAGTATTTCTAATTTTTCTTGATTCACCATCTCAATAAAAATGCCACAGACTAAAAACTGACAAATTGACAAGCAAATGCGATTTTTTTGTCAATTTTGCAGCATGAAATATGCTATCATTACCGGTGCCAGCTCAGGTTTTGGCAAAGCTATCGCTCAAGACTTACAGCAAATGGGCTATGGCCTGGTTCTCCTTGCCCGGCGTTTTGAACGTCTCAAAGAACTAAAACAAACGCTCAATTCAACACCTGTTTTGATTGCAGAACTTGACGTGCGCGATGATAAGCAGGTCAATGACATCATCAAAAACCTACCGTCGGAAGTTGCTGAAAATATTTTCATTTTGATAAACAATGCAGGCCTGGCCGTTGGTCGAGGGCCTTTAGATGAAGGCCTTTCTGACGATTGGAACCGCATGATAGACACCAATGTCAAAGGTCTGTTAAATGTGAGCCATGCTGTTATTCCCTTACTCAAGAAGCATCCCTTTAGTCATTTGATCAATATCTCCTCTATTGCAGGAAAAGAAGTCTATGCCGGTGGCAATGTCTATTGCGCAAGTAAGCATGCCGTCGATGCGCTGTCAAAATCTATGCGCATCGATCTTTTGCCTTATCAAATCAAGGTTTGTAATATTGCACCAGGTGCAGCCCAAACTGAATTTTCTTTGGTGCGATTTAAAGGCGACATGCAAACAGCCCAAAGTGTTTACGATGGTTATCAGGCACTTGTTGCCCAAGACATTGCCCAGACAGTGAGTTTCGTTGTTTCTAGGCCCGATCATGTCAGTATGGCCGATATCACTATTATGCCAACAGCTCAGGCCAATGGCAGTCTTTTTTACAAAAAATAAATAATTCAGCAACAACCTATGATTTCCTTTCATACTTACGACTTTCAAAATAAACGAGCAATTGTGCGTGTTGACTTTAATGTGCCAATCGATAAAAACACTGGTGAAGTTACTGATTCAAAACGCATAGCTGCTGCCTTACCTACCATCCAACATATTCTCAACAAAGGTGGTAGTGTTGTCTTGTTATCACATTTTGGCCGACCAAAAAATGGACCACAAGATATCTTTTCATTAAATCAAATCATACCTAAAGTAAGTGAGATGATTGGCAGCACGGTTCAATTTTCCAATGACTGTATTGGTGAAGATGCTTATTCAAAAAGTCAAAATTTAAGGCCCGGAGAAGTGCTACTGCTTGAAAATGTGCGCTTTCACGACGAGGAAACTAATGGAGATATGGTTTTTGCTGAGAATTTGTCAAGGCATGGAGATTGTTATGTCAATGATGCCTTTGGTGCAGCACATCGGGCACACGCCAGTACCACCCAACTAGCCACCTTTTTTCCAAATGATAAAATGCCAGGATTACTCATGCAAGCTGAAATTCAAAATGCAAGGAAGGTACTCATGGAGGCTCAAAAACCATTTACAGCAATAGTCGGAGGAGCAAAGGTTTCAGATAAAGTATTGATCGTTGAAAATCTCTTAAACATTGCAGATCATATAATTATTGGTGGTGGAATGGCCTATACATTTTTCAAAGCTAAAGAAGGGCACATTGGCGCTTCTTTGTGTGAAGAAGACCGCATTCAAAAATGTATCGAAATTTTAGATCGCGCTTCAAGTATGGGGGTACAAATACACTTGCCTATGGATTCCATAGTCGCTGATCAATTCGCAGCAGATGCACAAACTGATACTTCAAAATCAGATGAAATACCTGCTACATGGATGGGATTAGATATAGGTCCTGAGGCTATAGCATCTTTTAGTGAGGTCATCAAACAAAGCAAAACCATTCTTTGGAATGGCCCCATGGGTGTATTTGAAATGAAGGCCTTTGAACAAGGTACAAAATCTATGGCCTTTGCTGTAGCTGAAGCCACCAAAAATGGTGCATTTAGTTTAATTGGCGGAGGCGATAGCGCTGCGGCAGTTCAGCTATTCGGGCTTAGTTCAGAGGTGAGTTACGTCAGTACAGGCGGAGGCGCTTTACTTGAATATTTTGAGGGTAAGGCACTTCCAGGCCTTGCGGCTCTTGAAGCTTAAAAACGCTTCACAACATCTACCAGACGATTTGAATATCCGGCTTCGTTGTCATACCAGCCAGCAACTTTAATCAATCCGTTAAATACGGTGGTGAGGCCAGCATCAAATACAACGCTGTGTGGATTGCCCAATACATCTACCGAAACGATTGGATCTTCGGTATATTGCAAAATGCCTTTGAGTGGCCCCTCTGCAGCATTTTTCATCGCGGCATTGATCTGTGCAGCCGTAACTTCTGTTTTGGTAACCAGTGTCATTTCAGTAACAGATCCATCTGTCACAGGCACTCTAAAACTGCCTCCAGTAATTTTTCCTTGTAAATCAGGAAAAATTCGGGTTATCGCTTTGGCAGCACCTGTAGAGGTAGGGATGATGCTATTGGCCGCAGCACGTGCCCTGCGCAAGTCTTTGTGAGGAGCATCGTGAAGGCGTTGGTCTGAAGTATAGCTGTGTACCGTTGATATATAAGCTACTTCAATATCGAGTACTTCCTTGAGTACCTTCACCATTGGTGCTGAATTATTGGTTGTACATGACGCATTTGAAATCACGGAACTTGTCCAATCAATTTGATCATCATTTACACCCAAAACAACTGAAGGAATATCGGCATCATTGGCAGGAGCACTGATTACTACATGTTTGGCCCCACCTACCAAGTGCTTTGAAGCCGCCTCTCTGGTGAGAAATAAACCGGTCGATTCAATAACTACTTGAACGCCATAATCAGCCCACTTGATCATTTCTGGATTGCGTTCACTGATGAAAACCAATTTTTTGCCATTTTCAAAATGAAGTGTGTTGCCATCGATATGAAACCCGAGTTGAAAAGGACCATGAATGCTGTCGTATTTAAGTAAATGCGCCAATGTGGCCACATCTGCTAAATCATTCACTAAAGCAACATCAACCTGAGGATCTTGCAAGGCTATTCTTGTAAAGCAACGGCCAATGCGGCCAAATCCATTCACACCTACAGTTTTCATATATGAGTAATTGTTATAAGTACAAAAATAACAATAAAAAAGAAAAAGTGTTCAAATGACACTTTGAACACTTTTTCTTCTGATTATCAAGTAGTTAAATAATATTTAAAGAGACTTAGGTAAGCCTAGGTCTACTTTACCACTTTAATTTGTTCTTAACTGATGAGGGAACTGCATCTTTATGCAGGTAGATATTGATGGTTTTATATTTGAAATAATTTTCAGAAACATACAAGTATCCTTTTGGTAAATTACTTGTACCCCAAGAATTTTTAACTAAGAAGTAACGGGTGCCATTTTGATCCTGATAAAGGCCAACGATCTGCATTCCGTGGTCATCGGTGGTTGTTTTGTTATCGTAAGCCTGCTGACGCAATTCTTGAGTAATATTGAGCTCCTTCATTGGCTCTAAAAATGCATTTGATTTGCGTTCTGCACCTGCATCGTTAAAGCGTTTGTCATCTTTGCCTTGCACTTCTATCATACTTGGATCAGCCGGAACAATTGCCAATCCATTTCTGAAATTAAATCCACTTTCAGAAACGTCTGCTCCCCAAGCAATGGTATAGCCGTTTTTCAAGGCCGCAACTGTCACCTCAACTAAATCATCCATAGCAACATTATAGCTCATCCCCCAAGCCCAATTATCGGGAATCTCTAACATACATTGACTATACATCGGGTGATTGGTAAAAGAGGTCAAAGACACATAGTTTTTCATGTCTAGCCCCAAAGATGCCGCATAAGATTTTGGAGTGTATCTTGTTCCGTTGTATTCAAAAGTTTCAACATCTTTCCCGATTCCTCGGTCTAGCATAGAATTGAATTTGCGCTTCCAATCGTCGGTAATCCCTTCAGGCGCACCCAATCTAGAGACAATGTCTGTCACGACCGCATTCAATTCTTCAAACATCGCACCGTGGTTGTATCTATCAGAGCCATTTAAACCCGTGTATACTTCATAGGGGACAATACCGTATTTTTCAATAACCAGCGGCACATCATGAAAAGCACCACCTTCACCAAAATTTATTTTACCGTCCATACGGATGTATTTATCAGCTTTCATTTCATAGGCCTTACGAACCACATACATTTCCGATAAGACAACGGGTTGCTTGGCACCAAGTCGCAGAATTTCCGACTCAAAAAAACTAGTCGCTGAAAAGGACCAACATGTACCTGTTTGGCCCTGACTTTGAACTGGAGTCGCATCGAGGTGCACAATTTTTTTGAATTGGTATTTACTGCCTTCTGTATTGGTGGTTTGGGCAAATAAAACTGAAGAACTCATCCAAACGGTGAGTATCAGGCTGATTGTTTTTTTCATGTTTATATTTAGTTTTTGAAGATCCAACCTTGCAGCCCTTGTGCTGCTGCATGTTGTTGAATTTGTTGTAATTGAACTTCGTTTTGAGCACCACCAGCACTTACCTTTGTCAAGGGGCCATTTTCAATTAATATTGCATCAAAACCATCGCGCTTCAATTTAAGCTGCAGATTTTGCGCATTTTGTAAATTAGAAAAACATCCCACAATAAAATGAAAGGCATCATTGCTCTCAATAGAATTTTGGCTTTGAGCTATCTTTGGTTGTGAAACCTTAGGAGCAGCGGGCAATTCTATATTTAAGTCCATGCCTGGCAGCCACTCGTAGGGCACTACCTGTGCTTTGTCTGTTAGGTCCAAAGAAAGAGCGCCTTCCTCTTGCATTTCAATACGACCCAATGACGGCAATGCAGTTTTCTGATAAGTCGGTGCAGACTTTCTATGCATTGGGTTAAAATCTTTGGTGCTAAACAAGCCAGATTGTAAGGCAGTAGTTTGGGTGGGGATCCAAAATGAGTAAAAGGCCAAAGGAAGCAAGCATGCAGCAGCTGCAATTCTTGACCATTTGATTTGTTTAACAGGTTTTTCTGAAATTTGAATTATTGGAGCATCCTCTTTTTGCTGCACAACTTGAGGAACAAAGCTTAAGCTTACCAATCCATAAGATGACAATAACAAATTGAAAAACCTATCCTGTTCGAATACAATCTGTCCATCAGTGTTCCGAGAAAACGTACCTAATTTGGGTAGTTTGATAACCTGACCCGAAAGCAGATCTTTGTGCAGTGTATCGGTGTAATTCTGGAGCTTTTGTTTGGCCTCTTCATAATACAATCCATATTGGCGAGCATATTCAGCTAAAAGCAACCCGTCGTCGTTGAGAAGAAATCGATTGAACAATAGGGCTTTTTTTGGAGGATGAATAGTGCCTGAAGTAAAATCAAGTTCTGATGCCACTTGCTTAGAAACAAAACCTCCAAAGCCAGGCACCACGACACAATTATGCCGAAGCAATAATTGAATGATGATTTCTTCTATACCCTGCATCTAACAAATTTACAAAAGTCTGTGCAGATTACAAAAAAGGCAAGACTTTTTCTACATCTGCTGGTACATCGATATTGGGCGTCTCGATCGTTGTCGTTACCAAACGAATGGGAAAACCATAGTAGAGCCAACGCAATTGCTCTAGAGATTCAGCCTGTTCTAATAAACAAGGATCTAATTGTGAGATTTTATGCAGTGTCACAACCCGATAGGCATACAGTCCAATATGTCGCAACCATGGAAATTCTTGGTGTTTGGCATAATGCAAATTTGGCAACGAACTGCGAGAAAAATATATTGCATTTTGCTCATGATTTGCCAAAACTTTAATGCGGTTGACATTTTCAAGGTCCGAGCTACTCACCCAAGGATGCACCAGGGTGGCAATTTGAACTGATGGGTCTTCAAATGCACTGAGCAATTGTTCGAGTTGCTCGGCCGAAACCAAAGGCTCATCGCCTTGTATGTTAATCACAATGTCGAAGTCTGGGAAATGCCCAAGAACTTCAGCACAACGATCAGTGCCGCTTTGGTGCCTTGTGTTTGTCATGAGTGCCTTGCCACCAAATCTCAGGACCTCATCAAAAATTCGTTGATCGTCGGTGGCAACAACCAAGGTGTCAATGGATGCTGCTTTACTCGCTCCATTATAAACGCGCTCAATCATAGTTTTCCCTTTGAGATCAATGAGGGGCTTACCTATAAATCGACTTGATTGGTATCTTGAAGGAATAATTCCTAGGACTTTCATTTAAAATATGCTTGTAGTTGAATCAGAAAATTTCGAGGTGCTTGAATGTCACCTGGCCGCGAGGTGGTTTCAGCATTGAGAAGGTTGTTTACTATGAAGGAAAATCGATAATGCTCGTTGTGAACATAAGCCAAACGCAAATCAAACACCAAATTACCCTTATCGTACTGTTGGCGATAAGCTTTAAGCCCTGGCAGAATGTATACTTCTGAGGTCAGAGAAGGATCGAGATCATCTTCAAAGACACGGTCAATATTCTGCATAAAGCTGTTGTATCGCATTGAAGCACCCAGGCATAATTTCTGGTAATTGGCTTCAATATCTGCTTTTGCTAAATGCTTAAAACGGTATTTGAGCATATGACTACTTGTGTCTGAAAAATTAGCAACATATTGTGGATTGGTGTTTAAAGAGATCGGATTCATGTAGGTATAGCCAAGCAAAGAAATTAATTCAATTTTACCTAATTTACCTTTTGAATTAAAAGATAAATCCAGACCAGAAATGCGGGCTTTTTCAGCGTTTTGGGCTTGAAAACCAACCCAATCAGAAATGTTGTACAACCCGCTAGTCAAGAATTCAATGTCTTCAGGGGTTGGATTCAATGGATTGAGCGCCTGCTGGGAAATTGGATTGTAGTACACAAAAGAGAATTCCATCATGTTGCTATACTCATTTACAAAAATAGCTGCGTCAAACATGGCTTTCCAAGCCCCAATTTTAATTCCTTGTTTAATTCCTATTTCAGCGGCCCATCCTTTCTCTGGTTGCAATTGAGGATTAGGGAATATATTGAGTGCACCAACAGAGGTTTGGGTGTAGCGCTCGGCCACGCTCGGATACCTAACCCCTTGACCTAAGCTGGCTCTTAAATGCGTGTAGGGATTTAACTCGTAGTGCAAACCTGTTCGCAAAACAGGATAAACAGGCATACTTGTAGAATCTTTACCAGGTAAAAGATACTGAGAATCTGGTGTGCTGCCATCCATTTTGAAATATTCCAGGCGCATCCCGGCACTTATATCCAACTTATTTTTATGCAGCTCTAATTGACTGTAGGCTGCATAATTTTCAGATTGGTGGTCGCCAAAAAGCTGAGACCTTACAATATTTTCAATAGCCGTTGCTCCGGCGCTCAAAGTACTCCCAGCACTAAATTTATGTTGAAAGGTATAGTCTGCGAAATAAATCGTTGCAGCATTGCTTTGATTGGCATTGCTCAGATTTTCATTTGAAACCCAATAAACTCTTGTTTTGAGTTGATGCAGGTTGTCTTTGGTGTCGATATATTTGGCGTACGGATCAATGAAAAGTCGCTGGCCAAAATTATAACTTAGTGTTGATGCACCCGAAGTGGTATCTCCGTAACCACTCGGCGTGTATCCTAATGAATCACTTTGCCAAATCAAAAAACTGCCTGTTTTTTGAACTTGAAAATTATAACCCAATCCAGCCTTCAAGCGTTTGTCTAGAATGGGCCGAGCATAAATTGTTCCCGAAACCCTTGCTCTGAATTCAGATTCACCAATGCGGTATCCATCATTATGGTAGCCAGTTGTAGAAATGGTGTAACCAAGGCGAGTTTTCATTTTACTATGAAATACCTCTAGTTGCTGATTCATAGGTGGTGTACTCCACCACTTCAATGAGCTTCTTCGAGGGTTGCCATATAAGCCATATTGCATTTTTACTTTGGTGACTGGTGTCCAAGAAGGTGTGGTTTCTGTTAACGCAATTACGCCGTTGAGGGCCCCACTTCCATAAAGCACCGATGCTGCTCCCTTCATCACTTCCACCTGACTGGCTTGTTCCATAGGAATGGCATTCCATTGGGTATCACCAGCATATCCCGATAAAAGTGGCATGCCATTCCACAATAACAAAACACGACTTCCTGTGCCGTAGGCAAAGCCAGAGCCTCCTCTTATTGAAACTTGACCGTCCATGGTATAAACTCCTGGCGTCTGGTCTACGGCTTGCTCAAGATCTGTGATGCCCTTATGATCGATAAGTTGAGGGCGAAGAATTTCCATAGAAACAGGTACCTCTTCTATGGCTTGACTTCTTTTTCCGGCGCTAACCACAACTGTTTTTTGCTCTTGGATTTGAGCTTGGAGATACACTTGAATAATTGCAGGGGGCAATTCATTTAAATGCAAGGTATCTGAAACATAAAACGGAGCCTTGATAATTAGATCAATGGGGTAATAAGGCGGCTCAAATTTCAAAGAACCGTTTTGTGATTTGATCGGTTTGCCATTTTTGAAACTGCAAACGACGTCTTCTATCCGTGCATTTGTTTGGCGATCGAGCACCTCTAATTCAATCAGCTGCGCTGTGACATTGTGGCAATAGCAAACCAGAAATAATACTAAAAAGCGCATCGTAATAATTTGATATGAGCGAATTTAAATGATTTAACTGACTTTTCCTTCGGTATTTTTTCTTAACCAAGGACCATCTATCCCTAAAAATACGGAATGACAGCCAATTCACTAGCGTTAATTTTAACCAAAGACTTTGACCAAATGATGAATCAAAACGACTTATTATACAAGATTGCCTTTACCCAACTCAATGGTATAGGCCCAATTAGAGCGCGCAGAATTTTAAAAATTCTTGATAACCCTGCAGATTTCTTCACAATGAAGATCAAAGAACTACACCAACTGACAAGCATCCCCCTAGCCCAATTGGAAAGAACTGATCGTAATTCAGCCTTATTAAGAGCCCAAACCCAATTACCATATTTTGACAATGCCGACCTCAGCTATCATTTTATTACCGATCCTACCTATCCAATAAAATTGCGACATTGCCCTGATGCACCGATTGGCTTGTTTTATCGGGGGAATTCACCGTTTTGGAATTCATCAAGACTAATTGCTATTGTGGGCAGTCGACAGCAAACAGACTACGGTAAAAATATAGTTGCAGAATTTATTTCCAACTTACCCGAAAATATTGTCATTGTTAGTGGGCTCGCGAGGGGGATTGACGCAACAGCCCATCAAATCTGTCTTGATCAAAATCGAATGACCATGGGGGTTTTGGGTCACGGTATAGATAAAATCTATCCTGCCCAAAATCGAACTTTGGCACAACAACTATTAGCAAATGGCGGGCTTATTTCTGAATTTCTCGTTGGAACTAAACCCGATAAAATGAATTTTCCGATGCGCAATAGAATCATTGCCGGACTTTCAGATGCGGTTGTAGTCATTGAAAGTAAAAAAAATGGCGGCTCCTTGATTACTGCGCAACTAGCCAATGATTACAATCGCGAAGTTTTTGCCTTTCCTGGCCAAGTTTTCAATTCAGAATCTGCGGGTTGTCATCAATTGATTCAAAATCAGCAAGCGCATTTGATCACTAATACCCAAGAATTCATCGATCAAATGGATTGGACAAATAAAAGCCAAATAGCGAAAGCTGAAAACTATCCATATAAAAATACAACACAGCAACACATTATAAAATCATTTCAATGTCGAAGCACTTGGACTATTGATGAACTCGTAATTGCAATAAAATTACCCGTTGCGGAAGTGAGTGTCAATTTATTCGAATTAGAACTCTCCGGGGTACTTGAAAATTTAGGTGGAAATCGATACCGATTACCTTTGTAATTGCCAAAAGCTCCGTAACTTTGCACAAGTTCATTCTTATAAACTTATTAAGAAAGGTGGAGGGACAGGCCCTAAGAAACCTTGGCAACCTCACAAAACTGTAAAGGTGCCAAATCCGATCCCTCATTTGGGAAAAGATAAGTTGAAACGTGCTGTTTCTACCTTTCACAAAGTATTTTATGACCAACAGCACCTTAATAAAAGCCATACAGCAACGCATTCTCGTCTTAGATGGGGCAATGGGCACTATGATTCAACGACATCAGCTCGATGAATCTGATTTCCGAGACGGTTTTTTTGACAACCATACAAAACCATTAAAAGGGAATAATGATTTACTTTCTATTACGAGGCCCCAAATCATAAAAGATATCCATCGTGCCTACCTGATGGCCGGTGCTGACATCATCGAAACCAACACCTTTTCTGGCACCACAATCGCACAAGCAGACTACGACTTGCAAGATGCAGTCTATCAAATTAATTATCAAGGTGCAAAAATTGCCAAAGAGGTTGCCAATGAGTTTACTGACAAACCTCGTTTTGTAGCCGGTTCCATTGGGCCAACCAACCGAACTGCTTCTATTTCGCCAGACGTGAATGACCCAGGATTTAGGGCTATAGATTTTGATAGTTTAGTCATGGCTTATAGCCAGCAAATTGGCGCGTTAATTGATGGAGGTGTTGACATACTGTTAATTGAAACTGTTTTTGACACCCTCAATGCCAAGGCAGCATTGTATGCTTGTGAAGTTGTTTTTGATCAACGAAAACAAAAACTACCTATCATGGTTTCAGGGACAATAACCGACCAATCAGGCCGTACCCTAACTGGACAAACCACAGAGGCTTTCTTGATTTCTCTTTCGCACATGCCCCTCTTAAGCATAGGATTGAACTGTGCACTTGGTGCCTCTTTGATGAGGCCCTATTTACAAGTACTCAATCAAAAAGCACCCTTTGCAGTAAGTGCACATCCCAATGCAGGTTTGCCCAATGAATTTGGCCTCTATGACGAAAGTCCTGAGCAGATGGCCGCGCAAATAGAACAATTTTTGCAAGAAGGCCTAGTCAATGTGATTGGAGGCTGTTGCGGAACCACCCCAGAACACATCGCTGCTATAGCTGATGTAGCTGCTAAATATTCACCTAGAAAATGGAATCCGTGATATGTTGAAGTTAGCAGGGCTCGAAGCATTGGTTCTTAACGAACAAAGTAATTTTGTCAATATCGGTGAACGCACCAATGTGACGGGTTCGCGTGCCTTTTTGCGCATGATCAAAGAAGGTGATTTTGAATCTGCCTTAGCTGTTGCGCGAGAACAAGTAGAAGGCGGAGCACAAATTTTAGATGTCAATATGGACGAAGGGATGATTGACGGCAAGGCCGCGATGATTCGTTTTTTGAATTTATTGGCTGCAGAACCTGATATAGCCCGAATACCTATCATGATTGATTCATCGAAATGGGAAATCATACAGGCTGGCCTAAGATGTGTACAGGGCAAAGGCGTTGTGAATTCAATTTCTCTCAAAGAAGGTGAACAGGTTTTTATAGATCAAGCCCGAGAAATCAGACGTTTTGGAGCTGCTGTAATCGTGATGGCTTTTGACGAAAACGGACAGGCCGACTCCTATGAGCGTCGTATTGAAATTTGTGAGCGTTCGTATAGGATTTTGGTAGATCAGGTTGGCTTTCCTAAAGATGACATCATTTTTGATCCCAATATTTTTCCAGTAGGTACGGGCATGGAAGAACATGCCAATAACGCTTTAGACTTTTTTGCAGCCACCCAATGGATCAGAGAAAACTTGCCGGGCGCCCATGTCAGTGGAGGAGTTTCAAATGTATCATTTTCATTTAGAGGCAATAACAAGGTGCGAGAGGCCATGCATGCTGCGTTTCTGTATCATGCCACGGCTAAGGGAATGGACATGGGTATTGTGAACCCAAGCATGTTAGAGGTGTACTCGGAAATTGAACCCGAGTTATTGTTGCATGTGGAAGATGTCTTGCTCAATCGCAGAGCGGATGCTACTGAGCGTCTTTTAGAATTTGCTCAGACAGTAAAAGGCGAGGCAAAACAACAAACTGCAGCACTTGAATGGCGCCAACAAAGTGTTGAAAAACGGCTCGCACACGCGCTCATCAAAGGAATTGTGGATTACATCGAAACGGATGTTGAAGAAGCAAGAAAATCTGTAGAGCGTCCAATTGAAGTTATCGAAGGGCCATTAATGGATGGAATGAATCAAGTAGGTGATTTATTTGGCAGTGGGCAAATGTTCTTGCCTCAGGTTGTGAAGTCGGCTCGAGTCATGAAAAAAGCAGTTGCTTACCTTTTACCTTTCATTGAGGCAGACAAAGATGGACAGCAACAAGCCTCCGGTAAAATTCTACTGGCAACCGTCAAAGGTGATGTCCACGATATTGGTAAGAATATCGTTGGGGTGGTCATGGCCTGCAACAACTATGAAATTATTGATTTAGGAGTCATGGTTCAGCCCCAAACTATCATTCAAACTGCCATTGAACTAAACGTGGATGCAATTGGATTGAGCGGACTCATTACCCCATCACTTGATGAAATGGTGCACCTTGCCAAAGAAATGGAACGTGCCGGCTTACAAATACCTTTACTCATCGGAGGAGCTACAACTTCAAAGGTCCATACGGCAGTAAAAATAGAGCAACATTACCCATCGGGTGCTGTGGTACATGTCTTAGATGCATCTCGGTCTGTAACAGTTGTAGAAAGTTTGCTTGGCCCCAAAAAAGAAGAGTTTTTAAGCTCCCTGCGAGCTGAGTATTCGAAAATAAGATCCCATCACGCTAAGCACCAAGCGGCCAAAGAACTGCTTACCTTAGAGCAAGCAAGGGCCAACCGATGCCAATTGATATTCGATAAGCAAACCATTGCTCAACCAAAGCAACTGGGGGTTCAACTGCACACACCGCGCATCGATGAACTTATACCATTCATTGACTGGACACCATTTTTTCAAACTTGGGACCTCCATGGGAAATTCCCCGATCTTCTCCAAGACCCAATTGTTGGCCAAGCCGCCAGCAAAGTTTATGAAGATGCACTGCATATGCTACAGCAATTAGTAAAAGATAAAATACTATTGTGCAAAGGCTTAAGCGGTATTTTTCCTGCAAATGCCTCCGGGGATGACATAGAATTATACGATAAACACACCGGTGAAATCATTCACAAACAAGTGACGCTTCGGCAACAAACTAAAAAAGTTGCAGGGCAACCCAATATAGCATTGGCAGATTTTATTGCTCCCAAAGAGCAACAAATTCAAGATTATATAGGAGCATTTGTCGTAACAACAGGCCTGGGAATTGAGCATTATTTAAAAGAATTCGAATCTCAACAGGATGATTACAATGCTATTATGATCAAGGCAATAGCTGATCGTTTGGCCGAAGCCTTTGCTGAATACCTTCACCGTGAAGTACGGATCCATAGCTGGGGATATGCCCCGAATGAAAGTTTAGAAAACCAAGCCCTAATTGCAGAAAAGTACCGCGGCATTCGCCCAGCACCTGGTTATCCGGCCTGCCCCGATCACCAAGAAAAAATCGGAATTTTCAAAATTCTAGATGTCACCTCTCAAATTGGTGTCAGTTTAACAGAATCTTTGGCCATGTGGCCTGCCGCATCTGTAAGTGGTTGGTATTTTGCGCACCCCGATGCTAAATATTTTGGTCTTGGAAAGATAAGCGCAGAACAACTTCAAGATATCGCCGCCAGAAAAGGCACAAGTGTAGAAGCAATTGAGCGCTGGTACAGTTCGGTATTAATTTAATTCGGATTGGCCTCAAACCAATGGTCGATGTGTTTTGGCGCCAAGGTTGCAGCTTCCACTGCAAGTTGATCACAGCGTTCATTCTCGGCGTGGCCAGCATGACCTTTCACCCATATAAATTCCAATTTGAAGTGTGGATACAAGTCTAAAAAACGCTTCCACAAATCTGGATTTTTTTTGTCCTTAAAGTTTTTTTTAGCCCAACCAAAAACCCAACCCTTAGTAATTGAATCAATGACATACTTAGAATCCGAATGAATTACTACTGTATAGGATCTATTTTTTATGTGTTCTAATGCTGCGATGACGGCCAGTAGCTCCATTCGATTGTTGGTAGTATGTTTGAAGCCCTGGCTCAATTCCATACGCTTGCTGCCAAACGCTAAAATCACACCAAAACCGCCAGGGCCAGGATTGCCTCTCGAAGACCCATCGGTGTAGACCAGAATTTTTTGCGTGCTCATTTTTTGAGTCTATTTGGATTATCAGAAAGAAAAGCAGTCCAGGAATCACCTTTGGTTTTATTATGCTCTCCTACCCCTTTTGAAAAATGATGACAAACCGCAACTGCTAAACCATCGGTGGCGTCAAGATATTTTGGCATTTCAGGGAAATTGAGCAATTTTTGAAGCATGGCCGCTACCTGCTCCTTTGAAGCACTACCGCTCCCGGTTATAGACTGTTTGACACGCCTCGGTGAATACTCTTCAAAAGGCATATTGTGATTCAAGGCAGCTGCAATTGCTACCCCCTGAGCTCTTCCCAGTTTGAGCATCGATTGCACATTCTTGCCAAAAAAAGGTGCCTCTAGAGCCATTTCATCAGGCTTATATTCAGCAATTAAACCGTTCAACCTTTCAAGAATGCGTTTGAGTTTATCGGGATGCGTTCCTATTTTATGCAATTGAATGACGCCAAAATTTAACAATTCAAGTTTTTGTTTTTGAATATGTATGAGCCCATATCCCATGACGGTTGTCCCGGGGTCAATTCCCAAAATGATTTTATCATTACTCATTGTACTGTAAAACTACATACTATTGACCTTTGGTGCTCAAAAAATCTTTTATCTTTGCATTCCACGGGTGATTAGCTCAGTTGGTTTAGAGCACTACCTTGACAGGGTAGGGGTCACTGGTTCGAATCCAGTATCACTCACAAAGCCCGATTTTTTTGATCGGGCTTTTTTATTCTTATTTTACACTAGCCGAACTGATGTTGACATCCTCAACAAGTGCTTCACCCTGAAGTTTTAAATAAAGCTGAATAAGGGCTACGACATCTTTCTCGCAATAAACCATGATGCGCTCTAGATCGCTTTCTTCATAATAGACCCTTGCCACATCGGCTCCTGAAATATCATCCTTCGGCGTGGGAATTCCCATCACATGGCAAAGAAGAGAAAGGGAGGTGAAGGTTTTGTAATCACCAAATTTCCATAATTCCATGGTGTCTATGTGATTGATTTCCCATGGTTTTTTGCCAGAAATCTGTAAAATAGAGGGTAATTGAATTCCATTGATGAGCATTCGCCGACAGATGTAGGGAATATCAAATTCTTTGCTATTATGGCCGCACAATAAATGATATGGTGAATTGTAATGATCTTCGAGGAGTTTCTTAAACTGTCCAAGAAGTGTTTGTTCATCCTCGTGATAAAAAGACTTGAGCCTGATGGTCTTTTCGTAGGAATTTTCCCGAAGCATGCCAACAGAAATACAAACTATTTTGCCAAATTCTGACAAAATGCCACCTCGTTCGTCAAAAACTTGTTCTATGGTTTTGTCGGGGCCAATTTGAAATCGGTTCTTTGCCTCAAAAAGTGACTTTGTTTTCTCGTCAAGTTCAGCATAGTTTTGGGCCTGAGGCACAGTCTCGATGTCTAAAAAAAGTATCTTATCGAATGGAATCTGTTTGTTCATATCGGAAATTTACGAAGTAAAAAATTGTCAATCTCTTTAAAAACGTGAAATTTGTAAAAGCAATATGGCCGAACAACTTTTTTTTACTGCTAAGGACAAACAAGCCCGCTACCTACAGCTTAGGCCTCAATTAGAGGCATTATTGGCAAATGAAACTGATCAGGTGGCATTAATGGCTAATTTTTGTGCCGCACTCAAAGAAACCTTTGACTGGTTTTGGATTGGATTTTATATTGTGCGCGGCAACGAATTGGTGTTGGGCCCCTTTCAAGGGCCAATTGCATGTACAAGAATTGGTTATAATAAGGGTGTCTGCGGTACTGCTTGGGCAACATCCAAAACACAACTAGTACCGGATGTTGAAGCTTTTGAAGGGCATATTGCGTGTAGTTCCTTATCCAAAAGCGAATTGGTAGTGCCAATCATTTTAAATAATGAAGTTTGGGGTGTACTTGACCTAGATAGTATGGAACTTGGTGGTTTTGACCTCATAGACCAACTTGAAATAGAAAAACTCGTTCAATGGTTCGCTGGTTTGCTATAGCTTTATTGGTTAGTGCCTGTGCGCAGGTTGGTACCATTACGGGTGGGCCAGCAGACAATTGCGCACCTAAAGTTTTGAGTCAGTCTATTGAAAACAAAGCATGTAATGTAGTCGCCACAGAACAAGTATTGATCTTCGATGAGTTCATTAAACTAGATCAAGCACAGCAACGTATCCTACTGATGCCTGCAGATTCAAGGCTCTCTTTTGAAGTCAAATCAAAGCAATTGTGCATCAAATTTGAAGATCCGCTCAAAGACAACACAACTTATACCCTCACGTGCAATGGTGGAATTAAAGATATCACCGAAGGCAATGATTCCTTAATGACCTGGACTTTCTCCACAGGCGCTGTGCTAGATTCATTGACCCTTAGGGCACGCGCCAAATTTTGTATTCCCGAAAAACAATCAAAAAAGATACTACTTGGACTTTACACCTCCGATACTACATTAACCCCCCGCTACCTTGGGAGCTTTGATCAGAAAGGGTTCATTCAAATAAGCGGTATCAGAGAAGGTGAGTATTGGATAAAAGCTTTTGTAGATGACAATCAGAATGGAACTTTCAGCCCAACTACTGCTCAAGATCAGTTCTTTGAACCCACTCAAATAGCCTCTCTACAAAATGACACCTTGCTTTTTGAGTTGTCAACTCCTAAAATTGACAAGCAATTCACAAACCCTGATAGCACTTCAAGTAAGAAACCATCCGATTCCTTATCGAATCAAAACAATTTAAGTAGCCTAGTCATTGAATTAGATACCATCCTAGATGGAAGCATTCTTGAGTTATTTCAAGGAGACCAACTCATTGAATCACAAGTTGTTCAATTAAATTCCATGCATTTTGATCGCTTAGCCGCAGGTAACTACACCCTGCGATGTGTACTGGATTTGAATCAAAACTTGCAATGGGATGCCATTGATTTGAATTTAAAAAAACGTGCCGAACCTTTATACTATTATCCAGAAGTTATTAAAATCAGACCTAACTGGGAACTCACCATCGATGTGAACATCTCCGATACTCACTTGTTTAACAAATAAAAAAATGAAAAAAACTGTTTTATTTCTCGCAATTTTATTGTCCTACCAGATTGTTGCACAAGTCATCACTCCAAAAGCTAGTCCGAGCTCGAAAGTGCAACAAAAAGTTGGTTTGGCAGACATTCAAATTGAATATTCTCGACCAGGAGTTAAGGGCAGGGCTATTTTTGGCGAACTCATACCATTTGACCAAATATGGCGTTTTGGAGCCAATGAAAATACCAAACTCACTTGTTCGGAGGCACTCATTTTTGGCCAAGACACTTTAAGCGCTGGCACCTACGCTCTTTTTGTAAAACCTGGGCAAGCGACATGGGAAATTTATTTTTACACAGACTACACTAATTGGGGCTTGCCTGCACAATGGGACGAATCCAAAGTAGCCCTCAAGATTCAGGCAGCAGCCATAAAAACACAAGATCTTCAGGAAAATTTATTTATCGGACTAGATGATCTTGGTAATAACGGTGCGCAGATACAAATCATCTGGGAACACACCAAGGTAAATTTACCTTTCAGCCTAAACACAAAATCAAAGGTGTTGGCCAGTATTGATAAAACAATGAAAGGGCCCAGTGCCAATGACTACCACGCTGCAGCAACTTACTATTTCAATGAGAATTTAGACCTAAAGCAAGCTTTGGAATGGTCTACGAAGGCTGTTGAAATTCGTGGTGCCAATGCGTATTGGATGACGCGTCTAAAGGCTCAATTACAGGCAGCAAACGGAGATTACAAAGGAGCCATTGAAACTGCTCGAATTTCAATTCAAGCGGCCAAAGCAGATGGCGATGATGCCTACGTGCGTGCCAATGAACAATCGATTGCCGAGTGGTCAAAGAAACGTTAAATTAAAAAACAAGGTTCTTTGATAAAGCAATACAGGTATCATTTTTTACTTCACCTCATCATTTTCATGTGGGGATTTACCGGCATTTTAGGTAAACTCATTGATCTTGACGCCCTGGTCATTGTATGGCACCGCCTATGGATTGCAGCCTTTGCCCTTTTCATTTACATGCTGGTAAGAAAAAAGTTGATTTTCCCTAAAGGTAAAACACTCCTAGCAACTATCTTGGTTGGTATGGTCGTAGCCCTACATTGGCTCACTTTTTATACTTCAATACAATTATCTACAGCCTCTTTAGGAATTCTTTGTCTCTCTACCACCACCCTACATGTCACCTGGTTGGAACCACTAATTCTCAAGAAAAAGTTTTCCTGGCCAGAATTTAGTATGGGGCTTTTGGTTATTGGAGGCATTTATTTTGTAGCAAATGATTTTAAAGGTGAAGAACTCAAAGCTCTGGGGATAGGTTTACTCTCTGCTTTGTGTGCAGGCATATTCTCTGTATCGAATGCCAAACTTGCACAAAAAACACCAACACCAGGTCTGAGCCTCACAGAATTGAGCACCGGGTTCTTTGCATTGAGTTTATTTTTTGTAAGTCGAGGAAAGTTAAATTCTGAACTATTTAACATGACCTTATCAGACCTTTATTGGCTACTTTTTTTAGGTGTCCTGTGCACCTCCTTTGCTTTTTTAGCCACCATTGATATCGTCAAAAAACTTGGGGCATTTAGTGTTGCACTGAGTATCAATTTAGAGCCCATTTATACCATCTTACTTGCAATTATTCTGCTCAAGGAGCATCAATTATTACAAAATTCATTTTATTGGGGTGCCGCTATGATACTTTTGGTGGTCCTCACTAATGGCTTATGGAAACACAAACAACGAATAATAGAATCAACAAATTATGGAAATGCAATATAACAAACTAGGTAAAAGTGGGTTGCAAGTGAGCCGTTTGTCACTGGGTTCATGGCTAACTTTTGGCAAGCAAATTGGCGACGAAACTGCCGAGGCCCTCATGGACTTTGCCTATGAGCAAGGCATTAATTTTTTTGACAATGCCGAAATTTATGCACGTGGGAAAAGTGAGCAAGTCATGGGCGCCATTTTAAAGAAAAAAGGATGGTCACGTGATTCCTATATAGTGAGTAGTAAGGCATTTTTTGGAATTGGCGGCGAATTACCTACTCAAAAAGGCTTGAGTCGAAAACATTTAGTAGAAGCCTGTGAAGCTGCTCTGAAACGTTTTCAATTGGATTATCTAGATCTATATTACTGTCATAGACCCGACAAACAAACTCCAATTGAGGAAACCGTTTGGACCATGCATCAATTGATCATGCAAGGTAAAATTTTATACTGGGGCACATCCGAGTGGTCTGCGCAAGAGATCATGGAAGCACATATGTTTGCAAAACAAAATCATTTGATCGGCCCTATTGTGGAACAACCAGAATACAATATGTTTGTCCGTGAAAAAATAGAAGTTGAATATGCGCAGCTATATAAAACTGTTGGGCTTGGAACAACAATTTGGTCTCCTTTGGCCTCTGGAATTCTGAGTGGCAAATACAACGATCAATTTCCTTCAGATACCCGTCTAGGTATGGAAGGACTTGAATGGTTAAAGGAACGCAATCTAACGCAAGAAAGAATGAATGCTGTCTTGGCCCTAACGAATCTTGCACAAGAGCTGAATTTAAGTCTGCCTGTACTTAGTTTGGCATGGTGTCTCAAAAATCCAAATGTTTCTACGGTAATACTTGGAGCCAGTAAACTCACACAACTTCAAGAAAACATCAAAGCACTCGATGCCCAACATTTGCTTAGTGCAGAAGTGATGCAGCGCATCGAAGAAATTCTTCAAAACAAACCAATTTTCCCTGCATATTAATTTCTTTGACCAAATGATCCAAACAGATATCATCATTATTGGCGCTGGGCCAGTAGGCTTATTTACGGTTTTTGAAGCCGGATTACTAAAATTACGCTGTCATCTCATTGATTCTTTGCCGCAACCTGGTGGCCAATGTTCAGAAATTTATCCAAAAAAACCGATTTATGACATACCTGGTTTTCCATCCATTTTGGCTGGTGAGTTGATCAATAACCTCATGGAACAAGCCGCTCCCTTCAAACCTGGTTTCACCCTTGGGGAGGCAGCCATGACCATTGATAAAGACACTGAAGGGAATTTTATTGTAACAACAGTAAAAGGAACTGGGCACAAAGCTCCAATTGTAATGATTGCTGGTGGCCTAGGTGTATTTGAACCCAGAAAACCACCTATTGCAAACATCGCTGAATTCGAAGACAAAGGGGTAGAATACATCATCCGCAACCCAGAAATGTATCAGGACAAAATCTGTGTAATCGCTGGTGGAGGAGATTCAGCCTTGGATTGGTCGATATATTTAGCTGAAAGGAAAATTGCAAAGCGAGTTGTGCTTGTGCACAGGAGCAGTTCTTTTAGAGGACATTTAGATTCCGTACAACGCGTCATTGATATGGCTGAAAGTGGAGAAATTGATCTTGTCACTGAAGCAGAAGTAACCGGGCTTTCTGGTACAGACACCTTGAATGAGGTGATAGTTACGCATCAAAAGGATGGCGAACTCAAAATTACTGCTGATCACTTTATACCGCTATTTGGTCTAAAACCAAGTCTAGGACCTATTTCAGAATGGGGCTTGGAAATTGAGAAAAGTGCGATAAAAGTCAATACCTTAGATTACTCGACCAACATACCTGGCATCTATGCAATTGGTGATGTGAACACCTATGAAAACAAACTCAAACTCATTTTATGTGGGTTCCATGAAGGCACACTAGCCGTTCAATCAGCCTTTGCAAGGATCCACCCCGAGAAAAAGAATGTACTCAAATACACTACTGTTAACGGCGTGAATGGTTTTTAGATAATGCAAAATAAAACGGTCAATGCGGTTGCTATTTTAGGGATTTTTTCAATCCTTAGCATCCTTATTGTACAGTTTGTTTGGATCCACAATACACGCCAGCTTCAACAAGAATACATCGATATACAACAACGCGAAGACAGCCTGAATTTGAGGGAATTTGCCCAGCAAGCAAGGGCTGCACTGCGCAATGTATTGATATCAATTAACCAAAACGAAGACCCTAGTTTGGTTTATGGTGCTATTAAACAGGTGAATTACCAGCACTATACAGTTGAGGTAACTGATGAAATTCAACCTTTCTATCTCGAGACCTTACTCAAAAAAGAGTTCTACCTTCAGGATATTCAACAAGATTTCTTGTACGGCATCTATGATTGTTTTTCGGATTCAATTTCTCTTTCCGGATTGTATATTTTTGATAGCGATTCTATTTACGCAAAGAAACCTCAGCCACTCAAAAACATTACCCCAAAAAGTTTGAACTTAACTAAAGACGGGCATTACTTCACGGTTTATTTTCCCAATCTCAGACTTGATCAAATAGAATCAGCCTCTAGTTTCTCACCTTGGATATACCTTGTCATTGTATTTGTATTTGTATTCATTTTCTTTGCTTTTAGTATGGGAATCATTATCAGGCAAAAGCGTTTGAGTGAGGTAAAGAATGACTTTATAAATAATATGACCCATGAACTCAAAACCCCAATATCTACCATAAGCCTTTCTAGCGAATTACTTTTGCGTCTTGATGATAATGCCGAACCTGATCGGATGCGCAAATATGCGAGTATCATATACAAAGAGAATAAACGCTTAGAACAACAAGTAGAACGGGTACTCAATATTGCCAAACTTGACAAGGACAAGGTCAGCTTAAACAAAGAGCTAGTGGATTTGGATGAATTATTCAATGAGGTGAAGGAAAATTTTGAATTCAACCAAGGATCCGGCAAAGGTCAGTTGAACATTCATAAAGAAAAGCTTGGCATGCAAATTCTTGCAGATCCGGTGCATCTAACCAATGTGCTGTTTAATCTCATCGATAACGCCGTCAAATATTGTAAAGTCACTCCACAAATTAATATTACACTGAGCTCAGACAAAATTGGACTTCGATTCGATATCTCAGACAATGGTATTGGTATCAAAAAGGAGGATCTCAAATTAATATTTGACAAATTCCACCGTGTCTCCACAGGAAATGTTCACGACGTTAAAGGATTCGGCTTGGGCTTGTATTATGTGAAGCTAATCATTGAAGCGCATAACGGAAAAATCGATGCCAAAAGCACACCCGATAAAGGAACCACTTTTAGTTTTTGGCTACCTGCGCGGTAATTTGCCCTGTCTTTTTAGCAAAGCGTCAGGCTGGGGATAAAGTCCTTGGCGGTATATTTCTCTTGTTTTTTTTTCTAAAACCAATAATTCTGGAATGCCAGAGTTCGGTCTAGATACTGTGATTTCGAACTTATCAGACAAGTTAATTACGCTATAAGTTGAAGCATAGTTGTAGGTGCCAACCTCAATATAAACGCTGTCTTTATCTAAAAAAATCGAAATATTGCTTGGGGCCACTGTTATTTGTTGATCA
The DNA here is from genome assembly GCA_030833845.1 of Crocinitomicaceae bacterium. Classification (GTDB taxonomy): domain Bacteria; phylum Bacteroidota; class Bacteroidia; order Flavobacteriales_D; family Crocinitomicaceae; genus UBA952. The sequence continues at coordinate 9,883 of JAURGK010000023.1, read as the reverse complement.
CCAAAATGCAGCTCGTAAGTGGGAATTTCGCCTTGGTAAACTCCTCGGTATTTACGTTTGAGGCCTTGGGCGTTCGTCTGTGTAAAACTTATGATAAAAACCAAGATAAAGAGTGCTTTATTGCGCTTCATAGGGCTAAAATAATTACTATTTTCGTAGCCAAGCAAGTTTTTTCATGAAACAATACCACGATTTACTTTCGCACATATTAGCCCACGGTGTACATAAAGAAGACCGCACGGGTACAGGAACAATCTCAGTTTTTGGTTACCAAATGCGCTTTGACCTGTCTGAAGGATTCCCGTGTATTACTACCAAAAAACTACACTTGCGTTCTATCATTCACGAACTCTTGTGGTTTATCAAAGGTGAAACTAATATCGCTTATCTAAAGGAAAACGGCGTGAGTATCTGGGATGAATGGGCCGATGAAAACGGCGAATTGGGGCCTGTTTATGGTTCTCAATGGCGCAGTTGGCCTGCACCAGACGGTAGGCAAATAGACCAAATCACCCAAGTAATCGACCAAATAAAAAACAATCCAGACTCGCGACGCATGATTGTATCAGCCTGGAATGTGGGGCTTGTAGATCAAATGGCCTTGCCGCCATGTCATGCATTTTTTCAATTCTATGTGGCAAATGGCAAATTGAGTTGCCAACTTTATCAGCGAAGTGCTGATACCTTTTTGGGCGTGCCTTTTAACATTGCTTCTTACGCACTTTTGACCATGATGCTCGCACAAGTTTGCGGCCTACAACCTGGAGAATTTATCCATACGCTAGGAGATGCGCACCTTTACAGCAACCATATTGAACAAGCTAAGCTGCAACTCGCCAGAGATTTCAGGCCTCTTCCAACGATGAAAATGAACCCAGCTATAGATAATCTTTTCGATTTCACCTACGAGGACTTCGAGCTACTTAATTACGATCCACATCCGCATATCAAAGCGCCTGTTGCTATATGATAAATCAACTTTCACTTATAGTGGCAATCGACGCAAGTAATGGCATTGGAAAAAACAATGACCTCATGTGGAGCCTTCCTTCCGACATGCAGTTTTTTAAAGAAACAACGAAAGGTCATGTCGTCATCATGGGACGTAAAAACTATGACTCCATACCACCTAAATACCGCCCTTTGGCAGGGCGCACCAATATCATATTAAGCAAACAAGCAGATTTTCAAGCAGACAATTGTATAGTATTTTCATCCTTACAATCTTGTATGGAAAATACTACCTTAGCGCCTGGGCAAAAGGCATTTATTATTGGTGGAGCACAGATTTATGAGTTGGCGCTTCAAACTGGTTTGATAGACGAAATGTTTATCACACACATTGAGAAATCCTACGGAGCTGATACCTTCTTTCCATCATTTGATACTAGCCTATACGAACAAACTATCATCGGAACACACTCTATAGATGAAAAGCACGACGCTAGTTTTCAAATTATTAAATACAGTAAAAAAAACTAATCCATGAGCGCAGTGGTTGCCAATAAGGCTGCTGTTTCAGTTCTTAGTCTGAATGGGCTCATGTCGATAGCTTGAAAACCACAGGCTAGCGCCAATTCTATTTCTCTACTTGAAAAATCTCCTTCGGGCCCGATTAAAAAAGGCAAGCCCTTTTGCAAAGATTTCATGCTCATTTTAGGGCCAGGTGCGCAATGTCCGAAATATCCTTTAGATGCCCTAGCAATATACTCATCAAAGCGCTGCATTTGGGAAATTTGAGGTAAGTAAAAACGCTTTGACTGTTTGATAGCTGCAATAGCAATTTTTTCAAGACGTTCTATATTCAATTGCCTGCGCTCGCTATGATCACAGAGTAGAAAGGAAAGGTGCGTAATTCCTAGCTCAGTGGCCTTTTCTACGAACCATTCCAAACGATCTAAATTCTTTGTTGGAGCCATCGCAACATGCAGTGAAACAGTTGGTGCATGCTCAACAAATTGCTCAATCTGAAGCATAGATCTTTTCGGATGTGCATCTTGCAGGCTTGCAATAGCTTGCAATCCTTTGCCATTGATCAATTCAATTTCAGCACCTTGTTGTAGGCGCAGCACTTTGATACAATGCTTTGATTCTTCTTCGCTTAATTGGTAGTGCAAAGCGCCAAGTTGAAGCTCTGGTGCATAAAATGTACTCATGCATACATGATTTGAAATACCATTTCTTTTAAAAGTTCTGCGTTACTCATCTGGCTATTACCCATACCCTTTGCTTTGAGGTCATAGGTATGTAGCAAGGCAATAATTGCCGCAATTTTTTTGGGGTCATAGTGCTGACGGGTGGCGATCAACTCACCTGCAACAAAGGGATGCACCCCCAGACTACTTGCAATGCTTTCTCTTGATTTATTTGGAGTAAAATGAACGCGCATCAACTGAGAAAAGAGTTTAAAAAGCGCAGGGATGATGACAACCAATTCTCCTGCCTTTGGATTGTATTGAAAATATTGTACGATTCTAAAAGCTTTATTGACTTGTTTTTGACCTACAGCATTTACCAACTCGTAAATATTAAAGTCTTTAGATATGCCAATATGCTGTTCGATATGCTGTTCGGTGATGCTGGTATTCGCTCCTATAACGATCCGCAACTTTTCAATTTCGTTGGTGATTCGGCTCAAATCCGCACCTAAAAACTCAGAGAGCAACATGGTTGCTTTTCCATTAATTTGCATGCCCTGCGATCTGACATACTTGGCAATCCAATCTGGCAATTGGTAATCGCGAATTTTATCTGACTTGAATATAATCCCGTTTTTGGCAAATCCCTTGAGTATTTTCTTTCGAGCGTCAAAGGTTTTGTTTTTGTAGCAAATAACAAATACGGTGGTAGGCGTAGGGGCTTGAACATAACTTTCAAGTGCTTCTAGCTGTTTAAAGTCTTGAGCCTCTTTTAGGATGACTAACCTTCTTTCTGCCATCATAGGATATGACTTCAATTCACTTTGAAGACTCAACAAATCAGCATCTTTACCATAGAGTATGGTTTGATTGAAATCCTTCTCATGTTCTTGGAGGGCAGTCGTTTGTATGGCATCAGAAATTTGATCAATATAGTAAGATTCCTCACCATGTAAAAAGTACAGTGAAGCAAATTTCTTGGATTGAATATCCTTGACTATAAGGTTTGCGTCCATGGATGTTTTTGCCAAATTTGAACAAGCGCCCTTAGCGTATCAATAGCTTTCTCCATGTCCTGGACACTTACGTATTCCAATTTTGAATGGATGGCCATTTCTCCTGTAAAGATATTCGGACAGGGCAAGCCCATAAAGGAAAGTCTTGATCCATCGGTGCCCCCACGAATTATAGCCTGCTTTGGAGTAAGGCCAACTTCTTTCATTGCTTGTGCTGCATATTGCGCAACGAAGGGTACATCCTTGAGGATTTCTTTCATATTACGGTATTGCTCTTGAATTTCAATTTCATAGCGTGCCCCTGGATATGCCTCTACTACTTGACGTGCTATTGCGTGTAATTTTTCAGGATAAGTTGCTAATAATTCAGTGTTGTGGTCTCTAAGAATAAGCCCGACACTTGCTTTCTCTAATGCTCCTTGAATACTTGTTGGATGCACGAATCCTTCTCGATGAGCTGTCGTTTCAGGAGACCAGCTTTCTTTGGGCAAGGAAGAGACAAATTCACTGGCTAATTTTATGGCATTGACCATTTTACCTTTCGCATAACCCGGGTGTGCACTCACCCCATAAAAACTGATTGTTGCTGCATCGGCAGAAAATGTTTCATCTTCGATATCACCCAGCGGACCTCCATCTAGGGTATAACCGAAGTGGGCATTTAATTTTTTCATATCGAGCTGTTCAACGCCACGCCCCACTTCTTCATCTGGAGTGAAAAGAATTCGAATCGGGCCATGTGGAATCTCTGGATGAGCCATGAGGTAGCTCGCTAATTCCATGATAATGGCAACACCCGCCTTGTCATCAGCTCCCAGTAAAGTTAATCCACTTGCCGTAATGAGGTCATCACCGATTTTTTGTAGTAAATAAGGATGGTCTTCGGTTCTTAACACTTGGGTAGGGTCATCGGGAAGAGTAATAGGATTGCCGTTATATTGCGCATGCAAGATTGGCTTAACATTTGTGCCACTGCAATCTGGTGCGGTATCAATATGGGAACAAAAACAAATCGTTGGCGTTGGATGACTTACGTTGGAAGGAATAGTAGCAAATACATATGACCACTCATCTATTTCTACATCGACAAGCCCAAATTGAACAAGTTCGTTGTATAATACAACAGCTAAATCTCGTTGCTTGGCACTAGAAGGAAAGGAAGTTGAAGTAGGGTCTGAAGTAGTGTCTATTTGCACATAACGCATAAACCTATCGGCAACTTTGTATTTTTTTGACATGAAAACAATTTATTCAAAAATACAAAGAAATGTCCAAATGGCTCAAGGAATGAGCGCCTTGAGCGCTTGCAATTCTGAAACTTTTTGAGCCGATCCTGATTGTTGAAAAGCATAAATCAAGTTGGTGAGCATGCGCTTTAGAATTGCTGAATTTGAACAGGGTTCAAAATGACTTCTATCAGGCGTCAGATGAATTCCCTCTACAAATGCTTTGATTTCACCTGCATCAAAAATACTTCCTTTTGCGAAGGCGTTGATGTAGAATAACACACCATAATCATCCTCCTTTTTAAGCGATAAAGCACTTTGTTTTTCGTCCATATATGCCAAGATGAAATGATTAGGTAAATTCACTCCATAAATAGGTAAATCCAATGACTGTGCAATGATACTGTAGAGCACACATAAACTGAGCGGATTGCCTTTCTTTCGTTCTAGGACTTGGTTGATGTAAGAATGTTGGGGGGTATGGTAATTTTGAGTGTCGCCTTTAAAACCATGCATTTCAAAAAAAATGCGGTTAAAGATTTTTACTTGCTCGAATGCCGTAAGGTGATCATTGAGTTCCAGCCAAATATCTCGCCTGATGGATTGAATTTGAGCAAATATAACTGCATAATCAAGGCTGGGATATTGATATTTTGCAATGATCATTGCCCCCTGCAACAAATCCTTTTCGGAAGATTGCAACCATGTATTGAGTTGTGCTTTTACAGATTCAAATTGAATATCATGTATAAGATTTTCAATGCGATCTTGGAATAATAAACCATAAAAATCTTGTTCCCAAGATTGTTCCAAAACTGGCACTACATCTGGGCCATATTTCATTAACTCACCTCGAACTTGTTGATAAATCAACTCATCGGGATCTTCTATCAGCCGAACCAGCGCTTTGATATTTGCTTGGGAATCCATTTGGCACAAAAATAGAAGCCTAGTTGTATTGTGATAGGTTCGAAAAATAACTTTTTCAAGGGCAATATGTTAATTGAATGTAACCCTAAGAGAAATTCAACGTATAGATGAGTCCAAATTAACTTTGCTACAGGTTGATTTATTGAGGCCCTTCGGGGCCTCTTTTCTTATACCGTACGACAAAAATCGCGTACCAAATAACTTAGCGCCTTTCCAACCATTAGCTCCTCGCGTTCATTGATAGGTGCCGCCTCAGTTAAATTTAAATAGGCAATTTGACCCTTAGATGGATCTAATTTTAGTATAAAACTACGTATATCGTCTAATGCCCAACCCGAAGGGCTCATTGCTGAGCTTGGCATGTAAGCTATGGCATCCATATCAATTTCTAGGCCTATCGGAGCATTTTGATGCTCAACGAAGGCCAAGACGTCCTTGTGAAATTCGTTGGAACCTTTTAAATAATCCTCAAAAAACCTAAAAGAAATATTTTCCCGATTCAAAAAATCACGGATGAATTCATTGTTAAAAGCTTCATGGAGCCCAAAAACACCGTACTGCTTCACTAGCCCTTCTTGAAGCGCAAAAGAAAAAGAATTGCCGCTATGTCTTTTATCGGTAGTTCTTAAATCGGCATGAGCGTCGATATTCAGTACACTGATTTGCTCTTTTTGCGCTGCCCATCGGATCAATGGCAAGGCATTGTTATGGCCCCCTCCAATAATAATCGGAATTTGAGTCGGCAATAAATACGCCTTGAGCACATCAAAGACGAAGGCATCAAGTTCTTGAACAAATTCACAAGCCTCAGGCCTGTTAGAAGGATCTTTGACTTGCTTTATGACACCCAAATAGGCAATTTGGTGTATCGCAAGGTGATGGTGCACTTGGGTATTAAAAAATACTTTGGTAAATGCATGAAAAGCATGCTCACTACCTGGTTTACCTAAATTGGCCTGCGGACCAACATTTTCACTGATACCTATCAAAATAAAACGCGCTGATGCTAAGTTTTGAACACTTAATATATCGCCCACACGCGTTTCGCCATTCCTGCTTTGATAATTTAATTTTTTATCCGCCGGATCAAATTTTTGAAATTCAAATGCGCCCATTCTTCTAATTTAATCGTTCTTTTATAAATGTAGGAATCGGGATCGGTTTTAGGGAATCCGCACTGACAAAAACCAATTGTGTAAATGCCTCATTGAGTAATTGATTTGCTGCGTTGAAGGTTCGGTACACGAATTCAATTCGAGCCCCATCAAGCACCACTATTTTAGTGCGAATTTCGATCAGTTCATCGTATTTAGCAGGCAGATGATAGGTGATATCATATTTTTTAACCGGAAGTAGGATCCCTTGTTGTTCTAATTCTTGATAAACTATACCTCTTTCTCTTAGGGCCTCAACGCGTGCAACTTCAAAAAAACTTGCATAATTGCCATAATAACAAAACCCCATCTGATCCGTTTCCGCATATCGAATTCTAATTTTTGTTGAAAACTCAATTTTTGAATATTCTGGTACCTCCGACATATCATTTGAATTGATGGCTTAATATTTGCTTTAAAACCTTATATATCGTAAATTTACCAAGGTCTTGCAGATTTAAGCAAATATTTAGCAATTAATACATACAAGTATTTTTTTTTTAAAAAGCAATACCTAAATCACTTTTTTTTTAACTTTTTTATGTAAATATTTGTTCTCTCATTATTTCAACACGATTTCGTGAATTCACGAAAAACTACAAACAACGAGAACAACCTACAAAACTATGAACACAAGTCACGAAAGTGCATGGGAGTCCTGCTTAAAAGTTATAAAAGATAACATTTCATTACAGGCTTTTAAAACTTGGTTTGAGCCTATTGTCCCTGTCAAACTTGAAGGGCATATCCTTACAATTCAAGTGCCGTCACATTTTTTTTATGAGTGGCTTGAACAACACTACATCACCTTATTGCGCAAGGTAATTAAAAAAGAACTCGGGCTAGAAGGGACTTTGGAGTACAGTATTGTCATGGAAAACAATACCCAGTCACGCAGCCCCTATACCGTGAAATTACCTACAAACAATTCTAGTAGCCTTAAGAATGCGCCTGTTAATATGCCCATTAATGTGGACGAAAAACAGATCAGAAATCCATTCGTTATTCCGGGTCTAAAAAAGGTGAATATTGAATCTAACCTTATTCCGAACTTCACCTTTGAAAATTTCATTGAAGGTGAATGCAATCGTTTGGCCCGTGCTTCTGGTTTCGCAGTCGCAAACAAACCAGGTGGGACGGCTTTTAATCCGCTATTACTTTACGGTGGAGTTGGTTTAGGCAAAACACACCTAGCACATGCCATTGGTATTTCCATCAAAGAGCGTTTCCCCAATAAGACAGTGCTCTATGTACAGTCAGAAAAGTTTGCTCATCAGTTTATCGATGCTATAAAGAATCAAACCACCAATGATTTTGTACACTTCTATCAAATGATAGATGTGCTTATCATTGACGATGTACAATTTTTTGCTGGCAAGGAGCGTACTCAAGATGTGTTCTTTAGCATTTTCAATCACCTTCATCAGAATGGAAAGCAAATCGTTCTTACCTCTGACAAGGCACCAGTTGAAATGCAAGGAATGGAACAGCGCCTGCTTTCTCGTTTCAAATGGGGGCTCTCAGCCGATTTAGGTACTCCAGACCTAGAAACCCGCATTGCCATCCTTGAAAAGAAAATGTATGGCAGCGGAATTGAACTACCACGTGAGGTTGTAGAATACCTTGCTTATTCTATCAATACCAACGTACGCGAAATTGAAGGAGCTCTCAATACTTTACTAGCGCAAGCGTCTTTAAATAAAAAGGCCATCACCTTGGATTTAGCCAAGCAAATGGTTGATAAATTTGTTCGCAGCACTGCCCGAGAAGTTTCTATTGAATACATCCAAAAAGTGGTCTGTGACTATTTTGATTTGCCAATCGAAATGCTCAAATCGAAAACGCGTAAGCGTGAGGTAGTACAAGCGCGACAAATATCTATGTACTTTTCTAAAAAGATGACAAAATCATCATTGGCAAGTATTGGTGCACATTGTGGTGGAAAAGACCATGCAACAGTATTACATGCTTGTCGTACGGTGGTTAATTTATCTGAAACAGACAAACAATTCCGTCATTACCTCGAAGAACTCGAGAAAAAACTGACCATCCAATAATTTAGTTTGGCGACACGCATCCTTATGGTTTGCTTAGGCAATATTTGCCGCTCACCGCTTGCTGATGGCTTGTTATTGCGCAAAATAAAAGAACAGGGCCTAAATATAAAGGTAGATTCTGCGGGTACTGCAAACTATCACATTGGCAAAGCTCCCGATTCAAGAATGATACGAACAGCGGCCGCACATGGTACACCCATTGATTTTTTGCGTGCCAGACAATTTGCGCCCCACGATTTTGACAATTTCGATCTCATTCTTGTCATGGACAACTCCAACTTTCAAAATGTGCTTCGCCTTGCAAAAAACCATAAGGAGAAGCAAAAAGTAAAATACCTATTGGATTTTCTTTATCCCAATCAAAATCAAAGTGTACCAGATCCATATTATGGCACCCAAGATGATTTTGAAGCAGTCTATGATTTACTCGACAAGGCAACAGATGCCTTGATACAATACCTAAAAAATGATTAACAATAAAAAAGGGTTTATCTACCTTATTCCCAATACATTAGGTGGCGAAAGCACACATGATATTATTCCTCAAGAGGTCATCTCGATTGCAACAAAAATTCGTGTATTTGCCGTAGAAGAAATCAAAAGTGCTCGTAGGCTATTGCGTAAAATGGACCGTACTTTCCCTATTGACGATTGTACTTTCAAAATAGTCAATAAAAATACGAAGGAGTCTGAACTGATGGACTTACTTCTTTTTTTAATTAAAGGTATTGACGTTGGCATCATTTCAGAGGCGGGATGCCCAGGTATTGCAGATCCTGGAGCAGCTCTAATCCATTTAGCACATACGCAGTCTATCCAAATCAAACCCTTAGTTGGACCATCATCAATTCTTCTAGCCCTGATCGGAAGTGGATTTAACGGCCAGCAGTTTACATTTCATGGCTACTTGCCCAAAGACCGTAAAGAACGTATTAAAAAATTACGCGATTTTGAAATGGATACCAAACGCAATGGCTCTACTCATATATTCATGGACACACCATTCCGTAATATGAATGTACTTGAAGACTTGCTCAACGAACTTGGAGACATGACTCAACTGTGCATTGCTTCAAATCTTACGCTCCCAAGTGAATCTATCAAAACAATGAATGTCATCGATTGGAGAGAAAAGGCCTATGATTTGTCTAAAATCCCTACAATTTTTGCTATTGGTAAGGGCCAATAAAAAAATTAAGTCAAAAAAAAAGCCTCACATTTCTGTGAGGCTTTAAAAATCGGCATCGACTTACTCTCCCACGATCAAAACCGCAGTACCATCAGCGCAAGCAGGCTTAACTTCTCTGTTCGAAATGGGAAGAGGTGGACCGTGCTGCTATAGACACCCAAAACTGGTGTTGG
>JAURGK010000010.1 GCA_030833845.1 Crocinitomicaceae bacterium | reverse complement strand
ACATCCGATCCTCGTTGTTGAAAAGTAGCGCAACGCTTTGATTCGAAATGTGTGATTTTTGAATTCTTGAGCTCATGAACAAAGGCTTGAAAAACAGGATTATACCTTTCAACATGACCAACTTGTAAGAAGGTTTCTTTTTCGGCATGCAAATTTTCAAGCTCCTTGGCTTGTTCTATTTCCTGACAAAGCGGTTTTTCTACAAAAACTGCACAATTTACATCCATAGCAGCTCGAAGCAATTCAAAATGCGCTGATGTAGTTGCCGAAATTCCAACAGCCTCCACACAACTTAAAAGTGCCTCAAAGGAGGCAAACAATTCTAATTTAGGGTACTTCATCCTGAGTTCTTTGATTCGGTCTTGGTTGTGTTCGTAGACACCCACAAGTTCAAAGGCATCGTTTTTCAGTAACAATTCCAAATGAATGCTACCGAGGTATCCAATGCCCACTAATCCGATTCGAATTTTACTCATTTCAATAAAAAAGCCATTAATCGGTGACTAATGGCTTTGAGCTGATATAGGATTCAAACTTATTTTTTAACCGTATCTACAACTGCTTTAAAAGCATCTGGGTGATTCATTGCTAAATCTGCAAGAACTTTGCGATTGAGTTCAATACCACTCTTGTGAACGGCACCCATGAATTGAGAGTAACTCATGCCGTGCTGACGCGCACCTGCATTGATACGAGTAATCCATAGGGAACGGAAATTCCTTTTCTTTTGCTTGCGTCCGGCGTATGCATAAACAAGCCCTTTTTCAATGGCATTTTTAGCAACTGTCCAGACATTTTTACGACGACCAAAGTATCCTTTGGCTAGTTTCATCAAGTTTTTTCTTCTTGCTCTTGATGCAACGTGATTTACTGATCTTGGCATAATTTTTAAATTTTTTGGTAAGGAGTGCTTCTCATCGAAGACTTAGTGACTCAGTACCGGGTTCTACAATTTATTAACCGATTGGTGACTATTTCATGCACAATTGCAATTTGACATTTGAGAGGTCAGCATCGTGAACCAATCCGGCATGTGTAAGATTGCGCTTACGCTTAGTGGCCTTTTTGGTCAAGATGTGGCTCTTGAACGCGTGCTTGCGCTTGATTTTGCCACTTCCAGTGATGGTGAATCGCTTCTTTGCACTGGATTTTGTTTTCATTTTAGGCATTTGACTTGCTTTTTTGTGTTAAACTTCTATATCAGCTTCTTATTTCTTTTTTGGATTGATCATTAAGATCATCTTCTTACCTTCTAATTTAGGTAACTGTTCTACGGTTCCTAAATCAGCGAGTTCTTGTGCAAATTTGAGCAGTAGAATCTCACCGCGGTCTTTAAAAACAATGGTTCTTCCCTTGAAGAAAACGTAGGCCTTGACCTTACTTCCTTCTTCGAGAAATTTCTTGGCGTGAGCCAATTTGAAGGCAAAATCGTGGTCATCGGTGTTGGGCCCAAAGCGAATCTCTTTCAATATCACTTTGCTTTGCTTTGCTTTCAATTCTTTTTGCTTACGTTTCTGGTTGTAAATGAACTTTTTGTAGTCCATGATTTTACAAACAGGTGGCGTAGCGTTCGGAGAAATCTCAACCAAATCAAGTTCTTGCTCTTCGGCTAAGGCTATACCTTTGGCCACACTCATTACTTGAGGTTCTTCACCTTCTATAACGAGACGTATTTCAGAAGCAAAGATTTTGTCATTGATGCGGTGTTGAGCCGCTTCTTCTCTTTTTACAAATGGTTTTGAATTTCTTCTCATTTAAGTGGTTGGTTCAACTTAAGCCAATTCTGCGGTAATTACTTCCTGAATCAAGTCCGCAAATTGGTTCAGGTTCATGCTACCGTGATCTCCGACTCCTCGCTGACGAACTGCAATCGTTTCAGACTCGGCTTCTTTCTCACCAACGATGAGCATGAATGGTACTTTTTTGAGTTCCGCATCGCGAATTTTCTTTCCAATTTTCTCGTTACGGTCATCAATAAGACCGCGAATATCGGAATTATTTAGGAAATCTAAAACTTTTTCTGCGTAAGCGTTATATTTATCGGAGATGGGCAAGATGATAAATTGCTCTGTTGATAACCATAGTGGGAAATCTCCAGCACAATGTTCAAGTAAAACTGCAACAAATCGTTCCATGGATCCAAATGGTGCGCGGTGAATCATTACCGGGCGATGTTTTTGATTGTCTGCACCGATATATTCCAATTCAAAGCGCTCAGGAAGGTTGTAATCTACTTGAATGGTTCCTAATTGCCATTCACGACCAAGTGCATCTTGCACCATAAAATCAAGCTTAGGACCATAAAATGCCGCCTCGCCATATTCGACTACTGTTGGCAATTGCTTCTCAGCAGCAGCTTCAATGATGGCCTGTTCGGCAAGCTGCCAATTAGCTTCTGAACCTATGTATTTGCTTCGATTTTCTTTATCGCGTAGCGAAATTTGGGCTTTGTAATTTTCAAATTTTAAGGTCTTGAGAACGTACAAAACAATATCGATGACATTCTTAAATTCTTCTTTGACCTGATCTTGGGTGCAGAAAATATGGGCGTCATCCTGTGTAAAGCCACGTACGCGTGTTAGGCCGTGCAATTCTCCAGATTGCTCGTATCGATATACCGTACCGAACTCAGCAAAACGCGCAGGCAAATCCTTGTATGACCTCGGCTTACTTTTGAAAATTTCGCAATGATGCGGGCAATTCATCGGTTTGAGGTAAAACTCTTCGTTGGGGTCTGGCGTACGGATAGGCTGAAAAGAATCCGCACCGTATTTTTCATAATGTCCTGAGGTAACATAAAGTTCCTTATTGCCTATATGAGGTGTAATGACTTGTTGATATCCAGCCTTTCTTTGGGCTTTTTTGAGAAAATTCTCTAGTCTTTCGCGCAGTGCAGCACCTTTAGGCAACCACATAGGTAAGCCCTGCCCTACTTTTTGGCTGAATGTGAATAATTCTAGTTCTTTACCTAGCTTTCTGTGGTCACGTCTCTTGGCTTCTTCTACTTTTTCGAGATAGTCTGTGAGTTCAGCTTGCTTGGGGAAGGTGATGCCATAGATACGGGTTAGTTGCTTGTTTTTTTCATCTCCACGCCAATAGGCACCGGCAATGGCAGTTAATTTTACTGCCTTGACAAATCCGGTATCTGGAATGTGCGGACCACGGCAAAGGTCAGTAAAATTGCCTTGGGTGTAAAAGGTGATAGTCCCATCTGCTAATTCTGAGAGTAACTCCAGTTTATAAGGATCTTGCTTGTCTTCAAAATAGGCAACAGCTTCCGCTTTAGAAATCTCTTTTCGGATGAAAGGATTTTTAAGCTTTGCCAATTCCTTCATCTTGATTTCAATTTTCTCCAAATCTTTTTCCGAAATGGTGTGTTCCATCAAATCAACATCATAGTAAAACCCATTGGCTACCGGCGGGCCAATTGCCAACTTGATCCCAGGATAGAAATATTCCAAGGCCTCGGCCATTAAATGTGCAGAAGAGTGCCACATTGTTGACTTTCCTTCTGAATCATTCCAAGTAAGCAATTGCAGCGAGCTATCTTGAATTAGCGGTGTGCTCGCATCGCAGACTTGGCCGTTAATTTTGGCTGCCAATACGTTTCGTGCCAATCCTTCAGAAATAGATTGGGCTACTTGCATGGCTGTAGTTCCGGCGTCATACGTACGAATGTTGCCATCCGGAAAAGAAATATTTATACTCATATGTGATTTAAATGAGGTGCAAATTTACAAAAAAAAGCCTTTGACCTTATTTCGGTAAACCTAAAACACTTTGTAAATCTGCTTGCATTGATCGAAGTTGAGAACTAAGAGAAGTGTGATCCAAAAGAATATCTGGCAGCTCTTTTGAAATGTATGAAACAAAACGCCAAACCTCAAGAATGTCTGCAACCGGCACTTCGTAGGGCGCATAAAGTGGGTTGGTTGAACTTAATCGAAAAGTTTGCTTTTGCTGTAGTAAATTCTGTACATATTTAAAAACAATGCCATCTTCTTTAGTAACAACCACACAGGGGGTATTTGAAGGAAGTTGCAACCAATCTTGAACAAACTCACCTACCACATAAGAACCATGCACCACTGGTGGCATGGAGTCTCCACTGATGGGAAATGCACGGTATTTACGCTCCTTCGATAAAAACGGCAAGCGCAATGTAGGTAATTCTTGCAGGTAATCTGGATCTGCGTAGCCACTGGTATATCCAGCGCTTACTTTTTCAGGTATGAGTTCTATTTCTTCTTCGTTTTCGGAATTCACCACCGTAGTAAGTACGCGTAGATGCTTCCCACTGGCCTCCGATTTCCAGGCGCCTTGCATCTGATCTAAATCGTGAGCGCTCAATTTGGATAATTCTTTTGAAATCAAGGATTCAAGTGGGATTTTTTCCCCTTGAGCTACTTGCAGCAATAACTCCAAATTCGGTTGAGCAACTTCATTTTCGTATCCGCTATATGTCGAGCGATTGAGCCCAAGTAAAGTTGCCATTTCTTCTTGAGAAAGACCTTTCTTTTTGCGGATAAATTTCAGATTTTGAGCAATAAACATCCAAGTGATTTTATTCAAAGATATACAATTAATGAATATCTCATCATAAAATTGATTAATAAATAATCAATTTTTTTTATGACCACTAAAGAAACTTATTGCCCTTCAAATTGGTAGGAAATCCAACCATTCGTCGGGCCATCACCGGAACTGAACCTAGATTTCTGGGCATATTTCTTTGCTTGTTCGATCATGCAAGGGCTCGCATTCCTACTTTTTGAGGCTACGTAAGTAACTTCCGTCACACGTCCAGCAGCACTGACTTCAATATTGATATATACCAAGCCGCTGGCATTGAAGCCACAGGTATACCCCGGATTGCGCACATACCAGGTATTGCCCTCAAAGGCAGTGCGGTCATTTACACTGAAATCAACCATGACGGCACCCGCATATTGATTAGGTTTGGCATTGGTGTTAGTTGAATTAGAATGCTGTTGTTGGCTTTGTTGTTTGATTTGTGCAATGCGCTTGTTGCTCTGCTCGATAATTTGCGCTCTTGTTTGCGCTCCACCAGTTTGAGCAAAAACCTCCGCTTCAAAATCTTTGGCCGCCTGCTCCGCATTGGCGTTCGAACCATTGGTTGTTTGTGCAGACCAGTCCTCATAAGACCTATTGCGCGTATCATTGGCATCCCGAGCAACATTGCGTAATTCTGAAGACTGTTGAAGCTTCATTTCTTGACGCAATTGCTCTTTTTCTTCAGGATCCAATTGCTCAAGTGCAACCTCATAGAGCCCTTCGCTTGATAGCATCTCCTCTTTTTTCACCGTAGTTAGTTCCAAATAAACAAATGAAGTCACGAACACCCCAAGCACTATTAAAAGTGCATTCATGTAATGTTCAGATTGGACTTTCATTGGCTTCACGGCTGGTATTGTACTAATTGGCGTTTATCGAGCAAATAATAAGATAGACCCTCTTTGTTGGCAAGTTGTAAGGTGGAACTATTAAAGAGCATAATACGTTCATAACCACAATTTAATAAAAAGTCACCATTGAGCAAACAGATACCTAAGCCCATATTGTTTTCAATTAACAAATAAGAATCACAAAGCAATTTGATGGTTTTGTATTCTGGCTTCAATATCCAATTGCCTTTGCTATCTATCAGACCAATGCCATTCAGCCCTTCTACTAGGTAACAATCGTCAAGAAACGGGATGATTCGCTTATACTCTAGAGGTAGTATTATTTTTGAATTCAATGTAATGATACCCCATAATTCATTCTGTTTTACAGGCCATAAACCATTGTTGGCAACTAGGGCATCCTGATAAATGTTTTTAACCAATACCTTGCCATCCTTGTTGATCAAACCAAACTTGCCAGCTTTTGAAAATACAGCCAATCCATCCTTACTGAATTGAGCCAATTCAGCGGCTCTTGTAAACCACTCTAGTCCATTGATCTGCAACTGCTTGCCTGTTGAATCAAAATACAATAGCGATTTCCCATTATTTACGGTAACAATCCCTCTTGGGCTATCAAAAAAGATTTGATCGTATTTAGGTTCGATTATTTTTTTACCGTTTTTACTCAAACCAAACTTTTTATTTTTTTCAATTGGTTCGAATTGCTGTTTATTGTTATCTACCGTAGAATCATTTGATGCTTCTACTGATGAAAGCAGTTGTTGAACCTCCTCATAGGTCAAAGGCGAACTGTCATCCCACATGAAGTAGGAATCTACAAGGTAAAATCCGAGGCTGTCTTCTAGGATCAAACCTTCACTCCAATGAGAAATATCAAGGTAACGCATTGGAATTAGCATTTCATTCTTTTTATTAATCAGGCCGTAATCATTATTTTGAGCTACAATTGCCATGCCATTCTTAAAAGCACCGGCCTCGCTATATTGTGGCTCAATGACCACAGCCCCATTTTCATCCATATAACCAAAGGCACCATCCAAGACAAAAGGAAATAGTGATTTGACAATCAAGGCCTCGTCTTTGGCCAACTCTTCAGAAAAAGGATAGTCGGCATACGTGTTTTTAAATGATATAAATTTCTCCTCGGTGAAAGGCTGCATGAAAAATTTATAAATCAATCGCCACGCTTCATTCAAATAGGCAGACGGAGCATTGGGATACCTTTGGATAAAAAGTTCGCAATTTTCAATATTTTGGCTTCTATTGTAGAGTTCAAAAAGTCGCTGCCATGCCTTTTCCAAATGAGGGCTATCAGGATTTTCAGAAATGAATCTAGCCAAATTCTGTTCAGAACTACTGTCCGTTTTTTCAAGATAATCTAGCAATTGGTATTGGGTAATAGCATTTTTTAATTGCTCGGAATTCGGGTAACTTTCAATAAACAATGAAAAGGCTTCGGCTGTGTTGGCACGAACTGCTTGTTGATAAGCAAGAGAATCCCTGTATTGTATAGCGATCTCATCTAATTTTGAAAAAGCACTGCCATAGCGAAAAATGACTTGATCCAATTGCCCAATGGACTCATTGGATACTGCCGTATTAAATTCTTTTATCGCTAAGTCATTAAATAATTCAAAAAGAATCGAATCGGAAATTGGGATTTTATTTTGAATTTTTAATTTGTTTTTCTCCGTTGTAGCCGACCAAAGTTTAGTGGTCTGAAGCATGTAATGATAGGCACTGTCATTCTTTGCCACAAAATCAGACATGTAATACTTAAATAAACCAAAGGACGCACTTAAGCTATCTTTTTTAAAATCTTTATAAAAATAAGATTTTGACAAGCCAAAATTGTTGTCAAGAAGCGCTGTAAGCCCTTTCTGTGTATTTTTTTGAGCCCTCAATGTAAAAAGGGCGGCAATGTAAAATATGATCAATAAAACTAGCCTCATCCAACTAATTCAATCTTTAAGTCTGGGGGTATTTGGCAAACCGGAATGCCAATCATTTTGTGCAAATTGGCTTGATGAAATCGTCTGTAAATCGACAAAACCTCTTTTTGTCTCTGACTCAATAGGGATTCATCTCCATTGAATTCCATTGCCCATTCCAATTCTGGATAAGTTGCACCAATTTGATCTTCATCAGAACGACCGTCGTCCCAGAGGCCGTCTGTTGGAGCTGCATTTTGTATAGATGATACGACATCAAGTTTTCGTGCTATGGCAAATACCTCTGTTTTCATTAAATCGGCTATTGGGCTTAGGTCCACGCCACCATCGCCATATTTGGTATAAAATCCTACGCCAAAATCTTCAACTTTATTTCCTGTGCCCGCAACCAAACAAGCTTTCGTTTGTGCTATTGCATAGAGTGTGGACATACGGAGCCTAGAGCGCGTATTGGCCATCGCTAGGGTATGCTGCGCAACTTCCAAAGGAAAACTATCTGTCAATGTTTCAAAAGGACTCGTCAGGTCAATGGTTTGAATTTGCACATTAGAAAAGCGCTTTTTAAGATCCTGCATGTGTTCGCCAGCACGAATGAATTCTGCACTGCTTTGCCGAATGGGCATGGTCACACAAAAAGTTGGAGCACCTGTTAAAGCACAAAGCGTAGAAGTAACCGCAGAATCGATGCCACCTGAAATACCGACCACAAAGCCCTTGGAATTTGATTGAAGCTTGTAATCAATGAGCCATTGGACAATATGTTCGACAACTCTATTCATTAAAACAAGAGCGTAAATTTAAGTTGGGTCATGTTTAGGGTTGCTTGATTGCGAAAATAGGTTTCGCTTTGCGCATTGGGATCAAGCATGAACAAAGTATAATTTTGTTCCTTACTAGTCAGGTGTAAAGGCATGAAGCCGTAATTGAATCCTGCCTCTACAAGAAGACAAGTTGAACCTGAGAAATTCCATTCCACGCCAGCACTAATGCCTAAATTGGCATTATAGAAAAACAAATCTTTCGATACATTCATGCCAATGTTTTCAGTAAGGTTTGGTGGTAAGCCTCCAGAAATATCGACAATTGAACCTTTGTCATTCACTGAATTGGTCATCAAGAATCGGTTGCGCAGCCCAAACTTAAAAACGCCTCGGTAATCGCCAATAAAATCTGTGCGAAAAGTAAGCCCAATGGGTAGTGACAAGTACAATGGCTCATAGGTACGCTCCAATAAATTGAAATATTGATCAGTAGAAACAGTTTGGTCTTTGGTCTTAATTTGCTTATCGGTAAAACGATAATAAACGTCGGTGCCCGTTACTTTGTAATTGATTTTATCGATATCAAATTCCAAGCCTGCCGTAAGGGCTATGTTTTGAGATTCTTTCGATGACTTTGTAAAACTTACACCAAAGGAAGACGAAAAGCCTGTGGAACTTTCCAAAATATTTGTACCCATCTGCGGAAAATTGAGGCCAACAGCACCCGTAACGCCACCTTGGAGTCTTTTTTCCGAGACAGATTGAGCTTCTACGCAATGGAATTGCAGTAATGCGATGGCTAAAATAACATAGTGATGAACCCGAGTCGATTTCATGTTTCTTATTTAGTATTAAATTTGAACAAAAATAACAATATTCATGATACAAAAGTTGGGATTTTTGTTACTCACCATAGGGATTTGGGGTTGTTCGAAGAATCCATATGCCGTTGATATAGAGGATGCCAAACTTTATGTGAAGTACCAGAACATTGACTCTGCGCTGCGCTACAGCACGCCTAAGGAACAAATAAAGCTATATAATGCACTGAGCAAACAAGACAGCGACTTAGCACAGTTCTGTTTTCCTTATGCACTCCAAGTATCAACAAAGTCTGACAGCGCATTTCTTTTTGACATCAAACGAACCTATCAGCATGCTTTTACCAAGCAAATCAGTGCAGTACTTGATCAAAAACAAAAGTGGAGATTGCAAACCTTCAAGCAGATTCAAAGAGCTTTAAAAAGAATGCATCTCCTCCTTCCTCATAGCTCAATGCCGAGCTCTGTTTGCTTTGCCTATACACAGTTTGCTGCGAGTGCCTACGCCTCACCAAAGTCAATTGTTTTAGGGCAAGAGCGCTATTTGGGGCCACAAAGCACCTTAATTCGCTCTTTGCCCCCTCAGCAATTTTATGATTGGATCAAAGAAGGTATGTCACCACAATTTGCAAGTTCTGATGCACTTTTGGTTTGGCTCAATACCAATGTACTTAAATCTAAGGATGATAACCTCGCTGCAGAAATGATACGCTGGGGTAAACTTCTAGCCATTTTAGAAATTTGTAGTCCTGAGTTAAAATTGAGTCAAGTGCTGCGCTATTCTGATGCAGATTTAGAGTGGGCTACCAATGCTGAGCGCGGCTTTTGGGAGTACTTAGTAGATCAACAAGCACTTTTTAAGACAGATCAAGAATTACTCATGAATCTCCTCAATGAGGGGCCATATACCATTGGATTACCTAAAGAAAGTCCCGATCGCATGGGGCGATTTTTAGGTTATCGAATAGTCAAGCAATATATTGAAAATGAGCAACCTAGCCTGACTCAACTACTACATACCCCCTACCACCAAATTTTAAAAAAATACGAACTACCCCAATGAGTGAACAAATAACCAAAACATCTCAAATCAACATCCAAGTCGGTCTCAATGACAATCAATTACCTTTACGCATGCTGTGGTCTGCAAGTGATGGTCAGATTGACAATGCCGAGGCATCGGCATTTTTGCTTTCCCTATGGGATTCAAAAAACAAAAACACCATGAAGATTGACCTATGGACCAAAGAAATGACTATTGAAGAAATGAAGCAGTTTTTTCATCAAACCTTATTGACCATGGCAGACACCTTCGAGAAAGCAACTGGTGAGCACCTGATTTGTGAGGATCTTCGAGATTATTGTTACCATTTTGCTGACAAAATGCAAATTTTACCAGAGTAATGTTCGTTCGCCTGCATAAAATGCAAAGTGAATTTGCTGATCCTATTCGTTATGTTTTGAAGCATGATGAAGGCCAAATTGCACTCAATGATTTTATCGGCAAACAAATTGAGTTTGTTTTTACCGGGCAAATCTCTTGCGTGAATTGCAACAAAGTAATCAACAAAACATTTGGTGAAGGCTTCTGCTTTTCATGTTTCTCAACTGCCGCAGCGGCAAGCCCCTGTATTTTACATCCAGAATTGTGCCAAGCGCACCTAGGCCTAGGCAGAGACCCCGCCTACGAAGAAGCTCATCACAATCAGCCTCACGTGGTGTATCTGGCCCAAACCAATCAAATTAAGGTTGGAATTACGCGCAATACACAAATGCCAACCCGATGGATAGATCAAGGCGCAGCTGCAGCAATTGTTTTGGCACAAGTACCGAATCGCTACCTGTCTGGTGTATTGGAGGTAGCACTTAAAACGGCGTTTTCAGACAAAACAAATTGGCAGCTCATGCTCAAAAATGCCCCTTATGATGGTCCAGAGCTACTTGATATCAAATGGGAATTGGAAGAAACTCTACCCTCCGACCTCACTCAATTTTGGACAGATGAGCAACACACTTGGCATTTCAATTACCCGGTTTTGGAATATCCAAAAAAAGTAAATTCAATTTCTCTGGACACCTCTCCACATGTCAAAGGAACGCTCAGTGGAATTAGGGGTCAGTATCTTTACATTGACAATTCGTCTGTAATCAATATTCGCAGACATACAGGTTACCAAATTAAATGGGAAAGTTAATCAGGAAATTCCTAGACATATTTCATCCACTTTTTGCGCGTTTCTTGGACCGGCAAACCTTTTATTATGCGGCCTGTGGTGGCACCAATTTGGTTTCAAGCTGGGTATTTTTCTATTTGTTCTATCAGTTTGTATTTCAAAAACGGATTTTCAATTTTCATCTTTTTGATCAGGTATATGTGGTCTCGGCCTATACACTGAGTTCGTTTTTTTGTTTCATCATCGCTTTTGCACTTGGCTTTTTGATGAATAAGTATGTAGTTTTCATTGAAAGTAGTCTAATGGGACGCGTCCAGCTATTTCGCTATGGCGTTAGCGCTGCCTTGGCTTGGCTCGGCAATTATTTATTGCTTAAAATACTTATTGAAATGTTCGATTTCTACCCTTCAATTTCCAATGTTTTCGCTAGCTTATCGATAGTTTTTCTATCGTATATATTACAGCGTAAATACACCTTTCGCTCTTGAGTTAATTACAAATAAGGGTGTCGTACCAAGGAGAATAAGCAACCCAAATTCCTAAGGCCCCACCTTGAATGTTGGTAGGAATATTGGTTGGGACAGCAAAAGGACTTCCGCCCGAAAATATTTGATTATACTTTTTTTCAAAATAGTTGTATTCCTTGATGCCTAATTTTGACGACTTGATAACTACAGTATCATTTAACTTATAATACCCTCGATAGGCATCATTGACATTGGTATCCTGAAAACTCATTGGATTTTCATAGGCAAAATCAAAAGTGAGGCCATTGAAAAATTTGTCGTTGTAATAAGGATTAAAGGTTTTTGTAAACTGAAAATCTTGAAGGTATTTTACTTCCCATAAATAGGCATCTGCGGTTGCTGCAGGATCTGAAAGCTTGGCCCAAGAAAAACCACGATCCGAAAAATTACCTTCTGGCTTCCAAAAGACTGAGTCTAGTGGCGTTGGATTTAAAATGGTAGACGAGGCGTTATAGGTCTTGCCTTGGTGTTGGATTTCTAATGAGTAGGTTTTACCAACCTCTCCAACCATATTGAGTGATACATAGGCACACAAATGTAAATTAACCAACAATTCTGCCGGAATGCCAAAAACCGCAGCGGCAACATCTTCTAATCCGGGGGGTAAATCATCGGTACAAATCTGAGTGAGTGTATCTGTTTGGGTGCCATTAGAAATCAAGACAATCGCGTCGTCAACAAAACTATTAAGATAGGTCTGGTAGTTGGCACTCGTGTAGACATTATTGCTCTTTGAAAGCAACACAATGGCCGGTTGTCCAGTTTCAATACGTCCATCTACAACGAGTTGTTCTTTGTAGCCAGGAATATCAATCTGTACTTCTTTGGAGCAACTCCATAGGCTCCACAGACTCATGAGCAGGACAGTATATTTTAAAATTCGAAATTCCATGTAACACTTGGGATTATTGGGAAAAGAGAAACTTGTTTGATACTCAGTGAAAAATTTCCGCTTAACAAATCGCCGTTATTATCCACGAATAAAAAAAATGGATTGAGGCGGTTGTAAACATTGTATACAGAAAATGACCAATTACTTCTGTATGCTTTTTTAACTTGAATCTCTTGACCGGTTTGCGGATCTACTTTTGTTTTATAAAGTTTACCAAAACGAGTAGCACTCAAATCTAAACGATGATAAGGGGCCATGCGCGTAGAATTCCGTGGTCCATACTGAAACAATAGGTTTTGATCTTGCACATACCAGCTTGACGGGAGGGTAAGTGTATTTCCGGTAGCATAAATAAAACTTGCCCCGAAGGTCCAGGTGTCGTTTTGCTTGTAGGTGCCAACTATGGATAAATCATGTCTGCGGTCGTATTTTGCAGGATAAATATTTCCCTCATTGATGTCTGGAAACTTACGCTCTGTTTTTGCCCAAGTATATCCGACCCAACCTGTGAAATTGCCAGCTGTTTTTTTCAGAAAAAACTCGGCACCATAAGCCCAACCCACGCCATAAACTAATAAATTATCGGTATTGTCATTGACGTTATCGCCTGGCAAAGCCCCTTCTTTGAATTCTATCAGGTTTTTCATGCCTTTGTAATACAACTCGACAGAGGCTTCAAAACGGTCTTTGGAAAAGTTTTTAAAATAACCAACCGAAGTCTGAAAACCGCGCTCTGGCTTGGCTAAATCTGTAGTTGGAAACCAAATGTCGGTAGGCAAAGAAACAGCACTCAACGTAACCAGATGTACATATTGAAAGTTGTAAGCATAACCCGCCTTGATGGAACTGTTGTCTGGCAATAAATAACGGAATGAAAATCGGGGCTCTAGACCTTGGTAGAACGCAATGGGTTCATTTGGATTGTAATGCACGATGCTATCTAGTGTTGAAATGCCGTCTCCTTTGATATAACGATCAAAAGGACCAACATGCGTAAAGGTGCTGTATCGTATTCCTGCATTGATTCTAAGCGCCTCATTTAAATCAAATTCATCAAGGGCATAAAGGGCTGTTTCATGGGAGTAAAGATGCTGTACTGAACCTGTATTGAATACAATGGTATCATTTTGTGCTGAAAGACTTGTGGGTGTAAAATCATGATAAATATATGCTGCCCCCCATTTGAAACGGTGCATTGGATTGGGATAGTATGAAAAATCCAACTTAGCGGTATAATCTCGAATTCCGGAGCTGAGTGCCACCCGGAACTCATCTTGCGATGAGACGAATTGGAATTTGTAGTCCGAATAGGATAAGGTTGTATTTAAAAATAGCTTACTTGAAAATAAATGATTCCAACGAAAAGCAGCGATTCCATTTCCCCAGGGCATGTCAACTCTAAATCCTCCTTGGTTGTCCTTGAATGAAAAAATATCTTTGCCATAATAAGCACTCAAAAAGATGCGGTCTTTGGCGGAAAGTTTGTAATTAAGTTTGGCGTTTAGGTCATAAAAAAAATAACCTGAGCCTGAAAACGGAGAGGTATCTGGTATGGCCGCCTTTAAAAGTAAATCAATATAGGTTCGCCGAGCCGATACAATAAAGGATCCTTTATCTTTTTTAATAGGCCCTTCAAGAGTTAATCTAGAAGAGATGGCACCGATACCACCTTTAACTTTAAATTGCTTTTGATTTCCTTCATTCATATTGACCTCCAACACTGAAGACAAGCGACCACCAAAGTTAGCTGGCATCCCTCCTTTGATCAGATTTACACTATTGATGGCATCAGCATTGAAAACGGAAAAGAAACCAAATAAGTGTGAGGCGTTATAAACAACCCCTTCGTCTAGCAATACCAAGTTTTGGTCTGGACCTCCACCTCGCACATAAAAACCTTGACCGCCTTCTGAAACTGAAGATACACCGGGCAATAACTGCAAAGTCTTCACTACATCCACCTCACCCATGAAGGCTGGAAGCGTCTTGACTTGGTCCATTTTAAGCTCCATTTGCCCTAACTTAGCGGAGGTAACATTGTCAGATTTCTTTGCTGAAATGCGCACTTCTTTGGTCTCTTGAATGAGCATTTCTAACTCCAAATTCAAGGTCAGTTGCTCCTGTAAATCTATATCTTTCGCTAAAGTTTCGTACCCATCGCATCTGAATTCAAACCTATACTTACCTACGGGTATGGTAAGTGAATAAAATCCGTAAGTATTGACCAAGGTACCCGTTTTTAGCTCTGTGATGAATATGCGCGCCGTACTTAGTGCTTCTCCGCTTCTAGCATCTGTAATGTAACCACTGATGGTGGCTTTCTTTTGTGCAAAAAATAGTGTAGGAACGGCGAGTAATAAAAGGGAGAGAATAAATTTCATTGTTTGAAAAAGCCTAAATCAGATGGTGAGTACAAAGGTAGTGTTAGACTAACAATTGACCCGACAAAAAAGTTGTAAAAAACAAAAAAATAAGCCTTTTAAGGTCTTTAGAACTCTAAAAAGGCGATTGTTTGTAGATTTGAGCCATGAAAACGACTTGTTTTTATTGGAATCACCATACCAAAGGCCCTTTGCTCGGTGTAGGAAAAAAAGCTGAATTGAAAATCCAGAAACTCAGCGATCTGAATGATTCAAAAGTGAGTGACTTTATAAGCCAGCATACTGGCACCTATATTTTTGGGATTTTTAGTTTCGAATTAAAGGATCATTTTGAAGTTTTGAGCTCCAACCTTTCTGATCAACTTGACTTTCCCCTGCTCCATTTATGGATCCCAGAAAGCCTGTACCAAATCCAACCGAAACTTGAATTCATATGGGGAGAAAACAACGCGATCAATGATGAATTTGCCCATCAAATCATTTGCGAAATTGAAAAAAAAGATGTTGGATTGAATGCGCAATTCAAAAATCGAACGGCTAAAGACAAGTATTTCAAGCACTTTTATCAATTGAAGGCTGCCCTTCAAGAGGGAGAAATTTATGAAGTCAATTATTGTCAAGAACTATTCGCCCAACCCTATGAATTAAGAGAGCCGCTTCCCTTGTTTGGGCGTTTGATCGAGCGAACAAAAGCACCCCACGCTGCCTTCATACAAACAAATGAACACTGCGTACTCTGCGCAAGCCCCGAAAGATTCTTGCTCAAAAGAGGATCAACGCTCATTACTGAACCCATCAAGGGTACAGCACCAAGAAATCCGGTACCTTCTTTAGATAAAGCCCTTGCACTGGAACTTCAAAACAACCAAAAAGAAAGGGCAGAAAATATCATGATTGTAGACCTTGTGCGCAATGACCTGTCTAGAATTGCTCAAAAAAATAGTGTTCGAGTGGACGAACTCTGTGAGATTTATAGCTTCGAAACAGTACATCAAATGATTTCCAAAGTGAGCTGCAAAGTGGACCATGCTCTGCCTATATGGGATATTTTAAAAGCCACATTTCCAATGGGTAGCATGACGGGCGCTCCGAAAATTGCTGCTTTGAAACAAATTGAAGCACACGAAGATTTTAAGCGAGGACTTTATTCTGGCAGCATTGGGCTCATTGAACCCAATGGCGATTTTGATTTCAATGTGGTCATCCGTTCCTTATTATACAATTATAAAAACCAATATTTATCTTGTGCGGTAGGTAGCGCAATCACCATTAAGGCCACCCCTGAAGATGAATTCAATGAATGTATGCTAAAAGCTCAAAAACTGATCTATGGACTCGATTGAGCTTAGTCATTTAAAAGATCTGAGGCTTTTTTTTGAGCAGTATCCTGCAAAAACATACCTTGTTGCAGTGAGTGGTGGATTGGATTCAATGCTCCTTTGCAAACTCATGCTTCAATTACAACTACCTATTGAAGTCATGCATGTCAACTATGGACTCAGAGGTGAAGAAAGCGAGCTTGATCAGGCACACGTCCTTGCCTTTTGCGAGCAAAATCAAATCCCACTTCACCTGAAGAGATGTATGCTCGAGCAGCAATTAGTAGAGCATGGAGGGAATTTACAAGCTGAGGCAAGACGCATTAGGTATGAATTTTTTGATGAAATCAGAAATCAAAAAGAAGGAGGCTACATCTGCACAGCACATCATGCAGATGATCAAATTGAAACTTTTTGGCTACAGTTAGCCAGAGGCGCTGGAATGAAAGGTCTTGCAGGGATGCGCAACAACAACCAGTATGTGCTTAGGCCCTTATTGCAGCTTTCGAGAGAGCAACTCAGCTCCCTAGCCAAGAGCTTGCACATTACGTATCGTCAAGATAGCAGCAATTCAAACACCAAATACCGGCGCAACTTGTGGCGACATGTACTTATCCCCTTTTTATCAGCACAACTACCACAAATCAAAAGCTCAGTTCAGGTAATTCAAAAACAATTTCAACAAGAAATTGAGGCACAACAATTAAAATTAGAGCAGGCCAAGCAACAGTTTGAAAAAACGAAATCTATTAGTTTAATTGAAATATCTCAATTATCTGCATATCAGTTTGTTGAATTTTTTAAAAGCGCGCAAGTACCCCCTCATATAATTACTAGGGTTAGCGACTTATTTAAAGCAAAAAATGGCAAATACCTTACCTGGAATGATGCCACAACTAACTTATCATTGTTTTTGGTTAAAAACCAAATCAGCATACAGCTTTTCCATAGCAAAGTATTTGATTGGGACTTTGAAATTCAACCAATAACCTCTTATACCAAAAACGCCATCGATCAAACTAAAATTATTGGCTTACCATTTTTCAGAATGGCCAACGCCGACGATAAAATAAAGGTCAAGGGAATGAATGGATCGAAACGCGTCATGCAAATCTTAAAAGAAAAAGGCATTCCTTTACCGTTGCGAACACAACAATTGGTACTTTGCGATGAGGAGAAAATTTTGGCTATTCCTGGCATCTTGATCAATAAACTTATTTTGGCCAAGATAGATGATACCAAGCTATGGTCTTTAAAGATGTATAAAAAGTCTTAATTTTGAATATGACTGCCTTGCCTACTGAATTTGCTCAAAGGTGCAAAGATGATCCATTTACACCAAATGATTTACTTGCAGCTCTTGACCGAGAAGCCCCCACTTCTGTTCGCTTGCATCCACACAGAGTGGCAGTATTTGCAGGAGCAAAGCCTATACCCTGGAGCACACAAGGCCTTTACCTTCCCCAAAGACCTTCATTTACTTACGATCCATTTTTCCATGCTGGGGCCTATTATCCACAAGAAGCTGGGTCTATGTATCTCGAACAGGTTTTTAAAACGCTCAAACTTCCCTCTAACCCTGTTGTACTCGATTTGAGTGCCGCCCCTGGTGGAAAAAGCACCCTACTGGCAAGTTTGCTTGACCATAAAGGCATACTCCTTGCCAATGAAATTAATCGGTCTCGGGCATACATACTCAGTGAAAATCTTACTAAATGGGGCTATGCCAACACCTTTGTGTGTAATCACAAACCCAGTGAACTTCATGTCCTTGATGGTCAAATAGATTTACTAGTAGTGGATGCGCCTTGTTCAGGAGAGGGAATGTTTCGTAAAGATCACAACGCACGCAATGAGTGGAGCATTAAAAATGCAACCACTTGCGCTTTAAGGCAAACCGATATTTTGCGTGAGGTCTGGCCACTGCTCAAGGAAGGCGGCCATTTGATTTATTCTACCTGTACCTTCAATCCAAATGAAAATGAAGTACAATTAAAAGATTTCATTGAGCAAGAACAGGCCATAGCAATTGATCTTCCTTATTTTGAAGGCTTGCAAGAAGATCGCCTTCATCTAGGCTATTATTTCTTTCCAAATCAAGTCAAGAGTGAAGGCTTTTATATTGCTGCAATTAAAAAAATTGTACCCCAACCAAATGGCTATAAAAAACTTGACAAATCGGAGCCAAAATTGAGCATTCCAGAAGAGCTGAAATCACTACTGAAGACCGACATTGCACTTCAATTTTGGCAAGCAGATGAACAACTCTATGCCACCACTCCGATGGCCTATGAATTTTATAAAAGAATGAGAGGTTTGTCGTTTTTAAAAACCGGACTACATGTTGCTCAGCGGGGAAAAAAAGCCTGGACACCTGCCTACGATATGGTATACAGCTTTCCTCTACATTGGGAATTACCTGTCAAGGAACTTGATTATGCAACGGCCCTTGAGTTTTTGAATGGACAAAGCCAACATTGGGTTGCAGAGGCTGGATTTTATTACATGAAGTATAATAATCAGCCAATTGGCATGATCAAGCAAATTGGAACGCGCTACAATAACTTACATCCAACCGAATGGCGCATCAGACACCTACCAAAATAATTCATATGGAACCCTCAAAAGCTTATCATCAATTATTTGAATACATGCTGCAAAAAGTAGCTATCACCGAAGCTGACTTTGATTTGATAAAGAGCAAATTCAATTTAAAGCATATTCAAAAGAAAGAGTACTTTTTGAAGGAGGGGTCAAAAAATTTTAGCCAAGGATTTGTCGTAGGTGGCGCTTTGCGCGTTTATTACACCGACCAAAAAGCCCTAGAACACGTTCTTTACTTTGCCTTTTCGGATTGGTGGGTTGGAGATTTGTCGGCCTTTCATTTCAACGACGCTGCTACTTTAAATGTACAAGCACTCGAGGATAGCTATGTGTTGGAAATCACTATAGATGATCTCGAATCGCTGTTTGAACAAGTTCCTGCCCTTGAGCGCCTTTTTCGAATTATGGCCCAAAGAACTTTGGCCGTTTTGCAAAAGCGTTTATTTATGACTGTATCTGCGCATGCCGAAGAAAGATACAATGAACTATTACAACGCCATCCTGGAATAGAGCAACTAGTGGCACAACATCAAATTGCATCATATCTTGGGATTTTACCGGAGAGTTTAAGCAGAATGAAAAAAAAGATACTCAACGCCAAGTAAGGGCCTAGAGCGTTGCAAATTGATGTCAATCATCGTATATTCGCATTTCAATTTTAAAATCATGAAACAATTTAAACGCATCACGCTTGCCCTATTTCTTTTTGTGGGCTTTTTTGTACGTGCCGATGAAGGCATGTGGTTCCTTATGTTTATTGATCGGTTGAACCACCGAGATATGCAAAAGATGGGCTTGCAACTTACTGCAGAAGAAATCTACAGCATCAATCATTCTTCATTAAAAGATGCAGTAGTACAATTCAATGGTGGTTGTACAGCTGAACTTATTTCAAAAGACGGTTTACTTTTGACAAACCACCACTGTGGCTACGATGCGATTGCTGAACTTTCGACCCCAGAGAATGATTACCTCACCAATGGCTACTGGGCTGCTGATAGAGGCCAAGAACTTAAGCCAAAATCATTATATGTTCGATTCTTTGTACGCATGGACGACTGTACCAAGCGTATATTGGCCAAGGTTTCTGATGACATGAGCGAAAATGAACGCGACAAAATTATTCGCCAAGAGATTGCTCTTATCGAAAAAGAAAACAGCGACGAAGGAAAATATGTTGTTTCAGTAAGATCATTTTTTCAAGGCAATGAATTTTACTACTTTGTTTACCAAGATTACAAAGATGTACGATTAGTGGGTACCCCACCAAACAGCATTGGCAAATTTGGAGGAGATACTGATAACTGGGAATGGCCGCGCCATACTGGCGATTTCTCAATGTTTCGCGTCTATGCGGACGCAAACGGAAATCCTGCAGATTACAGCACTTCAAATGTGCCGCTCCATCCAAAACACCACCTGCCTATCAACTTAAATGGGGTGAAAGAAGGAGATTTTGCAATGATTATGGGTTACCCAGGCAGAACCAACCGTTGGTTACCTGCAGGTGGAATTGACCAAAATGTAAAATATGCTTATCCAGCTTGGGTAGAAGCCTCAAAAACTGCCATGGATGCTATGAAAGTGTATATGGATCAAGATGCCAATGTAAGATTGAATTATGCCTCTAAATATGCGAGAACGGCAAATTATTGGAAAAATCGCCAAGGCATGATTGATGCACTTACTGGATTTCAAACAGCGGCATCAAAAGCAAAAAATGAAGCAAAATTTGACGCATGGGCAAACAAGCCTGAAAATAAGGCAACCTACGGTTCTGTAGTAAGTACTATCAATAATTACTACGCTGCAACCAACGATAAAGCCCGCCACGATAACTACCTTTCGATTCTATTTAGAAACGCAGAATACGCGTCAATTTCAAGAGGTTTGGGAGCTCAACTAATGGCTTATGCCAAGGCCGACAATACCAAACAAACTGCTATGAAGGCAGAATTGGTTGCTGCAATCAATGAATTTTTCGCTACGACACATGGCCCAGCAGAATTAGATATTTTGATCAATGGATTGAACTTGTACGCAGCTAAAGCTAACTTTGAATTGGTAGATGGCGTTGCGGCAATGTATGCCGATGGAAACTGCGCCAATGAAATACGTGCAATGTACGCGATGTCTATTTTAGCATCTCAAAATCGCATGTTGGCGTTTTTAGAATTTCCAAGTGAAGACCAATTAAGTAATGATCCTTTGTATAAATTATCTTCAAACATATTGGCACAATTGATCAAACGTACAGATGAGCTTACGGCACTTAACAATGACTTCAACCGTGCTTACCGCTTATTAGTTGCTGGCCTCAGAGAGTCCGGTATGAGCACTGTGTTGTATCCAGATGCCAACAGCACGCTACGCTTAACCTATGGAAAGGTAAGCGCCCTTCCTGCAGACAAGCGAAACGATGCTAAGATTAACAACTACACTACTTTGCAAGGAACAATCAACAAGTACAAACCAAATGACGAAGAATTTGATTTGCCACAAAGATTGATTGACTTGAATGCCCAAAAAGATTTTGGTCGCTATGCTGACAAAGCAGGATACATGCCTGTGAATTTCTTGACCAACAATGACATTACAGGGGGTAATTCAGGTTCACCTGTACTCAATGGCAAAGGAGAACTTATTGGCATAGCTTTTGATGGAAATATTGAAGCGATGGCCGGCGATGTTATTTTTGACAATAAATTGCAAAAAACTATCAACGTTGACATTCGCTACGTATTGTTTATTATCGACAAATACGCCGGTGCAAAGCATATTGTTGATGAAATGACTATCGTTCCCTAATATTTTCATAAGGGTGCTTCCAACCCATATGTAAATAAAAGGCCTCTTCGGGGGCCTTTTTTTTTATTCAATCCAAACCCTATTTGAGTTAATTTTGCAAAAATAATGCCATGAACTTTTTTCAAGCCATCAATTTAAAAGAGATCCTGACTTCGACAATGGTGCTTTTTGCTGTCATTGACATCATTGGAAACATTCCAATAATCATCAACCTTAGAGAAAAAGTTGGGCGCATTGAATCTGAAAAAGCAAGTATAGTTGCTTTACTCATCATGGTTATTTTTCTTTTTATTGGGGATCAAATTTTAAATTTAATCGGAATCGATGTCTATTCATTTGCCGTGGCAGGATCAATATTGATTTTTTTCATCGCTATTGAAATGATTCTTGGAATTACACTCTACAAGGATGAAGAAGCCCATACCGCATCGATAGTGCCCATTGCTTTTCCTTTAATCGCTGGGGCCGGCACCATGACCACACTGATGTCTATGCGCGCTGCCTATGCAGATATAAATATCATCATCGCCATTATTCTTAACATTGTATTGGTATATATCGTATTGAAAATGTCTGCAAAAATTGGTGCGTGGTTAGGCAAAGGTGGAATTGGTATCATTCGCAAGGTCTTTGGAATCATCTTGATGGCGATAGCCGTAAAGTTATTCACAGGCAATATCCAACACCTATTTTAAGGCAGCTATCGAATCGTAGGCCTGTTCAAATTCAACGAATTTAACGTGCTGATCAAATTTACATTCACCTACGGCAGCCAATAAGCTCATCCGAATTTGGCCTTCCCTATTTTTTTTATCGTGTTGCATCAATTGCCAAATCAGCGATTTATCTGAAGGCAGGTGCAGTGAGAATTTATTCAAAACTACTTCTTTGATTTGCTGAAAATCACTAAGCTGTAAACCACTTAATTGCAGCGACAGGTGTGCTTCAAGTAGCATACCAATCGCAACGGCATGCCCGTGAGATAGTGGCTTATCAGTTTCCAAATAATAGGCCTCGATTGCGTGGCCTATGGTGTGGCCAAAGTTGAGAATCTTGCGCAAACCTTTTTCTAATGGGTCTTGTGCTACAATTTCATTTTTGATATCAATACCCCTTTTTATTTGTGCAGCAGTCAACTCTTTTTCTATGGTATCAATCAAAAGCAGCTCCTCCCAAAGAATTGCATCATAAATCAAGGAATGTTTGAGTAACTCAGCATAGCCATTCAACCACTCCTTTTGAGGTAGAGTGTGTAGCCAATTGACGTCAACGAAAGTTCGCAAGGCTGGAGTAAATGAACCAAGTTGATTTTTAAATCCTAAAAAATCTATGCCATTTTTAGATCCAATGGCCGCGTCTAGCATCCCTAGTAAGCTAGTGGGCACATTGATAAATGGAATACCTCGTTTGTATACGGAGGCTACAAATCCTCCTAAATCACTCACCACTCCACCACCTAAATTGATCAATAAGTCATGTCGTCCAAAATTAGACTCCGTAAGACTATGCCATAATTGCGTACAGATTGCTAGATCCTTGCTCTGTTCACCACTTGGGACTTCAATAATTTCAGCTTCGCGCAAAGTATCAAACGTGGTAATTAAAAACTCTAAGCAATGGTAATGCGTATTTTCATCGACAAGAATGGCAATTTTCCCTTGTTCATAACCTTTTAGTAAGTTAGGAAACGACGAAGTAGAAATAGGACCTATTTCTATGCTTGGCGACTGATCAGAAAAAGAAATGGCATCCATAGCTCAAATTTACGAAAAGCACTTAATTTTGACGCATGATTTCATTTGACAATACCGAAATTGCATTTCGTTCCAAAAACAATAAAGACCTCCAACGCGCCTACCTTTTATTCAAAATAATAGGTGCTCCAAGCCTTGTTAAATTAGGAAAAATAATCACGCCCTTAGCGATCAAACTTAAACTTCCAATCAAGGGACTGATCAAACGAACCATATTCAAACAGTTTTGTGGCGGCGAATCCATTGAGGATTGCCATACCGTTATTGATAATTTAAATCAATTCGGAATTGGCACCATTCTCGATTATTCCGTCGAAGGCCAGACCCGGGAAGACGACTTTGAGCACACGACTCAAATTATTATTCAAACGATTGAAAAATCTGCCACAGATGCACGCATTCCCTTTGCTGTATTCAAAATTACAGGCATTGCTCAGCACCACCTCATCGAACTGGCTTCCAATCAAATTAGAGCACAAAGAAAAGGCTTATCATTTAGAGAGTTTAGCCCAGAAGAAACACAGGGCATTGCATCGATTTTGGAGCGCATTGAGCGCATTTGCGCTGCTGCTGCACTACATCAAACTCGGTTGTTTATTGATGCCGAAGAATCCTGGATTCAGACAGCAATTGACGAATGGACTTTTGCAATGATTTTAAAATTCAATAAAGAAAAATGTATTGTTTACAATACCGTACAAATGTACAGACACGATCGCTTGGATTTTCTGC
This sequence comes from Crocinitomicaceae bacterium, assembly GCA_030833845.1. Taxonomy (GTDB): domain Bacteria; phylum Bacteroidota; class Bacteroidia; order Flavobacteriales_D; family Crocinitomicaceae; genus UBA952. Next base: position 53,866 of record JAURGK010000010.1, on the reverse strand, counting down.
GTCAATGTGCTGCCCTTGCCAAAGAAAATGGAGTTCTCTATGGGGTGAAACTCGTACGGGGTGCCTACATGGAAAAAGAGCGCGCACGTGCACTAACTTTAGGATACCCCTCTCCTATTCAAGCCGACAAAGCGAGTACGGATCATGACTACAATGCTGCGCTCGATTTTTTAGTTGAGCACAAGGATATTTTTTCAGTTTGCGCTGGAACTCATAATGAAAAAAGTTCACTTTATCTTGCTTCTTTACTTCAAAATGAAGGCATTGCGCCAAGCAACCCATCGTATTTCTTTGCACAACTCTTAGGCATGTCAGATCATATTTCATACAATCTATCAAATGCTGGTTATAAAGTTGCTAAATACGTTCCCTTTGGACCGGTAAATGAAGTCTTGCCCTACCTGCTAAGAAGAGCCGATGAGAACACATCAGTTGCTGGACAAACCAGCCGAGAGTTAGGATTACTCATCAAGGAAAAGGCGCGTAGAAAACAAGCCTAGTTCTTTATTAATGGCAGCATTGTTTGATCGATAGATACAAAGTACATTCCGCTAGCTAAGGATGAAATATCGATTATTTTGTCGAAAGATTGATTTTTTTGATAAATTGTATTTCCCTGAATATCAATAATTTTTACATCTCTAGGCTCAACTCCATTCCAAGCCAGATTTAATTTTTCAGCACATGGATTTGGAAATATTTGCAGGCCTAATTCATGAGTTAAGGACTCAATACCAACCAGTTGATTGGTGGTAAAAACAGTATCGGTCTGAATATAAGCAGAGCCATCTGCATCAATTTTAATTACAAAAATGTTGCTGCCACCATTGAGCTGATTTTGACCATCAACAATGATGGAATTGGTGCCTACTGCAACAAAACCACCATCTTGCGTAGGACTGATATTGCCAATGACATCCATTCCTTGATTTAGAATGGTGGTGGATGGCCAACCCGTTAGCCAATATCCGTAAAACGCATCTGCATATCCAAAATAAAGATCAAACGGCTCTGAAAAGGTATTCGAATTGAGCACTTGGATTCCTAGAATGGTTAGGTCTTGTTGTGGCAAATATGCAAGTTGTTGGATGATGTCATCTGATACAATAAGATCCAAGGGGGCCACTTGGGTGAGTATATTCCCATCCAAGGCAACCGAGCCACTGAATTTATCATAGTCTGTAGGGCTAGCAAGGTGGTATCCGCCAAACTGAATTCCGTATAAATTCATCGTTATATCCAAGATAGAAAATTCTCCACTGAGTGCGCCTAAGGTGTCAAACCAGAGCATCTGACCATTATCGGTAAAAAGTGTAATGAAACCTTTAAGGGCGTTTGAATCGGCAACAAACCATTGGCCTGCTACGGCATAAGTGGTATCTGAGACTCTCACGATACTATTGGCACAATCGGGGCCCTCTGACCCCAAAGTCTTTGTCCAGAGGGTATCTCCATTTTTATCAAGACGCAGAATCAAAACATCTGAGGCTGCTCCTACTGCCGCCTGACGCTGGCCAACTAACACCAATCCGGTATCTAGGGTTTGCACCCCATCGTGAATTCTTTCCCATGCCGGATGCTGATAGGTTTTAATCCATTGTTGGTTCCCATCTAGGTCTGTGAAAATTAGCATTGGATCATAGTTGCCATTGCTCCATGAATTGGACATTCCAGCTAAGTAATAACCAAGCCCCGGACGGAAAAAAATACGTTTAATTTCCTCGCTCTCTTGGGCTCCATAGGCCTGGCTCCAGATATACGATCCAAGTGAGTCAAGCTTCATTAAGTAACCCTGTGCGTTTTGCTCCCAACTGCCACTGCTACCGCCGACTAAAAAAGACTTATCTGGCAGCTCAACTATATCGGACCCATTGTCAAAGCCGTTTCCAGAATATAATTTATAAAAGCGTGATTGGGCGCTACATGGAGCGACATTCAATAACAACAAAAAGAAGATTAAAACTCGCATCTGAATTGAATTAGTAATGATGCCCCATTGTGAAGCGTAATGTTATCAGATCTTAATATCAATTGTTTATTATTGAACTTTAATATCGAATAAGCCTGGGCTCTTAGTCCGCCAAAGCCGCCATAGGCCAAACCTACTCCTGTTTGCCAAAATTGTTTTGCTTTGATGTGGGCGCCGGCATAAACAAAAGGCGTATAGGATTGGCGAAGTAACATTTGAGCACCATAGTAAGCTTGAATCTTTTTGATTGGCTCCTCATTAATTCGTTTGGCAAGTAATATACTTGCCGGCATGAGGATCCATGATGATTGTACTTTTTTTTCGAATCCTAAAGAATCTAATATTTGCTGACCCAATTCATCGAGCTTCTTATTTTGCCACCATGAAATGGGCATAGCCGAAAGTTGCATAGTTCCGTTAAGAGCATATGATTGATGACTAGGAATGTAAGCAGCACCTAAGTTTTGAACCAATAATTGAAACTCTTGTTCATCCACCTCTTCTGTATCGGTGCCAAAGCGGTAATCTATATCTAAGGCCAATCCAAAACCAAGTGAAGGTGATCCTAAATTTGATGTACCATCAAGATCAAGACTTATTTGTGCAGTTTGATCATCTTGAAACCAAGTGGCTTGATTCAAACGTGCAGCAAAATGATTTTGAACCTGAACAAAATTTAAGAGTATAGATGAAGCCGTTGATGGGTTGCTCAAACCTATTCCCACTTTTGAGAAACTTGTAGATTCCAAAAGCAATGGATTCAATTGAAGCGTATCTCCCAGATACGGCAGTCCTCCTTTAAAAAGCAAGCCAAAAGCATCTTTAGAAAAATGCAGGCCCGTATATTGCTGTGCCCCAATTGAAAAAGTCCATTGGTATTCAGCTAGCAATTTATCTTTGGCTAATGGTAATTTCCAAGGGCTTTTCCAAATGACATAGCCACCCATTAACAATCCAAAATTATTCCTTTGTTTGAGTGATTCATAGGATTTATCAATGGCTGCACTGTCAATAGTACCGCCATAGAAAAAAGCATCAGGTATTTGCCTGACAATACCAGTGCTATTATAATGACCCATTAATTGGAGGTCAATAGACTGCTGCCCAAGAAGAACATTGCCAACAAATAAGAAAATGAAAAATATCCGATACATCAAGGTTTAATTTGAGTTTGCAGCTGCAATTTCATTTGCAAAGCTAAGAAAGCTCCTGCTTGGATGGCCTGATCAATAGCCAGGCCGGAATTTGGGTCGGTCGTTGAGAATGCGGCACTAACTACTACCTGATCAAGGTCATTTAAATCAATGAAAACGCTTTGGGGAAGTGAAATTTGCACGGTGCTTTTTTTCTTTAGGAGACCATCCGTTGGATCAATCTGACCCAAAGCTGCCGAGGCCAATTGCGCATCGGCAATCACTGTGTGCCACACCTGTCCATTTTTTAAGAAATAAAGCACCAAGTCACTTGCCAATGGAAAAGCGTTGGTAGCGTCTATGATCAACTTGGCAGCATTGACATGTGATTTATTTAAATCTTGAGTTATATTTAAATCAAATGTGTCTTGAAGCGTTAGGCCATCAGCATTAAGAGCTAAGGGAATTTGGGCATTGACTTTAACTTTCAATCTGCTATGAGCAAAGGCTTCGTCATTGCCCGCACTTGTGTTGCCCCATGGGTTAGGTTGTATTTGATAGTGTATGTCTTGTTGCGCGCCCAAATTTTCTACATAATTCTGTAAATTAGAATTATTGCCATCAAAAGTCAAGAGCATGGTGCTAGGTTGAAGGGTATTCCAAGTGCCAATTGCCGGTGCCAAATACATACTTGGACCAATACTCGGGGCGCTTAACGAATAGCTCACTCCTTGTGCGTTGGTGTTGGTGAGTTGTTCAATCTGTGCACGGAGTGCCATTTTGAAACCATTTGAAATTTCTATTGACATTTGCATTGGTGGCAAAGCTAGGCTGCCTCCAACAATTTTATCCATAAAAGGAAGCGTAAATTGCTTGTTAGCAATCATGGCTTGAGAACCAAAATATCCCTTAGCATAGTCCAAGTGAATCTCCTTAAAAAGCGCCTCGAATTCAAATATCTGATTGTTAAATAATGAAACCGTTGGGCCATTTGGATCGGTTTGTAATGTAAGTTTAGACTGAAGTTTATTGTACTCTAAACTTTGTGCACCACTCAAATCTATTTCATAACCCGCAAGACTAATCGTTTCGGTATTTATTGTAGGTTGTTGAATAGTCCCTGGGGCAAGCGTATATGTATAAACAAAGGGTTGATTGTTTAAACTCACGCCTGGCAGCTCTATTTTGAATAGCACAGCCGTATTCAATGGATTTTTTATCTTGAGTAGGATTTGACCATTTTGAATCCTGACCTTTTTGAGTTGGATATCAGACAAATCTAAATTGTGGGTTTTTGTGGCATTCACAAATTCAAAACCAGGCGTAACGTTGTTAACTGTAAAATTTGACTGGAAAGACTGCGAAATTGTAGTATCTGGAATTTTGATAAGGTCTGCAAGACCTAAGTCTAAGACTTGACGCGTCAGGTTGACTTCTATTTGCCCAGCATTTTGAATCAGGGTAGAATCGTTGTAATAATTTGCTAAACTCAGGGTATCATTTACCAAAGGCAAGAGCCATTGGGTTTGCCATTGGGTGCCTTCTTTTTTACAAGAAGCAAGCAGCAGAACAATGATAAAAAGTTTAAGCAGACGCATGTGATACATTTTCAATAATAGCTGCATAACCCTGACCAACACCAATACACATGGTCACCAAGGCATAGCGCTTATCGGTATTTTTTAGGTGCCTGGCCGCAGTTAAAAGAAGGCGTGCACCCGACATTCCAAGCGGATGACCAAGTGAAATTGCTCCTCCATTGGGATTGATACGCGGGTCACGATCATCGAGACCAAGTGCGCGGGTACAAGCCAAGACTTGGGCAGCAAAGGCCTCATTAATTTCGATAATATCGATGTCATCAAGTGTTAAATTTGCTCTAAGCAAGGCCTTTTGACTTGCTGGAACCGGCCCTATGCCCATGATACGGGGTTCGACCCCTGCCACTGCTGCTGAAACTATTTTGGCCAAGGGCTGCAATCCGTGCTGTCGAACACCGTTTGTGTTAGCCAATAACAAGGCCGCTGCACCATCATTTAGCCCTGAAGCATTGCCGGCTGTAACGGTGCCCTCTTTTTTAAATGCTGGGCGCAAATTGCTCAGTGTGTCTATGGTGGTATTTGCTCTTGAAAATTCATCTCTATCAAAAATGATATCCTGAGCTTTTTTTTGAGCAATGGTGATGGGAATAATTTCATCTTTGTAAAAACCTGACGCTTGTGCTGCTGCTGTTTTCTCTTGACTCCAACAGGCAAAAGCATCTTGATCTGCTCTTGAAATCTGGTATTTCTCGGCTAGATTTTCTGCGGTCATACCCATGCTGTCGACACCATAAAGGGCCTCCATTTGGGGATTGATAAATCGCCAACCAAAACTTGAATCGTGCATTTGAGCATCGCGGCCAAAAGCAGTGGATGTTTTAGATATAACCCATGGGCCTCGTGTCATGTGCTCGATACCCCCAGCTACATAAACATCACCGTCACCTACCTGTAGGGCTCTAGAGGCATTGATTGCTGCGGCCAATCCTGAGGCGCATAACCTATTGACAGTTTCGCCGGGAACTTCTAGTGGGTATCCAGCAAGCAAGGATGCCATTCTGGCAATGTTTCGGTTATCTTCACCTGCTTGATTGGCACAACCCAATAAGACATCCTCTATTGATTTGGGATCCAAGGATGGATTTCTTTCAAGTAGTGCCGTTAAAACTTTTGCAGCGAGGTCATCGGCACGCAATGTGGCTAAACTCCCTTGAAAATTACCTATTGGAGTGCGTATTCCGTCGATTAAATATACTTCTTGTGGCATCAATTTCTTTTTCTATTCAAAGATAAAATAAAATGTGCCGTCGACAAGAATTCATCAATTTTAGTTATGTTCGCATTCATGGAAAATACGGACTGCCCCATTTGCCAACAAACGCATACAAAGCCTATATTTGACTCCACCTTATTAAAATGCCCCGAATGCAAGCATGGGTGGGCAAATCTTCAATTAGATCATGGATTTTTACAAACCCTCTATGCTGAGAACTATTTCAAAGGAGAGGAATACGCTGACTATATTGCAGACAAAGAAATCTTACAACTTAATTTTAAAAAACGCGTTGGGCAAATTGCTGCTTTCCATCCTAGCATGCACAAGGCACTAGAAATTGGCTGTGCATACGGTTTTTTTTATCAAACCCTACAACAACAGTACCCAGCAATTCACTACCAAGGATATGATATATCTAAAGACGCTATTGCCTATGCCAATGAAAACTTTGGCCCACATTTTTCAGATAGCAATTTCTTGGATAGCAATGAAAAATCAAGCTTTGATGCCATTTTTATGTGGGATGTCATTGAACACCTCTCAGACCCTGCTGATTTTTTGCGCAAAGCCTTTGAGGTTTGCCAGCCAGGTGGCATGATTTATTTGACCACTGGTGATTTTGGCGCATTATTACCGCGCCTTCAAGGTAAAAAATGGCGCATGATTCATCCGCCAACACATCTGCACTATTTCACAAAAAAATCAATCCGACAAATTCTTAAAGATGCAGGTTTTGAACCCGTTTTTATCAAATACCCTCCCGTATACCGATCCTTGGGCTTGATTTATTATGCCTTATTCATACTCAATAAGAAACCTTCCCGACTTCATCAATGGATATATCGACATATTCCAAGAGCAGCTGCTATTCCATTTAATACTTTTGACATATTCTTTGTCGGTGCAAAAAAAATTTCATAACCATGTTCCATCAGCCCAATTCTGAAGATCTACAATTTTTTGAATCGCTACTCGGCAACCGATGCAAAAGTGATTTGGAGACTCGCGAGGCCTATAATCATGACCACACCGAAGATTTGCATTTCACACCCCATGTGGTTTTGTTACCAGAGACAACTGAGGAGGTTTCTAAAATTTTAGCGTATTGTCATTTAAATCATATTGCCGTTACTCCTGCTGGGGCTAGAACAGGGCTCAGTGGGGGGTGTTTGCCCATTTACGGTGGAGTGCTTTTGAGCAGCGAAAAACTCAATCGGATCATTGAGATCGATGAAAAAAATGCACAAGTGCTTACTGAACCAGGCGTCATTACTGAAGAATTGCAAAATGCAGTAAGAGCCAAAGGATTGTTTTATCCGCCTGATCCGGCGAGCAAGGGCTCTTGTTTTATTGGCGGAAATATTGCCGAAAACTCTGGTGGCCCTAAGGCCGTAAAATATGGGGTTACTAAAGATTATGTACTCAATTTAGAAGTTGTTTTAGCCGATGGAACAATCATGTGGACGGGCGCAAATGTGCTAAAAAATGCCACTGGCTATAACCTCACACAACTCATAGTAGGATCTGAAGGGACCTTGGCATTTGTTACTAAAATTGTACTCAAACTCATACCTCACCCAACCCAAACGATGCTGATGCTGGCACCATTTTTCGATGCCCAAATGGCTTGCGAAGCGGTTGCTTCAATATTTAATGCAGGAATTACACCAAGCGGTATGGAATTCATGGAAAAGAATGCATTGCAATGGTCGCAGAGTTTTACAGGTGATTACAGTATTGAAGTGAAGGAGACTCATGCAGCTCACTTGCTTATTGAGGTAGATGGATTTGATGCAGAACAATTGATGAGTGAATGCGAATCGATCCTAAATGTATTAGAAAGGTTTGAAACCGATGAAATTTTATTTGCTGAATCCGAAGCGCAAAAAAATACCCTTTGGAGCCTTCGCAGCAAGGTTGGTGAAGCGGTAAAGGTTCAGTCTATCTATAAGGAAGAAGATACTGTAGTGCCTCGCTATGAGCTTCCAAAGCTATTAAAAACTGTAAAAGAAATTGGCGCCAAATATGGTTTTGAATCTGTTTGTTATGGTCATGCAGGCGATGGAAATCTGCACGTAAATATCATCAAAGGGACCTTGAGTGATGAATTTTGGAATGAACAATTGTCTGTAGCGATTAGAGAACTATTTAGTGCTGTTGTTGCTATGGGAGGTACCATTTCAGGAGAGCACGGTATTGGATTGGTGCAGAAACCCTATATGGATTTAGCCTTTAGCCCAGAAGGTTTAAATTTAATGAGAGGAATCAAACGTATCTTTGATCCTAAGGGAATACTCAATCCAGGAAAAGTCTGTTAGTCTTGTAACCAATGCAAATTTCGTCCATACATCAAAACCCACACACCACCATAAATGACACCGAAAATGGTTAAGATGCTTGGGATTCCACTCATCGGATTGAAAAAATAAGGCAGCATTACTAGACCCAAACTATACAAGATATACAAATGAAAACCCAATTTCTTAGCTCGATACATCAGTAAGATCCCTAGAAGTCCGAGCATTAAAAAAATAAATTGCACGCTATTATAAGCCTGAAAATTATCAAACATATTGAGCGTTACTTGCTCCATTTGGTCGACCAAATACATATAATCTTGTGCATCAGCCTCTTGAAGTTGTTCTCGCATTCTAGCAAATTCTAGTTTTGTATCCTTTATGGTGTCTTGGTCAGGTTTGATGCCAAATATGCCCCCTAAAGATGCCAAAGTGGTACTGCCAATATTGATGCCCGATAATATGATCAAGACCAATAAAAATACAGGTCTTTTGGTTGACTTATTCTGATTTTCTTCGATAATAGGTATATCAGTCATGTTGTAGGTATTCTTTGATGAAGGACATGCTTTGGGTCAAATCATTAGCAAGTACACGGTCGGTATCAAGGCTGGGTACCACCTCCCGATAGGCATCATAAAGTGCCTCTGACCAAACCGCCGCTTTGAGTGGTCTTCTGAATTCAAGCCCTTGTGCTGCATGCATCAATTCTATTGCCAGAATTTTTTGACAGTTATCTAAGACTCTAAATAACTTAGTTGCTGCATTGGCACCCATACTCACATGATCTTCTTGACCATTACTACTATCTATGGTGTCTACGGATGCGGGGGTGCACAATTGCTTGTTTTGACTCACAATTGATGCACATGTGTAATGACTGATCATCAGTCCTGAATTTAGTCCGGGGTTTTGAACTAAAAATGCTGGTAAACCACGGGTGCCCGAAATGAGTTTATAGGTTCTCCTTTCGGAGATGCTTCCCAATTCAGCCATAGCAATGGCTAAAAAGTCAAGAATAAGCGCTAAAGGCTGTCCATGAAAATTCCCTGCAGAAACCACTTGATCATCTTCAGAAAAAACAGTCGGATTATCCGTTACCGCATTGAGTTCTCTTGTTACAATCTGCTGCGCATGATCAAGGGTGTCTAAGGTCGCTCCATGTACTTGAGGAATACAACGGAAAGAATAAGGATCTTGCACATGTGCTTTATGTTGAGACATAATTTCACTGCCATTGAGTTGTGCTCTAAACCAAGCAGCCACTCGAATTTGACCGACCTGATTACGAATTTCATTCACGTTTGCTCCAAAGGGCTCAGTACGGGCGTCATAGGCTTCCATTGAAAGGGCAGCCACCTGATTGAAACCTTCAAATAAACGATAAGAAAAATCCAAAGCATAGGTGGCGTAAGCAGACATGAACTGCGTACCATTGAGTAGTGCGAGTCCTTCTTTGGATTGTAATACAATAGGATCTAATTTAAATCTTTTGTTTAATTCAATTCCACTAATTTTCTCATTATCAACATATACTTCTCCCTCTCCAAGTAGAGGTAAACTGAGGTGGGCCAATGGAGCCAAGTCACCAGAGGCGCCCAAACTACCTTGTTGGTATACTACAGGGTAAATTTGATTATTGTAAAAAAACAGCAGTCGCTCGATGGTGGCCAATTGTACTCCCGAAGCCCCTTTGGATAAACCTAAAATTTTAAGCAAAAGCATTCTTCGCACTACAGAACTTGGCACCTCTTCTCCCATGCCACAGGCATGAGAGCAGACCAAATTTCTTTGCAACTGCTCTAAATCTTCAGGACTGATTGCGGTATCGCACAAGGACCCAAAACCAGTATTGACGCCATATATCAACTGCGAGGATTGCGCGACTTTTGAGTCGAGATAGGCTCGACAAGTTAAAATACGCTCCTTAAGTTCATCGGACAACACGAGTGGCTCCGTGCTACGCAATAAATTTTCAAAATCTTCTAAGCTCAGGTATGCTGAGGTAAGTTCTAAGGACATGTTGATCAAATTAACGGCGCAAAAATTGCGCAAAATCTTTAGCGAAGTATGTCAGTATGCCGTCCGCACCCGCCCTTCGCATACTAAGCAGCATTTCGCTTACAGCGCGCTCATAATCAATCCAACCTTTTTGAGCAGCCGCGTATACCATAGCACACTCCCCACTCACATTATAGGCTGTAATTGGCAAAGGAAAATTATCTTTAAGAAGCGCTATTACGTCCAAATAGCAAAGTGCAGGCTTGACCATCAGCATATCTGCTCCCTCTTGAAAATCGAGCTGTGCTTCTAAGAGTGCTTCTCTCTTATTGGCCGGATTCATTTGATAAGTCTTCTTATCCCCCATTTTAGGGGCAGAATTGAGCGCGTCGCGAAACGGACCATAAAAGGCACTGGCATATTTTGCCGTGTATGACATAATCGAAACATCAGTGTAACCCTCTTTATCTAGAGACTCCCTGAGGTAAGCCACACGGCCATCCATCATGTCTGACGGCCCAATGATATCGGCTCCAGCCTGGGCTTGAGCCAGTGTCATGTTTGCCAAAATCGGCAGGGTTTCATCGTTGAGAATTTGGCCGTTCTCAACTAGGCCATCATGTCCATCCGAAGAATACGGGTCCATGGCAACATCAGTCATGACGACAGCTTCTGGAAATTCTTCTTTTATTTTCCCAATAGCCTTTAGATAAAAATTATCGGAAGCATAGCTGTAGCTGGCTACATGATCTTTAAGCGCTTCGTCTACGGCAGGAAAAATATCAAAAGTTGTTAGACCGAGTTTTAAGCACGCTTCGATTTCGGGCAAAAGCATATCCAAAGACCACCGGAAATTATTAGGCAAGGAGGAAACCTCCTCCTTGATTTTTACCCCGTCTTTAATAAACAATGGATAAATCAAGTGTTGAACGCCCAAATGCGTTTCTTCAACCATTTGGCGGATTGCACTACTTTTACGATTACGTCTTGGGCGAATCAAATTCATATTACATCAGCATGCCTCCACAAACATGGAGAGTTTGACCAGTAATGTATGCCGAAAGGTCTGAAGCCAAAAATACAGTAGCATTGGCTACATCTTCCGGTTTACCACCTCTTTTGAGCGGAATGCTGTTGCGCCAAGAGGCTACAACATCTTGATCAAGTACTTCGGTCATTTCTGTTTCAATAAAACCAGGAGCAATGGCATTGCAACGAATGTTTCTAGATCCCAATTCTGCAGCAACAGATTTTGTAAATCCAATAAGACCTGCTTTAGAGGCTGCATAATTAGACTGCCCTGCATTTCCTTTTACTCCGACTACTGAACTCATATTAATGATTGAACCAGATCGTGCCTTTAACATAGGTTTTTGAACCGCCTTTGTCAAATTAAAAGCAGACTTCAAATTGGTGTTGATTACTTCATCCCATTGCTCTTCTGTCATGCGCATTAAAAGTGTATCTCGTGTAATTCCGGCATTGTTCACCAGAACATCAACTGTGCCAAATGCTTCTACTACAGCATCAACCAACGCTTGAGCATCCTCAAATTTAGAAGCATCAGAGCGGAATCCTTTTGCAACCCCACCATTTGCTGTAAGTTCAGCTTCGAGGTCTCTAGCCTTTTGTTCTGATGATAAATAGGTAAATGCCACAGTAGCACCTTGTTGAACACAAATTTCTGCAATTGATTTTCCAATACCTCTAGAGGCACCAGTAATGAGTACAACTTTGTTGTCTAGTAATCCCATATTTGTTTGAATTGAATTAGAAATCAAAGATAAGATTTTATCTCAATTTTAGCTTATTTATCAAGTATTAAGGCAAGAGCAAAAAGCTTTGGTTGCGCGTAATTCGAAGGTCAGTTCTACTGATCGAAGCCCTAACAAAGGTCGTGTCGCAAAGTGAGCTCGCATAGTGCGGCGTCACTTCAATTCTTCCTTTGTGAACGATTGGAAATACCTCCTCAATTTTTGGCGCACTGCAATAAGGCGCCTTGCGTTTGCGCAAAGCTGTATTCAATTCTTGCAGAAGTCCAGGAGATCCCTCTAAAAGCAACCTTGAGATACGCTTACCCTTACGGGTAAACAACCAATTTTGGACGGTAGTTCTAGGCATTTCAGCCATTGGACAATCCATCCAAATTTCTTGCCTTAAGCTCAAAACTTGATCAGTAGCCCACAACACTTTATAATTGATCTTGACTTGCCGCTGGTCGATACAAAATACTCCCGTGGTATCTAGCCTAATAAGGTGAGCCATCAATTTTGCAAACGGATGATCATTGAAATTAGGATATAAAATAGTCATAGCTGAATCATTCAGCTCTTGATCTTGATATTTGAGCTGCGCTTTAGTGGCACACTCTTCTAATAAATCAAATTGAGAAGAGCGATTGAGATTCTCATGGCCACAAGCGACAAGTAAAAACAAAATAGTAAAAAGCAAAAAGCATTTATTCATCATAAAACGATAGATCCGTATAAATCGTAATGATCAGCGTTATTGATATAAATACGCGAAAAATCTCCGATTCGAACATAAGCTTCCGACTTTTTTATCAGTACTTCATTGTCTACTTCAGGGGAATCAAATTCAGTACGACCAATGAAGTATTCACCCTCTGCTTTATCAATGAGCACCTTGAATTCTTTGCCGATTTTCAATTGGTTCAATTCATAGGAAATCCCGCTTTGCAAGTCCATGATGGCATCTGCTCGTTCTTTTTTTAGTGCCTCCGATACATCGTCATTGAACTGATAAGCATGGGTATTTTCTTCGTGAGAATAGGTAAAAATGCCAAGACGCTCAAAACGTGTTCTTTGTACAAAGTCATACATCTCTTGAAAATCAGCTTCAGTTTCACCTGGATAACCTGCAATTAAGGTTGTTCTTAGCGCCAAATTTGGCACTTTCGCTCTTATGGCGGCTACTAAATCCTCGGTTTTTTCTCTGGTAATACCACGACGCATGGCCGTTAATATTTTGGTTGATCCATGCTGCAATGGCATATCTAAGTACTTACAAATATTCTCTCGCTCTGCCATTACATCAAGCACATCTATTGGAAACCCGGACGGATAAGCATAATGCAAACGTATCCACTCTAAACCTTCTATATCGGAGAGTCTTTTGAGTAAATCCGGTAGAGCGCGTTTTTTATATAAATCAAGTCCGTAATAGGTTAAATCTTGGGCAATTAAAATCAATTCCTTCACCCCATTTGCAACCAAACCTTTGGCTTGAAAAACGAGATCTTCAATAGGCGTGGATTGGTGTTTGCCTCTCATGAGCGGAATGGCACAAAATGAACAAGGCCTATCACATCCTTCTGCAATTTTGAAGTAAGCATAATGACTAGGCGTGGTTAGAATGCGCTCACCTATGAGTTCATGCTTGTAATCTGCCTTCAGTGTTTTTAACAAACGAGGTAAGTCTCGGGTACCAAAATAAGCGTCAACTTCTGGAATTTCTTTTTCAAGATCATCCTTATATCGTTCTGACAAACAGCCAGTCACATAAACCTTCTCTACCAAACCTTCTTGCTTGGCTTCGGCATAGCGCAAAATGGTATCGATGGATTCTTGTTTGGCATTGTCAATAAATCCACAAGTATTGATAATTACAATTTCGGAGTCGTCTTGCTTGGCTTCATGCTCAACTTCAAATTGATTTGCCCTGAGTTGGGCCATGAGCACTTCTGAATCAAAAGTGTTTTTTGAACAACCTAGCGTGACTACATTCACCTTGTTCTTTTTGAGTGTTTTGGTCTTCATTCGGCTACAAAAATAGGACACTTTGACCAATTGGTATTACTTTTGATTACTGTATGCAAAAAAGTAGCTATGAAATTTATCAATCTTTTCTTTTATTCTCTTTTTTTAGTGGCCTGCGCCAACACCAAGCAAACCTTTTCCAATTCCAATGAAAACATGATTCAAAATTCGATTGCTATTCTAGACGATGCACTTTACCAAAAACCACAAGCGGCCATCGAAATTGATTCTATAGCACTTGTAGGAAACGTTTTAACAATCAATTACCGCTCATGCAATCCAAATACTGAAATTCAACTTATTGGCAGTACGGCAATTGCTAAATCATTTCCTCCAATTAGAAGATGCAAGCTGATTGAAACGAAAGCAACCAATAACAAAGGACAATCCATACTAAACTTCCCGCATCAACTGCAATGTAACATTCAAATTTTAAGTACGAAAAGATCCATCGACGCACCTACTTATTTAGAAATAGAAGGATGGAGTGAAAAAATCTTATACCTATACACCGACTAATGGAAGAACGCATCGATAAAATATTACTTGAGCGCAATTTAGTCAGTACACGAGTACGTGCAGAAGAGCTCATAAAAAAGTATGGGGTGAAGGTCAATGGGAAACTCATTTCTAAGCCAGGAAAAAAAGTACCTACTGATGCACAAATTGAATTATTGGCAGAAGAAATTCCGTGGGTTTCCCGTGCGGCATACAAACTCATTGCTGCCCTTGATCACTGGAATATTATAGTTGAAGAACAAACATATATGGATTTGGGAGCAAGTACAGGAGGTTTTACTGAAGTACTGCTCAGTAGAGGACTCAAGCGGTGTTATTGTGTAGATGTAGGTCAAAAGCAATTGCATGAGAAATTGGAACAGGACAACAGGATCATCAATTTAGAAAAAACCCATGCTCGGGATCTTACAGAAAAATTAATCCCTGAGGAGCTAGATGGTTTGGTCGTCGATGTGTCATTTATTTCGCTAGAAAAGGTATTGCCATTTACCATTCCTTTTCTGAAACCCGGAGCTCGAGTTGTTTTGCTCATCAAACCACAATTTGAGTTAGGTCCTGGGGCACTAAACAAAGCTGGAATTGTCAAAGATTCAAGCCAATATCCAAATCTGCTCGAGCAAACCAAGGCAATGGCAGCGAAAAATCAGCTTGAATGGAAAGGGTTCCTTGATTCACCTATTTTGGGAGGAGATGGCAATAAAGAATTTTTAGGTTATTTTTTAAAGATTTAATTTAAATTTGAGCCACCATGATGGGAATTGAAGAACTTGAACGTGCCTTTTTAGATATCGACTTCCAGGCCAATAGAATTGCAAAACTCAAAAAAATTGACCCTGAGCATTTGCATAAATTCAATGTACGCTCTGAAGAAATTCGCACACAATTACTTCAAATGGGCCTACATGAAGACTTACATCAAAGTTTGGACCATCTTGATCCTATCCAAGAAGACTATCTTCCTTCCTATGGTTTTTGGAAAAAAGTAATCAACGTTTTTTTATTAGGACAACATAAAAAGCGCTACTTGCCAAAAGTTCAAGAATCATATTTTCGAAAAGAGGTCGCAGAACGCAATCGGCTTTACGCCTATGCAAAAGGGCACTTAAGTGTTGATTAATCTAAAGTTACTTCAAGGAGCTTAACCATGGGCCCTTTATTGGTGAGAAGCCTTATCCAATATACACCAGACTCACTTTTTTCTAGGTAAAAGTGAAAGGTATTTGCAGCCTCCATTTCAAATTCAAATGCTACCTTTTTACCGTAAACATCAGTTATTGACGCTGATTCGACGATTAATCCCTCTGCCAATTCTACTTTAAAATCACCATGATTCGGATTAGGATATAAGACTACATCAGAATTAAAGTTTTGTTGCTCTAAAGCGGCATTTGGGTCTGAAATAGAACAAGCACATTTATTTTTAACTTCATTTGTTTGAACTACTGCAGGCGCTTGATAGATGGCTTTGACCCAACAATGTTGCCCCACTTGTGTTAAGGTTGCATTTCGAATGCGTATGGTATGCCAACCACTATAGGTAGGGATAAATTCAAAGAACCCATTTCCATTTTGTGTTGTTGAATCAATCGCAGTGCAATTATTATCGAGAATACTTAGTGTGATTGAAGAATTGGCAATACTAGGATACCATTCTAGCTGCACTGTTTGTCCTACTTTGGCATAAATTCTACCCACGACCCTGCACTCTAAACTGTTCGATGGTAACTTACCACCTTGCTGAAGAGAATTTGCATGTTTATCACCAAGATCATCATTCATTTCCCATTCTTGAATCACATTTTTAGCCGGACGCACATAGTTGGTTGCTATTCCTTGAGGAGCCCAAACACAATACCCCCTTCGGCCCAAATTTGCACTTCCATCACAAGGTGGTATTGAAATATCTACCTTGCCACCTCCATAAACCGTAACAACATTGCTATTTGCACCAGAGTAATCAACTAGAACTGTTCCATCATTCCAATTGGTTTGTACACCAACTAAATGCTGCCATTGAGACCAGTGATCCGTGATGCCAATTAAGGCCTTTGCACCTCGTTCTATCACTAGCGCATCTGGGGCTTGCCACCTAACAAAATAGTCGCCATCTTTAAAATGAAGATTTTGATGACACCAAATAAGATTTGCAATATCGCTATCAAGAGGCAGCCCAATGGAATCCGTGGGGGAGTGAACAAAACGATTTGAATTATATCCTAGATTGAAAACATCTTCAAAAAAAAGTTGTGGAGCACCATCAACAGCCAACACAATCGCATGTGCGGCACTGTTGCGCCCATCGTTGGGTTCGATATGAGGGCTCAACTCAGATGAACTGTTCCAACCAGTATAATTCCCTTGTGCAGAAAGTTGCGGACGAAAAGTATCATGGTTATTTACAAATGGAACGGTGCGCTGACGGTTTTGCTGCTGTTGAGATGGGATCAAGCCTAAATCATAATTACCATTGCCACTAACCATTGCAGATAGTGCAAAACGCAAATTAAAATCGAAAGTTCCAGCACGGTTTTGAACGGCATTTGCCCAGCCATCTAATTGAGCGGAGCCTCCAACCCATTCGCCTACAGCAAACATTTGCTCACCCCCACTCGCCCACAAGGAGCCATATTGTAAATTCCACAAAAAATCTTCCGATACATAAGTTGGAAAATGCTTCACCGCATCAAGACGCAATCCATCAAATCCTACTTGTTTTTTGTACCAAATCATCCAGTTGCGCATTCCGTTGCGCATGTAATCTGCCCCTTGAGATGGGTTATAGATGGCATTTGATGAAGTACCAAAGGCATTGCTTTCATAAGAAATATCAGGGCCCCAGTAGGGCGAATTGAGGTCATTGGTGCAACACGAATTGTTATTATTTGGATAAAAATTCTGCCAATTTTTAGAAAATCGCCCTTCTCTTGAGAGGTAGTTGGTTGCATTCTCTGAACTTGCAGGAGTTTTATAGCTAACGTATCTAAAATTCTTATAACGATTGGTCTGGCCATCATCAAGTGCCGCAGGATCTTGCCCTCCAGAACCGTTGGCACTACCGGCATTACTCACATGATTGAGCACCACGTCCTGAATCACATCTATTCCGTTGGCATGCATGACCGCGACGAGGCGCAGTAATTCATCTTTATCTCCCAAACGGGTTTTGGTGCTATTTTTCTGGAATTTATCGCCAAGATCATAGTGGTCAAAAGGTGAATATCCTACGCTATTGGTCCCGGAATTTTTTATTGAAGGCGGAATCCAAATGGCATCTACGCCCATTTGAGATAAGCGGGGTGCTAACTCTGTCAGGTAATTGGCCCATCCATTTGGATAATTAGCATTCCAATAATCCCACCAAAATGCTTGTAAAACCACTTGTCGATTGGTCGGGTTGGTTTGGCTCCATAGCGCTTGACCAACAAGAATGGTAAAAACAAACAATAAAAATTTCTTCATCTCAGCTCCAATTACTTCAAAGCTGCTTGGTACGTGGCATTGGCCTCAATTTCAATATTAACTCCGGCCAATTCACAACTAAGCAATTTTGAACCTAAATTAGTAATCTTTATTTCTTTTTGACTCACATCAATGATGAGAGGCTCATTTTGATATCGTATTTGAAAGGAATATCGCTGCCAGGCGGACGGAATTTGCGGTGTTATCGCCAAACCATCTTCATAGACCCGAACTCCAGCCAAGCCTTCTACGACAGACATCCAAGTTCCCGCCATTGAAGTGATGTGCAGACCTTCGTCAGCCTCGTGGTTATAATCGTCTAGATCAAGGCGGCTAGTGCGCAAATACAATTCAAGCGCTTTATCAAGACGCCCTATTTTGGCTGCAAGAATCACATGCACACAGGGTGACAAAGAAGATTCATGGACTGTTTTTGGTTCGTAAAAATCGAAATTTTCTTTGATTTGTTCCAAAGAAAAATGATCCTCAAATAAATAGATTCCTTGAAGCACATCGGCCTGCTTGATAAATATGGAACGCAAAATTCTGTCCCAGGACCAATGTTGGTTGATCGGTCTTTGTGCACTTGGAATGTCGGATGCTGATAATTGTTCTTTATCCATAAAACCATCTTGCTGCAAAAACACCTCTGTGCCCTCTAAAACAGGAAAATAGACATGATCAACTATGTGATTGAATTGCTCAACTTCACGAGTGGTTAATTTTTCTGGTAAGGAACGTTGAATTTTCGCATTGACTTGCAAACAATAAGATATACACCAGCGGGCAATGTAATTGGTGTACCAATTGTTATTGACATTGTTCTCGTATTCATTTGGACCTGTGACTCCAAGCATTACGTAAGCTTGCTTTGCTTCGGACCAGTTAAAACGCTGCGCCCAAAATCTCGCAATTCCAGCCAAAACTGGCAAACCAAAGGTTTCTAGGTACTCAACATCACCAGTATGGCGAACGTAATTGTATATTCCAAATGCTATGGCTCCATTGCGATGAATTTCCTCAAAGGTGATTTCCCATTCATTGTGGCATTCCTCACCGTTCATGGTTACCATTGGATATAATGCAGCTCCATCCTTGAAACCCAATTTTTCAGCATTTTCGATAGCGCGATCCAAATGATTGTAGCGGTATACCAATAATTGGCGAGCGACCTTAGGATCTGCTGTTTTTAAATAAAAAGGTAAGCAATAAGCCTCTGTATCCCAATAGGTTGCGCCTCCATACTTCTCGCCGGTAAATCCTTTAGGCCCAATATTCAATTTGGCATTTTTACCAGTATAGGTTTGATACAAATGAAATATATTAAAACGAATACCTTGCTGAGAAGCCACATCACCATCTATAACAATGTCTGCACTTTGCCAAATTTCAGCCCAAGCTGCTTCATGCTCTTGACGCAAGATATCAAAGCCAGTTGTATAAGCATCTCGCACTCGCTTGATAGCCTTGGCCGCTAGTTCAAATTCAGAATGGTTGATTGTTGAGGTAATGGCCACATACTTCTTAAGCGTATAAGCAATGCCTTGTTCTAAATAATGTTCAAAATTATTTTCAACATAAAGTTCTCTTTGAAAACTATTTGGATGTATCGTCAGTAGCTCCTTTTCTTTCCAAAAACTAAAACGCATAGCAGTGGCTACGCAGAAATCAGTTTTTTTGGTACGCGTACAAATGATACCTTTTTGAAGATCAACTTTTCTTGAATCTTCCAACCAGAAAAACTCATCATAATTGGCATCGTGATTAGTTACATTACCATCAAGATAGGTAGTAAATTTTACGTTACCACTAAAGTTTAAAGGTGTGACAGTGTATGCAATAGCACCAATTTCTTCTCGGGCCATTGAACAAAACCGTGTACTCTCAATGGCCAATTCTTTTCCATTTGCAAATACTACGCGCACCATACGTTTAAGGATGCCGGTTTTCATGTCGAGTTCGCGATGGAAATGCTTGATTTGTTGATTGTGTAAATCCAGCTGCTCACCATCTATACTAATTTGTATACCAATCCAATTGGTAGAATTTAATACCTTAGCAAAGTATTCTGGATAGCCATTTTTCCACCACCCAACTCGGGTTTTATCTGGATAGTACACCCCCCCGATATAACTTCCTTGTAGAGATGGCCCACTATAATTCTCTTCAAAATTAGCACGCTGACCAAAGGAGCCATTGCCGATACTAAAAATACTTTCAGCCTGCTTTTGTTTACTTGGATCAAATTTGCTTTCTATAATTTTCCAAGGATCAATGTCAAATAAATTACGCATAAATGTCTAGTCTGAATTCTGTCAAATCGTTAAAATAAATATCTGCAGCGGATGAAATATTTGGATTACCCACCCCCACGGCCATAAATCCTCCTGCCTTGGCAGCAGCTATTCCAGAGGCAGCGTCTTCGAAAACAAAGCACTCACTAGGATCTACCTTTAATGCCTCGGCACCGTTGAGAAATACCTCGGGATGTGGCTTAGGGTCAGTGACTCCATTACCATCAATAACAACAGAAAAGTAGCTTAGAATTTGTAGCTTTTCTAGAATAAAAAGTGCATTCTTACTCGATGAACCCACCCCGAGAAGAATCCCACGGCGTTTGGCTTCATTGAGCAAATCTAAAACGCCAGGCAAAAGATTACTTTGACTAAGATTTTGGATGGACTCTAAGTAAAATTCATTTTTACTTACTAAAAGAGATTCAAAAGTTGCTTGGTCTATCTCTTTTGATCCTAAGGCTAAAATTTTTCGCAGGGAATCTACCCTACTCACTCCTTTGAGTAGTTCATTTTCTTTTTCAGTAAATGCAATTCCTAGTGAATGTGCACAACGTTGCCATGCGATAAAATGATTGTGTTCTGTACTCACCAAGACGCCGTCTAGGTCGAATAAAAAAGCCTTGATTTTAGCCACGGGTAATATTCTTGTCAGTAATAATAAGATTCAACAAGCCTGCTAATACCAATGAGGTTCCGGCCAATAACATTGGAGCAATTGGTGTTTGGCCAAATAGTCTTGACAATACATTGACACCACCTAAGGCTGCAATAATTTGTGGAATGACAATAAACATATTGAACAGACCCATCATTAGCCCCATTTTACGCTCGTCAACAGTACTCGATAACATGGCATAAGGCATCGATAAAATACTTCCCCAAGAAAAACCTATTAGCGCAAAACATAACCAAAGATATTCAGGTCCTGGAATGAATCGCATTAATACAAATCCTATTCCACCGGCAACTAATGAAACCAAATGGACCCACTTACGGTTTACCGAAAACTTAGCAGCATAGAAAGTCAATGCCAAGGCGAAAAGCATGGATGTCAAACCATAAACACCCATATTCGCACCTACTGAATCTGCAGCTGCTTGATAGGTTTGATTCATCATATCATAGTTTGCTTGATCTATTTTATACATGGCCTCTGTTGGCGCTGGCGCGCGATAAACAAAGGATGTCAAAGCAGGTGTCGCCATACTCCACATGGTAAAGAATGAAAACCAACTAAAAAATTGAATCAGACCCAATTTGAGCATCGTTGGCGACATTGTGCTTACTGAGGACCAAAAATCTCTGAAAAAATTGGAGTTGTTTTTTTCAGATTCAAAACGGTCTTCATCTGTCGGAGGATACTCCTTGGTAGTAAATATGGTATAAAGAATACTGAGTAAAAATACAGCTGCGCCAATGGCAAAAGCAACTTTGACATTTATTGGAATTCCTTTGCTATTCGCATCGTCATGGAAGCCCAACTTAGTAACCATCCAGGGTAAGTTTGACGCAACCCACGTGCCAATACCGATAATTAAGGTTTGTAAAACAAAACCATAAGAGCGCTGAGATTCAGGTAGTTTGTCTGCAACCAAGGCGCGAAAAGGTTCCATGCTTATATTAATGGAGGCATCCAAGATCCATAAAAACCCTGCAGCCACCCACAAGGTCGGTGAATAAGGCACAAAAAACAGCGCTAAAGAACTCAAAATCGCACCTATTAAAAAATAAGGTTTGCGTCTGCCAAAGCGCACAGACCAAGTGCGATCAGAAAGAAATCCGATGATAGGTTGGACAATCAGTCCTGTGAGTGGTGCGGCAATCCAAAGCCCGGGAATTTCCTCAGCAGACGCCCCCAGGGTTTGAAAAATTCTGGACATGTAACCACCTTGCAGTGCAAAGCCAAATTGGATGCCCAAAAAGCCAAAGCTCATATTCCAAATTTGCCAAAACGATAGTGTAGGTTTTGATTTCATGGCTCTGGAGTTAATCTTTAACGAAAGTAAACTGCATAGCCCCATGGGCCAAGTGTAATGCTTTGCTTATTTTTAAGCTCTTCTTTTTTACCAGAAAAAAGATTAGTATACGCTCCAGACATATTGTTATCTATGCTGATTTTCTTTGACTTAGCGCTTAAATTCAACATTACCAATACGCGTTGTTCACCGGCTTGACGCACATAAACAAGTTGTTCTTTTTGATCTTTTGTAGTCAGAAAAATGGGGGGCTGCTGACCTTGCCCAACAATCAATGCCGGATGAGACTGGTGCAGCTGCAGTAATTTGGTGTAAAAATCCACCAAATCCATCTTTTCCCAATTGATTGAATCCTTGTCAAAGAATTTCAACCTGCGGTCAAGGGATGTTTCTTGTCCGTTATAAACGAGTGGCATGCCTTCGATGGTTGCTGCCATTACGGCCATTGCAAAACGTGCCTCGCCCATGCGCTCCATTTCTGTACCATTCCAAGAATTTTCGTCGTGGTTGGAGGTAAAGTTCATATGAAAGCCATCATTGGGTAATTGATTACGGCCGTAAAATTCTATAATGTCAGCTGCTGACTTTTTACCTTGAGATACTTCATTCATGATATGGTGAAATTCCCAACCGTAAGTCATCTCAAAGGCGGAGTGTAATTCCTTCCCTTCAGCTTCGGCTAACATGAATACCGGTTTGATTTGATCCAGTGCAGCACGGGCATCGTTCCAAAAATCCATTGGTACCCATCCCGCAACATCACAACGATAACCATCGATGTCAAATTCCTTGACCCAATAAGACATGCATTCAATCATCTCATTGCGCAAATCTTGATTGTCGTAATTCAAATCGGCTACATCCCACCAATCCGTACCAATCGTTGGTTGAATCTTGCCTAAAGAATCTAAAGTATACCAATCTAACTTGCCTTCCTGCACCCAAATATTATCTGGAGAAGTATGATTAGCAACCCAATCGATGATGACTCTCATACCCAAATGATGAGCAGTTTGTACTAAACGCTCAAAATCTTCATGTGAACCAAATTCAGGATTGATGTCACGATAGTCGCGCACTGCATAATAGCTCCCTAGGCTTCCTTTGCGGTTCAATTCACCAATCGGATGAATAGGCATCAACCAAATGATATCTACTCCCATTTTTTTTAGCCTCGGTAATTGTTCTTCAACTTTGGCAAAAGTTCCCTCATTGGAAAATTGTCTTACATTGATTTCATATATATTGGCATGGTTCACCCAGTCTGGTGTTTTTAATTGAGCAAAAGAAAATGCCGCAACCAAATTGGCGCAAAAAAGTAAAGCGAGCCTATTCATAATTAAACGATTTCTGATTTGAGTATGTATTGTAAATGGTAATTGACTAATCCAATTACAGGCTTTTGAATAATTGATGTGATTTGTATGCTTAAATCATCTGCAGCACGTTGCAATTCTTTTTCAAAAATCTTGGAAAGTGAACCAACGAAATGTACTTCTGTTTCTTTGTAATTGTCGTAACAACATACATGCACCTGCATGAAATGCTTGAAACCTTTATAGACCATTTCTGAGAAGAAAGTATTCTCCTTGTGTTTGGCAATAAAGGGCATAAAAGAGGCGATAAATACGTTGGCATTCGGCTCTCTATATACTCGATCCACGATAAGATCTTTGTCCAACTGGTAGGTAGCAATAAAATCGGCCTCGATATCTTGAGGTAAATGATGATATAAAAATGCCGATAACAATTGCTTTCCAAAATAACTTCCACTTCCTTCGTCGCCAAGGACATAACCCAAGGCGGGTACTTCTTCTAATAAATTCTGACCGTCAAAGTAACAAGAATTACTACCTGTACCGATGATACAAGAAATTCCAGGCTGCCCATTGTAAGTAGCATAGGCACAGGCCAATAAATCGTGCTCCACAAGGATCGAGGCATTAACGAATATTCTTCCGAGACCCTCTTCGACGATGGCATTCAGTTCAGGACTAGAACAACCAGCACCATAAAAATAAATCCCCTTAATTTCGGGAGCCACTTGCATGATCTCGGCGTTATTCTTAAGTTCTGCTTCAATAATGTCTGCAGAATGAAAATATGGATTGAAGCCCATTGTCGAAAAAAAACTTTGGTTACTTTTGTTATCAACAAGCACCCAATCGCTCTTTGTAGAGCCACTTTCTATAATGAAATACATATGTTAAAAATAGTAAATAATAGCTTTGTGTCAAATTTACACTTTCCAAATATATAGATAATACTTTATTCGTGCAGCACAATCCCATTAAATTCAATTTAGAACTCAATCCAAACGTATCGGTAGACTGCGTCATTTTCGGTTTTGATCTTGAACAACTTACTGTGCTTCTCATTGACAGAGGAGAGATTCCATCTGGATTTGGACCAAGAATGGCTCTGCCCGGCAACCTCATTTACGACAATGAAAATTTAGACATGGCTGCCAACCGAATACTAGATGAATTGACGGGTCTAAACAACATCTATCTTGAGCAAGTTGGCGCCTTCGGCGACCCGGACCGCATACATAAAGAATCGGACCGCGAATGGCTCAAAAGTATTCGTGCTGAACCTGAAGCAAGGGTAATTACTGTTGCCTATTATTCATTGGTACCCATCTCTAAATACAAACCTCAAGCAGCTTCATTTGCCAAAAATGCAGATTGGATTCCTGTGAGTCAAATCAATGAATTGGCCTTCGATCACTTTGAAATATTACAAGCAGCCAAAGATAAACTCAAGCAAAAAATCAAAATTCAACCCATTGGCTTCAATCTTTTGCCTGCGAAGTTTACCCTAAGTCAATTGCATCGCTTGTACGAATCTATTCTCGATAAACCTTTAGACAAAAGGAACTTCAGACGTAAAATTCAAAAATTGAACATTTTAACGAGTCTTCGAGAAAAACAACGAGGCGTTCCACACAAACCCTCTTTACTCTACGAATTCAATGAAGAAAAGTACCAAGAATTGACTCAAACTGGTTTTGACAATTTTGGGTTTTAAGCATCTCTTGTATTTGTGATCATTTTTTCATAATTTTCTTCATTGAAATGTTACACAGTGTAACTTTCACAACCAACAAATTGTTCTACTGTCAGACACAATTTTGAATCGCACCGACTACAATATCTGCGTGGACCATCACAGCGATGCGCTGTATAGGTTTTGCCTTCATTTCTCAAGAGATGTAGACTATGCGCGTGATGTTGTACAAGATTGCTTTGAAAAATTGTGGGTAAACAGGAAGCAAATTCCTTTGGATAAATCCAAATCTTGGCTTTTTACTTGCGCCAACAACCTGATGCTCAATCATGTCAAGCGCGAAAAAGTGAAACAACAACATTTGGAATCGCTCTATTGGAATCAAAAAAGCAATTGTGACACAAATTTTGAAAACCAACAACTCGTACAGTTATTGGTTGAAGGACTACCACCATTGCAAAAAAGCATCCTGTTGCTCAGAGACTTAGAAGGCTATACTTATCAAGAAATCGGGACTTTCTTATCCTTAACCGAGGCCCAAGTGAAAGTATATCTTTTTAGAGCGCGTCTCAAAGTCAAAAAACGCATTAAAGGACAATTTGTATTGGCTTCATGAAACCTACATTAGAAAATTTAGATCAGTGGCTTTTTGATTCTGTTGAAGGAAATCTTAGTGCCGAGCAACAACAATTGCTCGATAACTTTCTTGCATCTCAACCGGAACTCTTACTAGAACAGGAAATGTGGAAAGAAGCTAATTTTAGCTCAGGACCCATCACCTTTGAACCAAAAACAGCACTGTATCGCAAAAAACAATTTGCTTTTAAATATTATCATGCGGCAGCCTTGCTGCTCTTATTATTGGGGATTGTCAATTTCATGACCTACTCTGAACAAGGTCAAAATAAAAGCAATAGCTCAAATGACAAAGCATCCACACTCAAAATAAACAAACCATTACCGAAGCAATTCAAGCAGTTCAAGCAATTCAATCTATATAAAAATCCAAACAAGCGTCTTTCAAATCATATTATAATTGCTTCAATAGAAAAGGGCCTCGCGCCCAATTTAAATGTGGCAAGTAATCCACAAACTATGTCGTCCGCTGGGCTCTATCCAACGCAGTTGAGTCTCGAAGAAGGCAAATGGGCTACTAAAATAAACTATCGCTTTCCAGAATTGATTGGTGGTTATCGGACCGATCATCATACGGAGTTTTTGGCTGGTATAGATGTAGAATTTAAAAGCAATTCTTCAAGGCATTTTTCAAAGTTGCAGCGCATCAATCAATTTGCACAAAAAGAGTTGGGACTATCTAATAATCAATCTTATGACTTGCTCCTGCCAGGTCAAAATAATATCGATGCCAACATCAGTAGTGTTGGGTCGCAATCCCAGACACGATTTCAGAGCATGAGCCTTGGTCGAAGCCATATTTCTGATGAACAAGCGCTCGTGGGCCAACAAGTTAGTCTTGACGGCTATGCCAGAAACCTGCGTTCCGGACTAGGCATGCAAGCCAGTTACATGCAATATGCCAATGGAGCCATCACGGATTACGAAATTGGAATGATCGCCTCTCCAAAAGTGATGCTCAACCGTTATTTGGTCATTGAGCCAGCTGTGCGCCTGCGCATGGGTGCTCGATCCGTAGACGCCCAAAAACTTAGCACGATTGATTTTATTGAATTTCAAAATGCTGATATGAGAACCGTCGATATAGATTCTACGCAAGGTATTGGCCGAAGGTTGCTCTACAGAGATTTAGACATAGGACTTGCCATACAAACGCCCATCCTATTTTTTAGTGCGCAACTCGAAAATGTTTTTGAGCACTTTGACTATGCTATGGGCAATCAAATCGAATATACAAAGAGCCGCGCACCGCAACAATTGACTTTAGCCCTAGGCACACAATATGCATCGAGAAACAATAAATTTCGTTTTTCGCCTTACCTGCTTTACACCAATAACCGACTTGAAAATCAATTGAATGCAGGCATGCAATTCAATACACAGCACTGGCAATTTGGTCTTTCAATGTCTCAAAATCAACAATACCAACTTAGCGCAGGATTTTTTGGCAGGCATGCAGCGATCTTAGTGCAAAGTTGCCAGCAACAACTCTTGACTTTGAACACGCCTAGTTACCTTCATCAATTGACATTACGCTTTTATTCTCAACAAAGTCGTCAGGCCAGACGCTATATCAACCTCTAGTTATGAAAAGTATATTTTTCACATTCATTTGTTTCATGGCCTTTGGTGCTTTCTACGCCCAAGATCCAACATTCACACAATTTTACTCAAATCCTGTTTATTTGAACCCTGCCCTTTCAGGTTCTAGCGGATGTCCAAGAATTGCATTGAATTACCGCAATGAATGGCCACAACTGACAGGCAACTACATCACCTATGCAGCAGCCTACGATAGCTATTTTAAAAATATTTCAGGCGGTGTGGGCCTTGTGGCCACACACGACATGCAAGGTCAAGGAACCATTCAAACCTCAATGATTGGGGCAAGCTACTCCTATTACCTTAAAGTGAATCGTAAATTTAGGCTCATGTTCGGTACCCAAGCTGCTTATTATCAAAAATTCTTGGATTGGAGCAAACTTACATTTGGAGACATGATAGACCCTAGACGTGGATTCATCTACCAAACAGGAGATGTACCAAGGGGAAATGGCAGTAGAGGCTTTTTTGATGTTTCCGCGGGCATGGTAGGCTTTAGTAAGAATTTTTATTTTGGAATGGCTGCCCATCACCTCAATCGGCCTGATGAGTCATTGATTCTTGGTGTTTCACGCTTACCAGTTAAATTCACCGGCCATATGGGAGCCAATATCAAATTAGGCCAAAGGGGTCGTTATTCAAGTACAACCTCCTTATCTCCAAATGTTATTTATCAATATCAAAATGGTTTTCAGCAGCTTAATGTTGGTGCCTATTTAAAATATGAAAGTTTTACTATTGGTGCTTGGTACCGCAACAAAGATGCATTTATTTTGACACTAGGGCTAACTACCGATAAATACAGAATTGGTTACAGTTACGATTTAACAGTATCACCATTGGGCAATGGCGTAAGCGGCGGTTCTCATGAAGTTTCCTTAGGAATTAACCTCAAATGCAAAAAACCAGTACGAGATTTTCGTAAGTTAAGTTGCCCTTCGTTTTAGCATCTGTCTCTAATTGAAGATAAAGCCATCAATCTAAGAACAAAATGACAAGATTATTGATCTTCATTTTTCTATTCGGCCATTCGTATATTTTTGGACAACAAGATTGGAGAGGGAATTCGACCCCTACCTACCCCGAGCTCATTGCACATCTCCAAAAATTAGATCGGCAAAACAAAGAAATAAGTCTTTTTAATATGGGTGCTTCGGATTATGGCCAACCCATTTATTTATGTGTTATCAATGGGGATAAGGATTCAACTCAAACATTTTTAAAGGCCCAAAATAGCACTACAATTCTCATCAATAATGCCATTCACCCAGGAGAGCCAGATGGAATTAATGCGTGCTTAATTTGGATTGAAAATTGGATAAAAGACGGTAAACCAACCCAAAATAAACATGGAAGACCACTACCCTTGATTGCCATTATTCCTGCCTACAATGTTGGTGGTATGTACAACCGTTCCTCAACGAGCAGAGCAAATCAAAACGGGCCAGAAGAATATGGTTTTCGTGGTTCTGCAAAGAACCTAGACTTGAATCGCGATTTTACAAAAATGGATGCAGAAAACACTAAGACTTTTGTAAAGATTTAT
Organism: Crocinitomicaceae bacterium; assembly: GCA_030833845.1. Classification (GTDB taxonomy): domain Bacteria; phylum Bacteroidota; class Bacteroidia; order Flavobacteriales_D; family Crocinitomicaceae; genus UBA952. The sequence goes on along the minus strand of JAURGK010000010.1, from coordinate 24,826 downwards.
CAAGCACTTGATCCCGATATTTTTATCGATAATCATGTTTCAAATGGCGCCGACTACCCTTATACCCTAACCTATATTAGTTCGAACAAAGCAAGACTTTCGCCATCCATCAAAGAGTTGACCTACTCAAGCTGTATACCATATTTAAAGGAATATAGTTTAGGAGGATATGAACTCTTTCCCTACGTTGAATTAAAGGGTAAGACCCCTGAGGAGGGTATTGTTGCGTTTAATGACCTACCACGTTATGCAATGGGCTATGCTAGTCTATTTAATAGTCTTTGCTTCACTGTTGAGACGCATATGTTAAAAGCGTTTGCTGAGCGAGTTGGGGCCACCCTGCAATTCATAGAAAGTACTGTTGCTTATGCAATGGAAAACGCAACTGCTATTGAAAACGCACGCAAAGAAGCCAAACTATGGGCCAAAGATCAAACCTTCTTTAAATTCAATTTTAAGCTTGATGATCAATCCATGGATAGCATTTATTTTAAGGGTTATACCCCCATATATCCAATTCATCCTATTACAGGACTTGCCCAATTAGAGTATGATCGAACCCAACCCTACGAGAAATATATTCCGTATTACAATCAATATTACGCGGCTGATTCTGTTGAAATTCCCCCATATTACATTGTTGCAGGACAAGAAAAACGCATCATTGAATTTTTGAAATTAAATGGTATTGCATTTCAAGTTATTGATTCCTCCTATCGCCAAAAAGTGTCTTGTACTTACGTAAAGGATTTCAAAGCACCTCCTCGACCCTATGAAGGACATTTCAAATTGAGTCAAATTGAAGTTGAGTACGCAGTAAAAGAAATCGAACTAAAACCAGGAGATATCCTGATCCCTACTGCTCAGGATGGGGCTTTATTTTTACATGCAGTCCTGCAACCTTTGGCTGAAGACAGCTACCTGAGTTGGAATTATTTCGATAGCTATTTACAACAAAAGGAGTATTTTTCAAATTATGTTTTCAAGGAAACTATTGCTGAAATTTTAGAAAACAATCCACTATTGAATGTGCAATATGAAGAGCGCAAAAAGCTCGACATTCAATTTGCTCAAAGTGAATGGGAACAGTTATTTTTCATTTACAAGCATAGCCCTTATTTTGAACAAACTTTCATGCGTTTACCCGTATATCAAGTCTTCAATTGATTTTGATCATTTTCAATACTCCATTGGATTGCTCAAAATTTAAAAGATAAACACCTTCTTTAAATTCCTCTGTATTGATATGCATTTCACTGCCATGCATTAGGTATTTGCCCAAAATTTGGCCCGCACTATTGAATAAAAATACATTTCCAAAGTAAGGCTTGGAACAAGTTATGGATAGTTGTCCTTGTACAGGATTTGGATAGCTTAAAAAAGTAAGTTTTGGATCATACAATGACAAATCCGTTTGATTGCAGGAAGTGGAAAAATAGGCTTGATTCAACCAACGATTTTCTGCCGGGATTGGTAAAATAATTGCTGGCTGATCGCCAATGTGCAGCCAAACGCCTAAATTCACAAAAGAAGGCTTCTCCGTATAAGCAAAGGAAGTATCTGAAACAAAACTTGTATTTGAGGGAACAATATTTCCTTTGTTATTATTGGCAAAAAGAAAGTGACCTGTACCTGAAATGGTCCAATTGACAAAATTATAAGGAAAATTAGTGTTGGTCACATGATTACCGATAAAAAGTTGGTTTGGTGAGCTTTGATCACTAAAAAAGATGCCATAGAGCGTAGCCCTATTTCTATAGAATAAATTATCTGGGCCATTGGCACCGTGCGAATTGTCTATGACGATATTTCCAACGCTATTTTGTTCTATTAAATTTGAATACGGGTAATTACCATGCAAAACTATTTCACCAGCAGCATTTGCAGTCAATAGACTTTCTTCCCAATACGCATCGGTTGAAAAATTAAAAGCGCAGACATTTCCATTGGCTCCAGACTGAAACAATACCGAATGCCTAAGGTGCTTAAAAATATTATCTTCAATTAAGTTATCACCACTCGTCTGTTGCAACACTACACCATAAGCCCTACCTCCACCACCATAAGTAAATCCTTCATTATAAAAGCATTTTCTGACTGTAACATGCGCGCAACTCGTGAGCTCAAGATGTGCAAAATTGCATTTGTATGAATAAATGGATTCAACCTGTGCTTCTACAAGACCAAAGAAGCGAATGTTACTTGTTTGAATCGGAGCTGTATCGTCTTGCCTCTCTATGGAAAAACATCTCAAACCTATTTCTGTTAAGGGATTCATTTTTCGCACCCATGTTTCACCACTATAGCTGCGTCTAAGCGGCTTTTCAAGCCAAAGGGTATCGCCAGAAATGTGATCAATTTGAATCATTTGCCCCGTTGAACCAAGCGCCCAAGTTGATGTAACCAAAGCAGAATCAGCATTTTGAAGGTATAGCCAATTGCCAACATCAAAATTTTGCTGTGTACAAACTACAAAATTCTGATTTTTCACTAATGGTGCATTTACAGAATAATACTGCTGCTCTATTGTGCCGCTGGCAGAAAAAGCATGTCCGGCACCATTTAAATCCACTATAAAATGTGTTAGATCTGGTCCGGCGCCAGCAAGCACCTGATGAGATTTCAAAACAATTGGCTGCTCAATTTTAAACGTACCGGCGTTGAATTGAATACGTACATGATCATATTGATTGAGAACACTTTGTAAGATTGCTGAACAATCCGCCTGTCCTGTAGCATCAATATTGTAGTCAGCCATGTTGATATCCACAAACAATGAATCAAATTGGTGTTGGCAACCCGAATTTTGCCAAGCCGAAAATCGTTCATTGGGCCATGAAGTCTGCCCGTAAGTGTACAAGCCGAAGAAAATGCAAAAGAATAAATATATAAAATGCATTTTTAAAAGTATAAAAAAAGCCCCGAACTCGGGGCTTTTCATTTCATCTTAAGGATACTTCTAATTCTTAACGATGCGCAGTGCTTCTGATGCTTCTGCAACTTTTAAGAAATAAATTCCTCTAGCTACGTTTTCAATATTGATAGAGGTCGCCGTACCGGTTAACTGACCAGTTGCAACAATTTTTCCTTGAGCATCTTGAACAGTATAAATGCTATGAAGTGCTTCGGAAGCCATCAAGGTGAAGACCGCATCTGTTGGGTTAGGCTGCACTGCAATACTTACAAATCCATTTTCATCTAGACCAACTGTAAGTGTAAGGTTAAGTGTGATTGTAGAATCACAACCAGCCGCGTTAGTAAGTGTTTGGGTATAGGTACCAGATTGTGTGTAAGTAATTTCATTCAATACGTAGTTATCATAAGAGGTGATATTCAGTGTTGAAGAAGTAGGCTGCGCAGCAGTTACTACAATTTGTTCTGATACAGTTGTACAACCACTTGCATTGGTAACATTACAACTGTAAGTACCCGGAGCTGCCACACTTAAAGATTGTGAGGTGGCACCTGTTGGCGTCCAGTTATAAGTATTGCCAGACTGAGCTGTCAATGTAAGAGACTCTCCTGGGCAAAGACCAGTGTTGCCGTCCAAAATAAGTCCAAAAGAAGGTGCTTCATTTACAGTAATCACAAGCTCTGCTATATTTGGACAACCATTTACAGAATACCCCGTTACTACATAAGTTCCGGACGTTGTAACTGTTTGAGTGGTAGCAGTACTATTATTGGCCCACATATAGCTATTGGCACCTCCTGCAGTAAGGGTTACCGAACCACCTTCACAGAATGTAGTTGGTCCAGAGGCTGTGATAGTAGTTGTCGGTACCGGCAATACAGTAATATTGATCGGCGCAGAAGTTCCTACACATCCTTGGCTGGTAGTTACCGTAACTGTTATTGGTCCACTCACACCTACATTGACCCCTTGTGTTGTTGCATTGTTTGACCAAAGGTAAGACGCACCAGGTGTAGCAACCAAAGTGGCAAAGGCACCATCACAAATAATCGTAGGAGATGCTGCTGTAATTACAGGAGTAAAATTCGCCTGGGTTGTTACAGTGATCTCGTTAGACACTGCTGTACATCCTTGGGCATTTGTAACAGTTACGTAATAAAGTCCAGAACTTGTTGCGGTAATACTTGGTGTGGTAGCACCGGTATTCCAAGCAAAGGTTGAACCATTTGTATTTGAATTCAATACCACACTCTGACCTTGACAGAATGTCACAGGACCGGCCGCAGCAATAGAAATACTTGGTGCTGCAACACTTGTAATGGCGATTGGTGTTGAAGTTGCTGAACAACCGTTGGCATCAATAATACTCACCGTATAGTTACCCGCAGTGGATACATTGATTGTAGGTGTTGTTGCACCATTGCTCCAAAGGTAGGCAGCAGCACTTGTTGAAGTCAAGGTTGCAGAAGCACCTTGACAAATCGCCGTGTTATTTGCGGTAACTACAGGTGCGGCAGCAGAAAGAACGTTTACTGTGATCGGCGCTGAGTTCGATACACAACCAAGACCATTGGTTACAGCAACAGAATAGGTTCCTGATTGTGTGACGGCAATAGTTTGAGATGAACTAGCATTAGACCAAGCGAAGGCAGTACCATTAGCAGCAGTTAACACTACAGAACCTCCATCACAGAAAGTTGTTGGTCCCGAAGCCGTTATTGCAGTAGTTGGGGCCGCTTGTACCGAAAGGTTTTTGTTTACAGTTGTCGAACAGCCATTGGTAGTTACGGCATAAGATACAACCACTGTACCACTACTCACACCTGTAACATCTCCAGCCGCATCAATGGTTGCCACCGCAGTATTTGAAGAAGACCATACCCCACTTGGTGTTAAATTCGTCATGGTAGTTGTTGCGCCTTCACAAACTGTGTTGGAACCTGATATTGCATCTACAACTGGCATTGGTGTCACAGTGACAACTGCTGGTGCCGAGGTAGTAGAACAACCATTTGAACCTGTAATCGTGAGCTCATGTGAGCCACTGCTGCTAACTAAAACAGACGAAGCCGTTGATCCATTAGTCCATGCATAGGTTCCCGCGCCGTTAGCAGAAAGAAGCACAGATCCACCTGCACAGAAATCTAACGGGCCACTAGCTGTAATTGTTGCACTTGGAGCAGGCATCACGGTTACGGTAATCGGTGCAGTCGTAGCAGAACAACCATTCGCATCGGTAACAGTTGCTGTATAGGTACCCGCAGTAGTAATTGAATTTGTAGCTGTAGGAACGTTATTATTCCAAACATATGAAACCCCTCCGTTTGCCGTAAGGTCTACTGATCCACCATCACAGAAAGTGGTTGGGCCACTCAAGGCAACGGTAGCAACTGGAGGCTGATTAACAGTAAGACTCATCATTGCTGAAGGTGCAGATACACAACCAGCAGCACTGGTAATAGTTACACTATATGACCCACCAGCAGTTAAAGTGATATCTTGAGTTGTGGCACCATTATTCCAAAGGTAGGCCGCAGCAGCTGGGGCACTCAAAGTAGTAGATGATCCCTGACAAACAGAATTACCATTTGAAGAGCTAATTGAAGCCACCGGAAGGGCTTGTACATCAATATTGGAACTTGAAACCGTAGTACAACCATTTGGAGCAGTAGTAGTATAGGTAATTGTCGCAGTACCTGGGCTGAGACCTACAATTGAACCAGAGGCTGTATTCATAGAAACATTGCCCTGAACCGTCATTCCCCAAACGCCATTCGGCACCGGATTCGATACCATGGCATTGCTACCTACGCACAAAGCCGTAGGGGCAACAATTGGCGCATTTGCAGGAGACTGATTCACGTTGATTGTTACCATATCTGTACCCACACAACCATTGGTACCTGTGGCACTCACCGTATAGGTAGTGGTAGTAGCAGGTGTAGCAACAGGATTCAAAATATTGGCATTAGATAAGGATGCACTTGGTGTCCAGGTTGGAGTAATGGAAGGGCAACCGGCAGCCGTACCATTCCAGGTTCCATTCCAATAAGGCACCCAGTTGGTTACAAGGTTGTTGCCTGCTCCATCTTGAATAGTATAGTAAGGCTCACTCGCCCAAGAACCTGGTGAGAATGTCACTTGTATGGCATCGCCGTTAGAAGCTGTGAATGTAAATGGCACAGGACCAGATCCCCAACCTACAATTCCTATATTAGAAAGTACAGGTACACCAGCCACATAAACTGTTGCGGTACAACCATTCCAACCATCGCCATAAGAATCATATAGTAAAATGGTATGAGTACATGAAGTGTTGAAATTCACGGATGAATTCATCGTATTAGATTGACCACTACATATGGTTACATCCGCACCAGCATCCACAATTGGTGAAGGTAAAACCGTTACCGTGCGCGTTGCTGTACTCGGTGGGCACCAAGTAGTTGGATTAAGTATGGTGTAGGTCATTGTAGCAGTTCCTGCACTTACACCCATCACCTCACCTGTACTAGGGTTGATTGTTGCAATCGCCGGGTTACTTGAACTCCAAGTACCACCAGCAGAAGCTGTTGAGAAATTAACACTAGCGCCCGCACAAACCGTTTGAGTTCCTGCAAGCGGAGCAATAGCTGCTGTACTTTGCACAGTTATAGTATTATTCACAGCACCAGTCGAAACACATCCAGAGGCATTTAAGTAGTCGAGCACCACCGTTTGGTTACCCCCTGCGAGGTACTGAACCGTTGCGGTATTAGAGGTTGTTGTCCCACCTGAAATGATGTTATAATCTACACCAGCAGTACCTGGGAAGGTCCAGTAATAGGTTTGCATGCCAGACTGGGTTGTATAGGTGTAATCGGTATAGGTACATGCTTGGTTTGATGGCACTGCTGTGAAGCTCGGAGCAAATGGAACAGCAGCAATGATTTGCACATCGTAATCTTCAGTCTCACCGTAGTAATACGTGGCACATGGGTCAATAGAGGCACCCGGTGTGTAGTATACCCCTCGCACCCTCATACGGTGTATACCAAGAGGAGGAGTACATGCCAAATTGATATTAAATGAAACCGTTTGGAATGAAGAAGTGGTGTAAGCCGGAGAATAACCTACGTTTTCTGAGGCCTCAAATACGTTGTTATCATTGTAGTCAATCCATACCGAGAATGCCTGATAAGCATAAGAACCGCATGTTACTTGAACTTGATAGCTTGACGCTGCGGCCATAATTGCAGGTGGCAGGTTATTGTAATAAGTATATGATGGCCCACCTGCAGCTGTGCCCGAATTGTTATTTAATGAGGTACCCGTAATTGCAACGTTTGAAATCAAATCACCGTATTGCGTACCGTAATAATATTGCGGATCACAATAAGGATTGTACAATACCTGAACCGGGGTTGAAATGGCACTACTTGCAGAGTTCGTACATGTTACAATGCATTGATACCATGTCATGGCAGTAGGTGTAATGGTAAGGTTATATGCATTTGCACCTGTAATATCAGTCCATGGACCTGCAGCACTTGATGCACTTTGCCATTGGTAAGTTATCCCAGTACCTGAAGTATTGTTTTGTAAGGAGAGTGTGACAGATTGGCCTGCAAAAACCGAACTTGCCGAAGCCAACGTATTTCCTGGGGTTGGTGTTCCTGCACAAGGTGGAGGAAGGGTAACTGTAAAGCAGTAGTCTTCGGTTTCTCCCCAATAGTACTGATTGTGTGCATAGTTGGTGGCGGTTGGTCCAGATTCGGCATTGACGATACGCATTCTGGTTGTACCCAAGGTTGCATTGGCAGGCACTAAGAAAGAACCCGTTACCGTCTGATTTCCGTTTGCTGCAGCAGGCTGATTGTAAACAAATTCACCAGCATCCAAGAAATCTCCATCTTGGTTGAAGTCTACAAAAATTTGGAAGATATTGTTGTAATACCAGCCACAGGTTGTTTGGGTTAAACTGAAGTTTACTACATCACCTTGATTCACAGATGGGCCAGTAACAGACCCAGTATAATTACCGTATTTTTCAACCATTGATCCTGGCCCCGGTGCAAGTGTAGCACAGTTTGAAGTGTTGGTCATCGTGCCAACAGTTACACTACTAATTTCTTCATCACCAGTGTAGTAAGAATAGATGGCCGGATAAGTTCCGCAATCACATTGCCCACCTGTAGCCGTATAACTTACAGCGGATGAATAACTGGAAATTACACTATTGATACAAGTGGTAACTAATCTGTAATAAACGGACCCCAAAGAGGTAACTGACGTTGAATAAGATGTAGAAGTTGCCCCTGCAATGTTTGTCCAAGGCCCTGTAGCAGATGGCGCACTTTGCCATTGGTAGATCAAACCAAGTCCAGTAGAAATTCCTGTTGCACCTAAGTTAAAGCTTGCATTAGGACAACCACTTGTAGAAGAAATGGTGGCCGTTGCACTATTTGGGGTACCAGAACACTGATTCGTTTGGGCAATGTCAATACAATAATCCTCGGTTTCTCCATATCCATAACTAGTGGTTGAACCAATATTCGTAGTTCCTTCGGCACAAATTACGCGCATACGTGTCATGCCTACAGTAGCAGTCAACGGCACAGTGATATTAGCTGTAAAAACAGTTCCAGCAACTGCAAAAGTTGAATATGGAGAGGCATACACCATTTCACCAGCATCCGCAAAGCTTCCATTCTGATTGTAATCAATGTAGACCGTGATTCCGCCACCGTAAGCCCAACCATCACATTGCCCAGCGGTAACAGAGAGTGGATAAGTTACTCCTTGCATTACATTTGCAGCGGGAACAGAACCAGTGTAATTACTATATTGTCTGTTTAGTGAACCTGCCCCAGGTGCAGTACTGGCACAAGTAGATGTATTGTTGATCCCACCAAATGTTACATTAAAGATTTCATCATCGTAGATTGAGGTTGCTCCAGAAGAACCATAATTCAAACATGTACAACCGTTCACAACATTACCATTGTAACTCACGGTATTGGTATTATTACTCGATGCAGAGTTAGCACAAGTTGTTACCAATCTATAGTAGGTCAAACCACTTACAGAACTTACGGTTGTGGATGCAGTAGTTGCACCTGAAATATTTGTCCACGGACCTGAAGACGTAGGCCCACTCTGCCATTGATATGAAATTCCTGTGCCTGTCGTCAAACCTGAGGCACCTAAAGTCAGAGATGCACCAACGCAGCCTGATCCTGCACTAATAGTTGCAGCGCCAGCATTTGGCACACCAGAGCAAACTGTACTTGGAGTTATATCTAATTGAATCTGTGCTCGACTAGTAGTACTAGTATAATTGGCACTTGGTGGTGAAGCCGGATTTGGATTCGTGCCATCGCTGTAGTAAAGTATTGCTCTTGGGCCAGCTGCTGCAGTGGCTGTAAAGTTACGCCATGCAGCTGTACAACTCCAGCTCGCAGAATTTTCATCTATACCCACAACTAAATTTCCTCCAGTGTAATTGAATGGAGTTGTTAAATTAACGGTCACCCAGCCTCCAGCAGTAGGTGAAATGTTTCCCGAAAATACCTGAGTCATAGATGCGGTTGGCACCCAACCTGCAGCACCTGTGAAATTAGATAAAGCAGTATTACCAAGATAGACAGTCCAGTTATTCCAGTTAGCTGTTGTAGTACCCCCTGAGGCCCAAAAAAACCTGATCTGAGAAATAGTTCCTGCAAAACCTCCAGCTGCCGAAATTTCTGCGGAGGTATAAATTTGTTGTGAATAATTATATCCATAACAAGTATAAATTGGAAAATAAGTATTTGTTGTCGTACCAGACCCTACTTGCACAGTTGTCTGCGCTAGGATTTGAGTTTGCATCATCACTGTAATTATCAATGCTGAAAGAAAACTAAAGCGTATAAGATTTGCCTTGCATTTAGCTAAATAAAATAATAGTGTTTTCATAGTTTAGGTTGGTTACAATTTTTAAACGAACGTACAAGTCGTTCTCTACTAGGTGACTAAATGTATTTACAAACTTTTGGATTCCATTGAAGGTTGAACAAATAAGTTGTTTGAATGAATAAAAACGCGTTTTTCTCGAATATTAAATATTTGTTATCGAATATTTAAAATATTTTATGCTCGAATAAATTATTATTTTCGTCTTAAGTATGAAACGAATTGGTTTGCTGTCAGATACTCATGGATTTATTGATCCCAAAATCAAAAAATACTTCGCAGAAGTCGATGAAATTTGGCATGCTGGAGATATTGGTGATATGGCCACCCTTGAGGCACTTGAGCAGTTCAAACCACTTCGCATTGTTTATGGAAACATAGATAATCACCTACTTAGAGCAAGTTGCAAAGAAATATTGCGTTTTAAAGTTGAAGAGGTCGAAGTACTTATGATGCACATCGGCGGGCGCCCGGGGAAATACGCCAAACCTGCTCTTGAAGAAATAAAATTAAATGGTGCACCCCAACTTTTTATTTGCGGACATTCGCACATCGCCTTGGCCCAATATGATAAGAGGTTTAAAATGCTATGGTTAAACCCAGGAGCTTGCGGATACAAAGGCTTTCATCAGATAAAAACAATTTTTAGATTCCAAATCAATGGTTCGCAAGTTGAAAATCTTGAATGCATTGAGCTTGGGGCTAGGGTAAGTAAATCAACGGATTGAGATACACAAAAAATGAATTTGAGGTAATTATACGGTATTCAACCCTTAGAACTCAAGCTAAATTTGCTTTCTAATCACTTATATGAAAGCACTCATTACCACCTTCCATTTCTTCATCTTATCCCAACTATATTCTCAAGTCTGTACCATTGATTATAGCCAAACTCAAGTAGGAATTTATCCTGACTCTTTACCCAATGCTCAGGTTGGCCAATATTATGATCAGGACCTGACCTTTAAAATGCCTATTGATACACTGGGTTATCCATTTTTAAATTTTCAAATCATATCTCTTAGTTTGCCACCTGGGTTGGATTGGATTTGTAGCAATAACTTTAATAATTGCAATTATAATCCACAATTATCCCCCTATGGATGCATACAGATCAGCGGAACTCCATTAGTCGCGGGGAGCTTTACAATAGATGTCTTGGTGTATGCAGATTTAAGTGTTGTGAATGACTACCCTATTCAATTTCAAATACCTCTTGATATTCTTCCTTTTCAAATTAATAATTCCGGGTTGCATTTTTCCTATTCACAAAACTCAGCATGTGCACCGGCAATACTAAACTTCACAAATGATCATTTAGGTTTGGTACATTACATTTGGGATTTTGGAAATGGCAATTTTTCCAATGAAGAGCAACCTTCAGCCCAATATTATGAAACTCCGGGAAACTTTGTTCTTTCCTACACCGCATATGACAATCTTGATTCTCTTGAATTCTATTCTTTAACAGAAGTCTCCATAATGAGTATGGGAAATTTTGGTGGAGGTTTCCCGTCTTTTGAATTGGCCGATGCTTATTTTAAAATCTATGAGAATGGCACCTTGTTTTATCAATCTAGTGTTTTAATGGATCAAAACCCACCTGTTCAATGGTCTACGCAATTGAATTTATCACCATTAAATGACTATGTGATCGAAATATGGGAGGCAGACCAAAGTATTGGTGAAGCCATTTTCGGGCCCGATGATTTTATAGGTAGTCAAACACTAAATTTTTCTAATTGCTATTCTTGCAGCCTTGGAAATGCCATTATCAATTACAATGTTGTCAATACTATAGTTGCACCAACGCCTACTTATTATTCTACCGACACAATATTTATTTTTCCTCCTCCTGCTGCAGTAATTGTATATCTAGACACCCTAACTCAAGAACTTATTGCTGCCACTCAAAGTCAGACATATCAATGGTATTATAACAATCTAGTTATTAATGGAGCCACTGAACCCCTCTTGCAAATAGATGCAACTGGCTATTATTATTTAAATGTAACTGATAGCAATCTTTGCTCTTCAAGTTCTGAGATTATTTTTATTCAATCAACGCTGGATGAACCCTCGATAATAAAAGGTCTGACTCAGATAAATCCAAATCCGACCAATGGCGATTTTGACCTTATTACAGATTCCTTTTGGCTCGACGCCAAGATGATCTTAACCACAATGGATGGAAGATTAATTTTGAATGGTACCATTTCAGAATTGAAAACGAGCTTTCATTTGAACAGTTTAGATGCTGGGGTATTTTTTCTTCGCTTAGAAAAAGGTACGCAATTACAAACGTTAAGAATCATAAAAATTTCTTAACCTAAGCGACCCCATATTTAATGTATTTTCGCAACGTGAAAAACAAAAGCCCTTTAAGTAGGCAGCAATGGCTAATTGTTGCAATACTTGCCCTTACTCAATTTACTGTTGTTTTAGACTTTATGGTCATGTCGCCATTGGGCGACTTACTTATGAAAGACATGGGTGTTCAGACCTCACAGTTTGGTGTGGTGGTTTCTAGTTATGCACTTGCCGCTGGTATCTCAGGTTTTTTAACTGCTGGATTTGCAGATCGTTTCGATCGAAAAAAATTACTCTTATTCTTTTACTCTGGATTTATCATTGGTACCTTATTTTGTGGTTTGGCCCATACTTATGAGCAATTAGTTTTGGCAAGAATATTTACAGGCATTTTCGGTGGGGTCATGTCTTCTATTTCTATGGCTATAGTTGCTGATTTGTTCAGTTTGGCTCAACGTGGGCGCGTGATGGGCATGATGCAAATGGGCTTTGGCTTGAGTCAAATACTTGGTATTCCAATTGCACTTTTTATTGCCGCAAGGTCTGATTGGCAAATGCCATTCTTTATGATTGTGGCTTTGTCAATAATAATGCTCATCGCAATCATTTTTAGTTTGCCTTCTATAAGCAATCATCTCAATGAAAAAGTGAATCATTCTGCTTTAAAACACCTATTTAAGACAGTACAAAACAGGAATTACAGAATTGGATTTTTAGCCACGGCATTTATGTCTTTGGGCGGATATTTGATGATGCCTTGGGGCAGTGCCTTTGCTATAAACAACGTAGGGATTAGTCAGGCAGAACTGCCTTTGTTATTCATGCTTGTTGGTATCTCTACTTTTATGATCATGCCGCTTATTGGCATGCTTGCAGATAAAATCAATAAATTTCAATTGTTTATGGGTGCTTCATTGATCATGACAATTGCGGTGCTCATTTACGTCCGACTTGAACAATCAGGTTTTTTATTATTAACAATTGTCAATATGCTCATGATGAGTGGAATTATGGCACGGATGGTACCTTCGCAAGCGCTCACAAGTGCCGTACCGGAGCTTCATGACCGAGGTGCATTTATGAGTATCAATTCATCGCTGCAACAAATTGCAGGAGGAGTTGCAGCTATAATTGGCGGTAAAATCGTTTGGCAAATCAATCCCAATAGCCCTTTGATGAATTTTGAATTATTGGGCTGGGTTGTTGTTGCTGTGATCTTAGTCAACATACTTTTGACTAAACGAGTCTATAATTATGTGAGTAAAAAATAAAAGAGGCGGTTCATTACCGCCTCTTCTCCTGTTTTTTTTCAAACTAAAAATAAACTATTCATTGACTTCTATATCTGCAAGCTTTGCCAATTTTTTAAATTGGATTTTAGCTTGAATGCGATCGACTACGTAATACATCATAGGTACAACGATGATAGTTAAGAACATTGAACTTGTCAAGCCCCCTATAAGCACCCAGGCCAAGCCATTTTTCCATTCAGCACCAGATCCTGTTGCCGTGGCAATTGGAACCATTCCTATAACCATGGCTATGGTTGTCATTAAAATTGGCCGCATTCGTTCGCGCACAGATTCAAGAAGTGCACTGTAGGTGCTCATTCCTTTTTGCTTCAAATGATTGGTAAAATCTACAATTAATATGGCATTCTTAGCTACCAAGCCCAGGAGCATGAGCATTCCAAGCATGGTAAAAATCCCCATGTTAGAGGAACTTAAGGCCAAGGCTAGGATAGCTCCAACTAAGGAAACCAAAATTGAAAACAATACGACAAATGGATAGACAAAGTTGTCATAGAGCGCAACCATAATCAAGTATACTAATATGACTCCAATCCCCATAGCCGTACCTAGTGCACCGAAAGATTCTTTTTGTCGTTTGATTTCTCCCCCCCATGTCAGTCTGACATTTGGATCTAAAGGATGTTTTTTGAGGTATTTCTCAATATCGGCAGCAACGGTTCCAGGAGCAGCTCCAAGCACATAGCAACGCAAGGTTGTGTTGCCAATACGATTCTTGCGTTCAAGGGTGCCTGCAGCATTATCAACATTAATGTCAGCAAACTCACTCAACAACACTTGCTTGCCCTCATTGTTTGAAAAGGTCATGTTTTCGATATCTTCAACATCCTTCCGATTTGCTGCATCGAGCATTACTCGGATATCGTATTGCGAACCGTCAATATCCAATTGACTATCTTTATTACCTGAGAGCGCACCCTGTAATTGCATGCCGACAGCAGCAACATTAACGCCTAATTGTCCCATTTTTTGACGATCCAAAGCAATTTTTACCTCAGGCGTCACATCTTCGGTGCTCAGGTATGGATCTTTAGCTCCGTTCATTGCCTTGATTGCATTTTTCAAGCGGCGGGCCTCTTTATTCATGAGCTCTTTATCATTGCTCGAAATAAAAATTTCAATGGGTGCTTGCTCTGAATCGATGAGCCCCATATTGAGTGCTTTTACTTCAACTCCAGGAAATTCATTTTCAATTTTCGTACGGATGGCATTCATATATTGCACGGTTGGCACCTCTTTTTGCTTGCCCTTGTGCAACATGACCGTTATTTCCGATCTATTCTCTGCCCCAAACGCTGCAGCACCCAAACCTGCGCTTGGCCCGCCAACGTTTGAGAAAACGATGTCGACCATGTCTTTTTGAGCCAATAAAAGTTGTTCAATCTTTAAGGTGGTCAGGTTGTTTTCAGCAAAAGTTGCGCTCTTTTCATACTTGAGCTTGATCATGAACTTACCCTGATCTCCTTGAGAAACAAATTCTTGCCCAACAATACCCAAGCCCATAGTAGCAAATGAGGCAATAAAAATAAAAATGACAATAAGGCCCATCGAAATTTTATGTCTGAGTGCCCAGCCTACTATTTTTACATACGATTCTGTAAAAATGGTAATGCGTCTTTCAAACCACAATAGAACTGCTTGAATAGGTTTTTTTGGATTCAACTTTACTTCTTTGGCAAAACGAGAGGCCAACCATGGAGTAAGTGTAAAACAAACAAACAAAGACATTAAGGTAGAAATAACCACCACAATGGAGAATTGATGTAAAATATCGGATATCGTACCTTCAATAAAGACCACCGGAGAGAATACCACTACATCAACAAGAGTAATGGCTAGTGCAGTGAATCCTATTTCATTTCTTCCGTCTAAGGCTGCTTGTCGTCGCTTTTTACCCATTTGTAAATGGCGATAAATATTTTCGAGTACAACTATTGAATCGTCAACCAAAATCCCAATGACCAATGACATCGCCAAAAGCGTCATGAGATTCAAAGTATAGCCCAATAAATACATGGCGACAAATGTGGATATCAATGAAGCTGGAATGGATACCAATACAATAAAAGCGTTGCGTATGGTATGTAAGAACAACAACATCACCAGTGCAACCAAAAATACAGCAAGTTCAAGGTCATGAATCACTGCGTCTACCGATTCAATCGTGGGAATGGATGTATCGGTGGCAATGGTAAAGGTGAGGCCTTCTTTGCTGTATTTCTCTTCAAGTTCTTTGAATTTATCTTTAGTTAAGTTGGCTACATCCACAGCATTGGCATCGCTTTGTTTTTTGATTCGCAAACCAATACCATTAACTCCATTGAGTCGAGAAATCGTAATCTGGTCCTCACTGGCGTCCACCACTTCAGCCACATCCTGCAACCTGATAGTACTCGTTCCTTTTGCAAAAAGCACAAGGTTTTGCAAGTCATTGATATCGGAATACTTACCAGTAAGCCTAACGGTGATTTGTTCTTGATCACTTTTTAATTTTCCTGTCGGAAAATCAAGGTTAGAGAGTGCAATTGCTTGGTTGACTTGCGCCATAGAAAGGCCCAATTTTCGTAATTTTTCCTTATCAACATTGACTCTAAAAGCGCGGCGTTCTCCACCAATAACCTGTACTTCAGCCACCCCTTTGACCTGCTTGATCGCTGGCAACAAATGATCATCCATCAGCCGCATGAGTTCTGCATCTGAAAGATTTTTGGCTACCGCACTGAGTTGGAGAACCGGCGTTGCATTAGGCTCGATTTTCGCTACCATCGGATTTTGTGCATCTTCAGGTAATTTATTGAGATTGTTATTTATTTTGCGCTGTGCATCTTGAAGTGCATCGTCAATGTTGGCGGATGCCTTAAATTCTAAGAGTACAAATGAAGCATTATCAAAAGAAAACGAAGTGACTTCATCTACGTTTTCCATTCCACTGAGCACATCTTCAAGTGGCTTTGAGACTTGACTTTCTACCGTAGAGGGAGAAGCACCCGGATATGCCGTGGTAATGGTAAGTAGCGGTGCTGAAAAGTCTGGCATGAGCTCATAGGAGAGCTCCTTGTAACTGATCAATCCTCCACCAACTAAAATTGTAAATATGACAATGATAAACGAAGGTCGCTTGATCGCCAATTCTGTGAGTGTCATAGGGCTTATTTATTTCGTTTGATATTCATTTTGTCTTCGAGATTCACCTGACCCTTCACAACAATTTCATCGTTTTTAGAAAGTCCTGAAACCACCTCAATGTAATTGCCATCCGAAGTTCCGGGGCTGAAAGCTGTCAAATAGGCCTTGCCATTGCGAACTACATAGATTTGAGGTTTTTTAGTTGAACCAATAAGTGCCTTGCGTGGAACAGACAAAGCACTCAACTTTTGGCTGTTATCGAGAATTACCGTTCCGTACATTCCGGAGAAAATGGGTGCTGAGGTATTGTTTTTGACGAGCACCTGCACTTTAAAGTTATGTAAAGCATCCGCTTGAACAGAAATACTATAGATCGTTCCACTTACACGCTGCCCTTGAGCATCGATATCAACAGCAACATCTTGACCTTTTTTCAATTTGAAAACATCTCGCTCCGGTACCGATATGTTGAGCTTGAGTTGAGAAATATCAGTGAGCTCTACAATGGGTGTGCCGGGCATAACCATCGACCCTAAATCTGAAATTTTCTTTGTTACAACCCCTGAAAATGGAGCCAATACTTGGGTAGAGCGCAGTTGTTTTTGAAGCTGCTTGAGTTGCACCTCAGCTGTCTTGAGTGCCAATTCAATTTTCTCAGCATCGACAGAAGATACAGCTTGCTCTTTGCGCAAGTTTGTAAAACGCGCATTGTCATTTTTCAATTGCGCAATATTGAGCTTTGCTGTCTCGATTTGAAGGAGTATAAGCTCATCATCTAACTTGGCTAATACTTGACCTTTGGCAACGCGATCACCTTCTTTTACATATAAATCAACAAGCTTACCGGATCCTTCGGCAGCCACATTATTTTGGTGCATGGCTTCAAAAGTTCCCAAATAAGAAAAGGCGCTTTCAAAAGTATGAATTTGAGGATTTGCCGTTTGCACCAAAACTTTTGCATTCATATCGTGGATATAAATTTTCTTTTTGGCGGCGGAGGCATTGGAGAAAAGTTTGCCAATTGTTAGAACTAAGAGGACCAACACAGCAAGGGAAATAAGGATGATTCTTTTCATTTTTGTTTATTTAATTGTTCCGTTTGATTTTAAATAGTCTAATTCAGCCTGTCTGAGGGCTACATAGGCAGCTACTACGCCTGTTTGAGCTTGCTCAAGGGCAGATTGCGCCTGTAATAGATCATTAGTTCCTATTAAGCCTTCAGTGAATTTAAGGCTTGCATTCTGATGTACTGCCGTTGCGAGCTCAAGTTGTTCTTTGGCTAATTGGAGTGCATCTGCCTTTATTTCAATGAGGCGCTTATTTTGATTGATTTGTTGCTGCAATTGTTGACTAACCAGGGTAGTTTGTAATTCAATTTGTTCTTGTTTGAGTGCATTGACAGCTGCTCTGTAATGCTTATCCAAACCGTCAAACAAATTCCAATCAACGCGTAGCCCTACAAATGCGCCATCAATACCTGTCTTGAAATTAGTTTCGGGGTTCAAATTATAGTTATACTGATAAATCCCATAAAGATTGACATTCGGTAGGTAACCCATACGAATGCCTTTGGCTTCTTCTTGGGCCATTTTCTTTTGTTGTTCTAATAATTGAAGGGCAAAAAGGTTTGCGGCATTTTGGTCCACTAATAAGGTTTGTTGCACCATTTGATCTTCCTTCAAGGTAAGTTGAACACCCGCATCAAGTCCGATAAGTATTTTAAATAACTCTTCAAGTTGTTGCTGGGTGGCAAGTAAACTTATTTGCGTATTCTTCAAATTGAGGCGATTGATTGCGAGCTTATCTGCTTCGGTTTGCACGAGCATCCCTTCCCCAACCAATAAGTTCATGTTTTTAAGCATTTGATCGGTGTAGCCTAAATTGCTTTCAATGAATTGAAGTTGAGCATTGATGCCTTGCAATATAAAAAAGGTATTGGCCACCTGATATTTGACCTCTTGAATGGTCATATCTTTTTGTATCTCAACAATTTCATTATTGATTTGAAGGGCAGCCAAGCCATAATTAACTTGTGAATTAAAAAGAATTTGGTTCAACTGGACTGTATTGCCTAGCACATATGGCACACCAAATTTAACTTCAGCAAAGGTACCTGGGGCACCACCAAAAAACTGTGCAGGGACTACCTGCCCAGGAATAACGGCATTGTATTTATAGTCTGCAACAAAGTTCAAAGAAGGCAGGCGACTTGATAAATAAGCCGAGCGTTGGCGCTCATTAATGGCCACATCAAGTTGTGCACTTCTTATTTGAGCATTGGCAGAATCAGCCATACGCAGACAAGTGGCAAGGTCATATTGTTGGGCCCATGATCTGGGTACAATTAATAGGACAAATAAACCAAGGGAGAGCTTGTGTTTCATTTTCATTTTTGTTAACTGTTTGGGAATAAATATTCTATGATCATCTCTTTTACAAAAGCTTGGTGAGCAAGCAAATCTTGTTGCAATGTAGCTTCGTCTATCCCATGAAATTGTTGGGTTAGTTTTTTGGACATAAACGGGTAATGCACGTTTGACATCAATAAAATGGTAATATTTCTAATACTGATTTGGCGCATTTCTCCCTTGGACTGAGCTAAGACCAATTGCTCAAAAATTCCTGTTTTTGCAATAGGTTCAAAAAAATGACTCGGCATAGGTTGATCACCTTTAGACTGATGGATGGCCTGCAAAATAAACATGGGCAATTCTGGATGCTCCATGAAGAATTCAAATTCTTTTTCAATCAATAAACTTGTCTTTTCCTTGAGTGAAAGATTTGAACTAAAGACGGCTATCATCGATTGTAGAAAATCAGACATAGCACCTTCAAAGATGAGCTCAAATAGTTTCTCTTTGGATCTGAAGTAGTAGTTGAGTAATGACACATTGCTGCCCACCTCTTTGGCAATATCACGGACTGAACAGCCATCAAAACCTTTGGTCATAAAGACTTTTTTAGCAGCTGCTTTGATTTTTTCTTCAGTGGAGAGGTCTCTTTTCATTTTATAATTCGTAAAACGCGCTGCAAAATTAAACACTCTTTTTAAACAAATGTTTAATAATTCTAAAAAAATTAAACAAGTGTTCAATTTTTTGGACAAATCGGTGCCTTTTCGTTACTTTGAAAGATGAAGATTGCGCTCTTTTTTAGCTTACTGTTCCCCGGTGTGTTTCTAGCCCAAAATACCGAATGGTTTTCTCAAGCCAAACTTGGAATTTTTATTCATTGGGGAATGTACGCCGTAGATGGCACTTCGGAGAGCTGGGCCTTTCACAATAAAACGGTTCCCTATGATGAGTATATGGCACAAATGACAAGCTTTGATGCCTCCAATTACGATCCCAAACTTTGGGCAGGTATCATCAAAGAAAGCGGAGCCAAATATTGTGTAATCACCACCAAACACCACGATGGATTGGCATTATATAATACGAAAATCAAAACGGCAGCCCCGCTCAAAAACAAAAATTGGCAAAGCAATAAACCTCTGAGTGTCACTTTTCAAACGCCTGCTAGAAGAGATCTTATTGCTCCCTTATTTGAGGAGTTAGAAAAAGTTGGCATCAAAAAAGGAGCCTACTACTCCTTATTGGACTGGAGTTCTGATGATTACCCTGGATTTCTCAAAGATTCAAGCCGTTATCTTATTGATAATGATACCATCAGATGGCAGCACTTTTTAGAATTCATGCACGGCCAAATTACTGAGCTTGCCACTAATTACAACCCAGATTTGTATTGGTTTGATGGAGATTGGGAACACACAGAAGAGCAGTGGCAATCTATTGTAATAGACTCTATTATTCATGCCAATAACCCTAATGCCATTCTCAACGGCAGATTGAAATCTTTTGGCGACTATGATACGCCAGAGCAAAATATGCCAATTGTTCATCCTGAGCGCAAGTTATGGGAACTGTGTCTTACTACCAACGACAATTGGGGTTACCGACCTACTGATAACCATTACAAGAGTCATTTTGAATTGCTCAGTATATTTAGTGAATGCTTAGGCATGGGTGGAAATCTCCTACTTGATATCGGCCCTAAAGCTGATGGCACTATACCTGAAGAACAATTGGCTATTTTAAACGAATTCGGACGTTGGACCAGCAAACATGCAGAAGCCATCTATCAAACAACTGCTGGCCTCCCGCCAGGGCATTACCACGGCAACTCCACCCTTTCTAAAGATTCCTCAACTCTTTTTTTATTTGTTGCTAGTCCAAAAGGAAAACTAGAGCCTGGAGGTAAATTGACCTTACCCATCTATCTAAAAGGCATTTCGAGCCAACCCAAGCAGATTGATTTAATTGGTTCCATCGAACCTATCCAATTTACCGAAGTAGGAAAGATATCTTGGAGTACCGTACCCGGAACTTTGTTTATTGAAATTCCAATCAACGAAATGGACCCTCAGATCAGCGTTATTAAAGTTCAATTTGATCAACCTATTCAACTTTACAGAGGAAGAGGTGGGTTTCATTAATAAGATTATGAAAGTTTTTATCTTTTTCTTTTTGGCATTCAATTCCTTTGGACAATATGAGGTGTACTATCCAAAGCTTCAACGTACATTCGAATTTTACCTTCAAGATGCAGGCGCCCAACATCATTTATTTGAGCTTCATTTTTACAGGCCCAACACTTATCTTTTTCCCCAGAGTGAAAGTTGGGGAGAAGATGGATTTGGCGTGCGTTGTCATAATAGAACAATAGAACTCTATGCCACAAGTGATCAAGGATTCCAAAACGCACTCTATGATTTGCTTCAGCGTAAATTTGGATTTGAATATTACCAAGCTGATGTAGTCCACTACCCGACGAGTATTCCAAAAAAAATCCAATCAGATTGCTACGATTCCAAACCTGCGTTTGCTTATAGAGAAATTTTTTACGGTGAAACTCGGCGCTCAGGATTTGCAAATTGGCACAAACTCACAAGTGGCGAATCTACTTATACTTTTGAAAATCATCCTGGGTGGGGCTTATGGGTCCATACCCTACATCGACTTTTACCACCCTCAGAATATTTTGAATCCCATCCAGAATATTATGCCCTAAGAAACGGCATACGGCTTGCAGATCAAGTATGCTTGTCTAAACCTGAAGTTTTGGAAATCGTATGCAACAATTTGGCCAAAGAAATTTCCAAAAATCCTAAAGCAAAGTATTGGTCAGTGAGTCAAATGGACAATTATAATTATTGTCAGTGCATGCAATGCACGCACACAGATTCTATTGAACACAGCCATGCAGGTACGATGCTTCGGTTTGTCAACGAGGTAGCAAAGAGATTTCCAAATCAAGTCATTTCAACCTTGGCCTACCAGTATACAAGGACAGCACCGATACTCACTAAGGCTGAGCCGAATGTAAATATCATGCTCTGCACCATTGAAGAAGACAGAGCCAAAAGCTTAAGAGGCACTAGTTTTGAAAAGGATTTGAAAGCGTGGTCCGCTCTAACGCAGCAGATTTTAATTTGGGATTATGTAATCAATTTTTCGCATCTGGTGATGCCTTTTCCCAACTGGCCAACCTTACAAGAAAACTTATTGCTCTTTAAAGAATATGGCGTTCAAATGTTATTTGAACAGGGCTATAACTCACCTTCCTCCGAAATGCAGCCCCTCAGAGCATTTTTATTGTCCAAATGGTCCTGGGACCCCACCATTGATGCCAATTTACTCATTAGAAATTTTCTTGACGCATATTACGGTCCAGCAGCAGGGATAGTCCGAGAAATTCTAGAAGCACAAGTGCAAGGTTTGCAGCTAAGTGGCAAGTCATTGACCCTCTATGAACCCCCAATTACTCATTTGGGTGGATACCTCAACCCTTCAGATTTAAATTGGGCCTTGCTCATGTATGAAAAAGCCAAAGGTTTGGAAGGCATGTCATCGGAGCAAATAAGGCGCATAGAAATGTGTGAGCAATCAATTCGCTATGCCCTACTTGAAATTTGCAAATCTCCACTTTCCGGCAAGGCCTGGTATTTCAACGACAATCAAGAACATTATCAAAAGATGCTCAAGGATTTTGTTTGGTGCGCTACCCAATACGGACCAAAATTACTCCACGAAACAAAATTGAGCCCCCAAGAGTATTACTTAGCCACCCTCCAATTTTGGAAAACAGCAAGTACAAACCATCTTGCTAAAAATCAAAAAATCAGATACATCAATCTTCCAGCGCCTAGCTACAACGACGGACTACAGCTCAACGATACAACCTCTTGGACTCAAAATTCGTCTTTGATAGATGGCTTGCATTCAACTGAGGTATATCAAAAGGGTTGGCAAGCTTGGCAAGGCGAGGATGCCAAGTTTGAAATTACACTAGATACAGCATACCTTATCGATTCTATAAAAATCACCTACTTGGCCAACAATCAATCTTGGATCATGGGCCCCTCCATTTTAGAAGCTAAAGGACTTACCTCCCTTTCAAACCACTTTGAAACTTCTGTATCGAATGTACAGGTAAATCAACCTCAGGCAAATGGCACCTACCCCTTGATCTTAGTAAACTTTGCAAAAGAACCCATTCAAACTTTAAGCCTTACAGTTGGAAACCCTGGCAATTTACCTCAATGGAGAGGAGTTGATGGCAAGGGTTGGTTGTTTATAGACGAAATAGAAATCTACGGTCATGAGTAATAAGAGATTTCTCAGTTTCGCACTTGTAATTTGGGTTTTTGCGCTTAGAGCCCAGCACCATGAGCAACAATACTTTATTCCAACCGATAGCTTGGTAAAACAAAAATTAGCCACCTGGCAAGACTACAAATTCGGACTACTCATGCATTGGGGTGCATACAGCCAATGGGGTGTAGTTGAAAGCTGGAGTATTTGCCCCGAAAACGAAGATTGGTGCAAGCGCCGTGGGCCCTATGCCTCAAATTATTTTACTTATGCCCAGGCCTATGAGGCACTCCAGACAACATTTAACCCCACTCTATTCAATCCCACATTATGGGCAGAGGTAGCAAAAAATGCAGGCATGAAATACATGGTATTCACCACCAAACATCACGATGGTTTTTGCATGTTTGATTCAAAAGAAACTACCTATACGGTGGCTAACCCCCTTTGCCCAAATAGCCAAAGCACACATCCTGACCTGTGCAAAAGCATTTTTGAAGCGTTCCGAAAGGAAGGCCTTTGGACTGGCGCCTACTTTTCCAAACCCGATTGGCACCACCCCGATTACTGGGACCCAAGCTTCCCTCCCTATGACCGCAACCCCAACTATGATTTACTGAAAAAACCAGAAAAATGGGAATCATTTGTACAATTCACACACCATCAAATTTTGGAGCTGATGCAAAACTATGGTCCCATAGACATTCTTTGGCTTGATGGTGGCTGGGTGCAGCCCTATACCGAAACCTCACCAAAATGGGGCTACAAACCAGTGAATCAAGACATCCAAATGGACGAACTTGCAGCCAAAGCGCGCCAATTACAACCTGGGCTCATAGTCGTAGACCGGGCTGTTGAAGGTCCCAATCAAAATTACCTTACCCCAGAGCAAAGCATTCCAACTCAGCCTCTTCCCTATCCCTGGGAAACCTGCATGACTATGGCCAACAGTTGGAGTTATGTACCCAACGACACCTACAAAAGCACCGCTACCTTGCTCAAAAATCTTTGCTTGGTTGTTTCAAGAGGCGGTAACTTTTTATTGAATATTGCCCCCGATCCTCAAGGCCGCTTTGACAGCACTGCCTACCAACGCTTGGCGGAAATTGGCGCCTGGATGCATACTAACGACCAAGCCATCTATGCATCCAAACCCATTGCCCCTTATGAAATCCAACGAGGTGAGGCTGGCCTGTGGGTTTTCACTCAAGTTGAAAAAAGTGTCTATGCCATTTGGATACCACAAAATCCAGCCCCTTCAATGCAAACCTTGGAACTTAATCTTTTTCAGAAAAGTAAGGTAAAAGCCTTAAATAAAGAGAATCGAATAACGATTAAAGGGCAAACGGTCCACATCTATCTAAATGAAAATCCTGGTTTGTTACCTCAAGTATTTAAATTGAATTAGCAACAAGGCCGCATTCTTTGTAACTTTGTTCAAACGTTCTTTGGGGTCGACATTGGATTTGACAGCGATAGCGGTAGTCAGGTGTCAGCATGCAGAGGCTTGTAGTGCTCCTCTTAAATCTCGTGCTACGAACAATAAATGACAACACGTCATACGCACTTGCTGCTTAATT
>JAURGK010000028.1 GCA_030833845.1 Crocinitomicaceae bacterium | reverse complement strand
GCCATGGATTTATTCACTTAACGAGATGAAAATGAGCGAGCCTTTAACAGCGTGTAAGCAATATTGCCTCGACGCAAGCGCAACACAAGGCAACATCGCCTACACGCAAACCGTTAGCAGTAATGGTAGGACGCACCAGCCGATAACAATAGACAATGCGGAAAACGACATTTAAAATATCAAAAATGGACTGCCCATCCGAAGAACAAATGATACGGATGAAACTTGCCGACTTGACAAACATCAACTCGTTAGAATTTGACATTGCAAACAGACAACTGACCGTTTTTCACACAGACAATCACGACCAAATTTTTCAGCGACTTGATAACTTAAAATTTGACACTTCACTTATTGACAGCGTTCCGGCAGACAATTACACAGCAACAACTGACAACTCTGACCGAGAAAGAAAATTGCTTTGGCAAGTTTTAGCTATTAACTTTTTCTTTTTTGCACTTGAACTTACAACAGGTTTTATATCCAACTCAATGGGACTTGTTGCAGACAGTTTGGATATGCTTGCCGACAGCATTGTTTACGGACTTGCACTTTTTGCAGTTGGTGGGACAATGACACGAAAAAAGAACATTGCAAAATCAGCAGGATATTTTCAGTTGACACTTGCCATATTCGGTTTCATTGAAGTAATCAGACGATTTGTAGGACTTGAAACTGTTCCTGCATTTCAGACAATGATATTTATTTCAATTCTTGCTTTAATCGGCAACGCACTTTGTTTGTATTTACTGCAAAAAAGCAAAAGCAAAGAAGCACATATGCAAGCAAGTATGATTTTTACATCCAATGACGTGATTGTAAATCTTGGTGTAATTGTCGCAGGCGGACTTGTTTACTTGACAAACTCAAAATATCCCGACCTTATAGTTGGGACAATTGTGTTTTTCATCGTTGGACAAGGAGCATTTAAAATTCTAAAACTATCAAAATGACGGAAGAACAAAGAACCACTACTGCTAACAGCGGCTTAGCAAAAGGCGGGGTTTCGTGCTTCGTAGAAACTTTTGTGGTTAAACAAACATTTGTGCTTCGTATGAACTTTAGTGCTAAAAATCCCGCCCTTCGCCAAGCCGCAAACCGTTATGGATAATTTTAAAAATAAATCGTTCCAAGAACAGCATAACCATTTAGATATAAATAAGTGGAAACCAAAAAAACGAACAATGCTCGCCATGGGCAATATGAACTGAATTAAATTCCATTTTAAGCCTATACCTTTTTTTAACATCCTAATACCGTAGCGGAAATGCTGCAAGATCGTATCAATTTAAGTAGATTAGCCTACACCCATAAAATGATACGAAGATGAAGGTATTTTATTCAAGAGTTTCTTCCACCGATGGATCGCAGAAACACGACCGACAATTAACAGATGTTAAAGGATTTGATTATGTCTTTTCAGATTCTTGTTCAGGATCAATTGACCTATTTGATCGTCCGAAAGGAAGTCAGATAAAACGATTGATAGATCAGGGGAAATTAAAACACCTTGAAATACACGCAATAGATCGCTTGGGTAGGTCAGCCTTGAGTATCCTTGATAATTACAACTACCTCACTCAACAAGGAGTTAGAATAGTATGTCGTAACCCCCAAATCTCAAATTTTAACGAGGATGGAAAGCCTGATCCTTTTTCAGATTTATTACTTAATCTATTCGCCTCTATAGCACAGTATGAGAGATCTCTCATTGTTAGCCGAATAAGAGAGGGGATTGAAGCCAGGAAGTCAAAGAACTTGTATACAGGTAGAGCGGTAGGAACGACAGAATCAACAGAGAAGTTTTTGAAGAAGAGTAAATCCAAAAAAATAGTTGAACTACTTCAGAAGGGTTACTCTTATTCAGATATCTCAAGTATAGTTCCCTGTTCTACGGGTACAATTGTTAAGGTGAATAAAACAATTTCTTCCCTTAATTCTTGATATTGAAGGGAAGTAATCTATCAATTAATTTAGTCATACTGCAAACTCGTTGGGGTTCATCTGTATCACTTTAAACTTCATTTAAATATTAACATCCAACAATTAATTTAAATGATTTTCAAATTCATCTTTCATACTTTCTCTATCATATATTTTTTTTCATCATTATTGATAAATAAACTACTTTAATAGTAAGTTCAGAATTTTCATTATTTACATTTTCCTTTTTCATTTCTTTTTTTTAATTGGTTATCCTTTGTTTAAATGATAGGTATTATATTCTGTTTAGTCAAGGGGGGCAAAATAAATAATGGCAACTTTTTTTTCTAATGAAGTATTTATAATTGATTCTATTAACCTTATAATATATAAAAACAGACATAAACCGATGTATTAGTCGGATAGAGTTGCTATGTATAGGAATGAAGATAAGATATGATAGGAATAAAGAATGGTATAATATTAAAGAGATAGGTTCCCTCTTTCAAATCACAAATACCATATGTAAGAAGAGATTAAGATTAAACAAGTCCCTCTTGATAGAAGGTGAAACATTTAAATTACTAAAGTCAAAAAGAGGTAAGAAAACCCATCTATATAATTATAGTATTTTGAATGATATTTTTGGAATAAGAAACAAACCAAAAGACATCAAAAAGAGAAGTATTAGGGTTAATTTCATTGGAACATCCAAATGGGATTATATTGGCTTCATAACCCCACAAAGATCAACTCTAATGGACTTAAAAAACAAAGTCAGATATGTGTATGACCAATTGATTTTGAAATATGGAAAGAAGTCAGGAATTAAATTGTTTTATTCATTTGAACCCAATCCTAATGATAATTATTATCACTGCCATTTTTTGATCTACTCAAAAAAAAAGATTGAAGAATTATCACATTTAATTTACTTGTTGGAGATAATCGGTGGGGATAAAACAAAAGATGAAACCCCTTATATAATAAGGCAATATGATTACCTCAATTTTGGATACACTGGCTCGTTTTATTCCTTTAAGGAAAAGTCAGTTTATGATGATTTGTTGGGGTAGATCAATTATTGATTATTATTTCTCTCAATGGGTAAAAATATACCAATAAATTCTTCTAATCGTAGAGATCCCACAGCCGAATACAATCCTGACTGATTCACTCGGATATAACGACAAATTTGAATATGGCAGTCAGTTTGAACCATTTTGTTCATTAAACTAATAATTTATTACGAATTTAGCCAAATGACCACATTGGATATGTCAATTTTAAAACGCCTGGGGGATTGTTACATTGCGTACCAATTATTTCCATTTAAAGAAAGATATAATTGTTTTAGAGAGAACAAATACTACTTTCTTGAGGGGCTAAGTCAAGAACAAATTTACGAGGAATACCATAAATTTATTTTCTTTCACTTCGCTGCGTTCCATAAGGTTTATCCCAAAGTTTCTAAAAAAGAGATTATCAAATACTATGAAAGAAGAAAATCCGAAGTTTCAAGCCAAACTTAAAGCGCTGAACTGGCTTTATATTTCTCTTTATGAAGAGGAGGTTTTACCAAGAATTAGTTTCAAAAAGTTTCGAGAAGAGAATATGTATTTTCTTGACGGATTGAATATTGCATCACAAATCAGAGAATATAACAGATATTACTTTTATTGCATTTGCATGAAAGTAAATCTACCGATTACAAGAGAAGAGATTAAATATTACCTCAACACCAAATAATTTTTTATAAAACTATTACTTTAACACACACTCATCAGAGATAGTATGGTGGGGTTTGCGAAATGGTCTTTGGCTTACAATACCCACTGTTCGTTTTTTTGCTGCTACGCTATGAATCTTGGTTGTTTCAAGCGCTTCCTCTAGGGTCATAGGTGGCAAAATGGTAGGTAATCTTTTTGCTAGCATGGATTTTCCTGCCCCCGGAGGGCCTACAAGTATTATATTATGCGCACCGGCAGCAGCAATTTCAAAAGCGCGCTTGACATGCATTTGTCCTTTGACATCAGCAAAATCTAAAGCACTTTGAGTGGCTAATAACTCGAATTCTTTTGGGTTTATGGTTGGGGTAGCTTTTATGTTATTTTTGGCATTAAGCAAGGCCAAGACTTCCTGGATGTTTGTAACACCGTAAATTTCCAAATCACTGACTATGGATGCCTCGAGGGCATTTTCTTTAGGAACAATCAACCCTTTGAATCCTTCAGCTTTGGCTTGAAGTGCTACTGCAAGTATACCTTTTGTTTTCTGAATACATCCATCTAAGGAAAGTTCACCAAGAAGTAGAAAGGAACTTAGTAGGTCTGTTCTTACCTGTTTGGTAACGGCTAAAATTCCAATGGCAATCGGCAAGTCAAAAACGGAGCCTTCCTTGCGCATATCTGCCGGCGATAGGTTGATCGTAATTTCTTTACCGGGAAAATGGAGCTTATTATTTTTAAATGCCGCCTTGATGCGCTGATGACTTTCACGAACGGCTACATCCGGTAAGCCAACCAAATGAAAGTTAATACCAACATCCATATTGACTTCCACTTGGATAATTGTTGCAGAAATGCCAAAAACGGCGCTAGAGTAGGTTTTAATGAACATGAACTTTGATTTTTACTCAAAGTTTACATTTCATCATTTATTACCAATCAGTATAATTACGTGTTTTGTCTAAAAATGACTCATAGCATCTACTCTATCCGTAATTTATGCATAGAACCATCATCAACAGAAATAAAGTACAGACCTTTTTCTAAAAAATGCAGATCAAGGTAGGTCATATGCTCATTAATAACCGAATTAAAAACAAGAGCCCCTGTTGAATTAAAAATTTGAATATTATTTCCTGCTAGCGGGCTTTTGAAATATATCAATCCGTAGGTTGGATTCGGGTAAATTGTGAATTGTTTGCCTTGTAGAGCATTCAAACTGTTAGTCACACACGTACCTTGATAGTACGAGCCAATGCCATAATAGAATGTTGCCATGCACCAATTCATATAGGTGATAGAATCGCATCCGCAAACTGGATCATAGGTTTCAATGCAGCAAATAGAAGGATCCATCAATGTGGAGTCAACGCAACTGATGTTCAAAGTAGTGTCTTGCAAACAAGCACTGTTGCAAGCATAAGAAGAACCAAAAAATGAGGCGTTATAATCAATGCCATCACTTCCAATTGTTCCACATCCCGAGATGAGGACACACCCCGTGTCGATATAAGCCCAACCTAGTACCATCTGGCAGGCGCCAAAATTTACACCTAAGGGAATTGCGTTGCAGGTATCTGTTTTAGTTGGCCATTCTTGGGCATTGGCATTGATGGCTAAAAGTGTGATAAGAAATATGATAAAGCCCCTCACTTTGCTAATATTTTTTCAACCGAAGCACACACGGCTTTAATTACTATCTGGACGTTTTCATCACTGAGGTCATAATAAACGGGCAAAGAAATTTCGTTAGCATAATTATTGAAAGCATTTGGATATTGATCCATTCTGTATCCTAAATTTCTATAGGCACTTAGCAGTGGAAGCGGTTGAAAATGAACATTTACAGCCACCTCATGTTCAAAAATTTCTTGAATAATTGCATCTCTTTGGGCCTCTGTACATCCTTTTATCCGCAATTGATAAAGGTGAAACGAACTTGTTTTTTCTTTATTGAAAGCCTGAGGTAAAATGGACCATTTTTTTGATGAGAACGCTAAATTATATTGATTAAATATAGCAGATCTGCGGTCTAAATTTTCCTGATAGCGCCTCAATTCTACAAGACCAATGGCTGCCTGAATATCTGTCATATTACACTTGAAACCAGGTTCCAATACATCGTAGCGCCAAGCACCTTTTTGAGTTTTTGCTAGAGCATCTTTGGATTGTCCGTGTAAGATTTTGACATTAAAGGTTTTATAAATCTCATCGTGATCAAAGTTGGCGGGTAGGTTAAAAGTGATAGCGCCACCCTCTGCGGTTGTCAAGTTTTTTACTGCATGGAATGAAAAGACTGTAACATCAGCAATACTTCCAACCCTTTTGGACTTGTATAAAGCACCAAAACTATGAGCGGCATCTGCGGCTATTAGGATGCGCCCAAGTTGCTTTTGTTCTTCGGATCCGGCATTAAATAGGTGTTGCTTTTCTTCAATAAGCGCATAAATAGCCTCGTAATCGCAGGGCATGCCACCAATATCGACCGGCATGATGACCTTGGTTTTGGAAGTTATTTTAGAGCTAAGGTCTTCAATAGATAAGTTAAAATCATTCGGA
Source organism: Crocinitomicaceae bacterium (assembly GCA_030833845.1). Taxonomy (GTDB): domain Bacteria; phylum Bacteroidota; class Bacteroidia; order Flavobacteriales_D; family Crocinitomicaceae; genus UBA952. The sequence goes on along the minus strand of JAURGK010000028.1, from coordinate 20,005 downwards.
TGGGTGTCTATAAGTACAGGCGTTGCCCCTGTATGCAGCACCACATTGGCGCTAGCACAATAGGTATAGGCAGGGATAAGAACTTCATCGCCAGGGCCGATTCCCCACCAACGCAACAATACTTCCATTCCGGTAGTCCAAGAACTTACAGCAATTGTTGTTTTTGCGTTGCAATAGGCGGTGATTTCTTTTTCAAATTGTTTAGTTCTTGGCCCGGTAGTAATCCAGCCACTTTTGAGTGCTGAAGTTACTTCATCAATAACCGCTTGATCAATTCTAGGTGGTGAAAATGGGATCATTTGAATTTTTTAAGTTGGTCGTAAAAAGATGCTGCAATTTGGTCCCGATTAAAGTGCTCGACAACATATTTTCTACCGTTTTTACCGGCTTGTTTGAGCTGCTCGGGATCTTTTAAAATTTCGACTATGGTTTGGGCAAGGTGCTGTGCATTCTCGGGTTCTACAAACCAACCCGCTTTTGCATTGTCAATAAAATGTAATCTTGCCTCACCATTCACACCCAAAAGTAAGGGTTTTTCCATGGCAAGCGCTTCAAAAACTTTTGAGGGTATGGCTCCTTCAAATAAGGGCAGTTTTTTCAGTGGTACCATGGCAATATCAATGGCCTTCAGGATTTGTGGCATCTGAGATTTGGCCACTGGATCAAAAAAATGAACATTATTCAAGGACATTTCATGCTTTAGCGCCAAAAGTTTTTCTTTTTCTGGACCAGACCCTTGGATAATGAAATGTAATTCGACCTCTGATTTGAGTTGAGCAGCGGCCTCTAAAATAACTTCCAATCCTTGCGCGTGCCCTAAAATACCGCCATAAAAAAATAAGACATCTGTTGACTTAAAACCATTTACTTCCCTAAAATCGCCCATTGGGATCAATTCTGGATTGTAGAAATCTACATTAACGCCATTTGGCAGCCAATATACTGGGCGTTGGGCAAAGCGCTTTGATATGTCATTAACGATACCTTGTGTCTGGCCAGTAATGAGTTGCGCACGATTATAACAGGTGGCTTCAAGTTGATAAGCCAACTTCAAAAAGAGCTTATTTTTCACCACCCCCAATTTTTCAGCACTTTCTGGCCATAAGTCAGATACATTAAAAATGAGTTTTGCTTTTAATTTTCTCGAGAGCCGTAGGGCACTATACCCCAAAAAAAGCGGCGGGCTTTCCACGAGCAGAAAGTCAAAATGATTTAGTTTTTTACCGCGCCAATACGAGGACCAAACAAAGCTAAAATAATTCAGTAACCTTGCCAATATACTTTTGGATTGCGATACATATATCCAAGAGCGGTGTACGGTTATGCCATCTATAAGCTCCATACGTTTTTTACCACCTTGATAGGCTTCATGGATTTGCATTTGCGGATAATTGGGAAGCGCCGTGAGGACCTCAACCTCCAAACCCAAGGCTTGTAGCCGAACAGCTAGTTCATGAAGCCTATTTTGAGGCGCGCCAATTTCTGGAGGGTAATATTGGGTAAGAATCAACAGCTTCATAGTAATTCGAACTTAGATTTACTAGACCAATAAGCTTGTAATGCACTCATCCAACAAATGAAAAACACTACACCCGATAACCTTTGTAATACACTTTCAAACAAGCAAAATACTACCAAAATCATAAGAAATAGCATGCCAAAATTATCTTTACGCTTGATTGCATAAAGACCAAAGTTGGTGAGCAGAACTAAAAAAATCAATAACCCGAGAAAGCCGATTTCATTTGTGATCTGTAAAAATTGATTGTGTGGGTTGAATTCTTTTTTGGCTTGTAAAGGATACCCCCAATTGATCAACTTTTTACCAAGCGCTTTTTCCATTCCTCCGATACCAAGTCCAAAGGGATGCGCTTTAATTTCTTGGAAACTTGCCGTCCAGAGAATCAAACGCAATTCATTGCCTTTTAGAGGTTCGGTTCTTGATTGAACGAATGAACCTGGGTTTTGAATGTAATCCTTGGTAAAAGCAAGTGCATTATTGGCATCCGCTTTAATTTCAGCACTTTGCAAGGCCAAAAATACACCAACAAAAAAAACCAAAATACCAAGCAAACAACTTCGCATCCAACCCCACTTACCAGCAACAAGGATGGCAAGATATATTACTAACATCAAAATAAGTGCCAAGACGCCTGCAAGGGTTCCTAAGTGATAATGCATCGACGAAAAGATACCTATAAGTATCCAAGAAATCCATCTTGGTTTTTGATCAAACCAGGCTATTTTTTTAAAGAGTAAGCCACCAATACTAAACAATAAAAATGCTGAAAAATAAGATGGATGGTGTACTTGAGAGAAATATGTGGTACTAAAACATCGTACACTTTGGCCTAAGGAATAATGGCACATGAGGGCATCATAATAGGCAATGCAAATAAGTACTAAACAAGCTATGGTATGTGATAGCCACATTTTTTTAATGGGCATTGGATTTTGCCATCGAAAAGAAAAGAGCAGAGGAAATGCAACAAAGGCCATTTTCCTTTCAAGTGCTGAATAATCTGGAGTCTCAGACCAAAGTAGAGATAGGGCATATAATACAAAAAGTAACATCCATAAGCCATTCCATCTGTTGAAAATAAATTTATTCTCTTTTCTTCGGTTTGCGCTGATTGATAAGAGTAAAAGTACTACGATAAAAGGCGTAACTGTGAATTTTAATAGCATCCAGATGCCGCAAAAAACAATGAGTAAAAATTGATATGTGCGTTCTAACTTGTGCATTAAATAGAAAGATAAAAGTCTTTTAGTTTCATAGCTTCGGTAGACCAATTGTATTGGGCCTCAAAACAGTTCCTTGCGTTTTCACACCAATTCAATGTTTGTTTGGGTTGTTGAAGGTTTGTTGAAAGTGAATTTGCTATAGCTAAGTGATTTTGAGGATCAACAAATTGACCACATTGATAATGATCCATTAGCTTGTGGTAAAGAGGAAAGTCACTTGCCAAAACGGCACATCCGCCAGCCATATATTCGAACATTTTAATAGGATAAGCCTCTAAGTAGCTTGGTGTAGGATGCAAGGTAACAATACCAACGGTGCAACGCTGAAGAATTTCTTTGATCTTTTCTCGATCCACCTGTCCGTGAAAAATGATTTTATCCCATGCTGGGCTTTTTTGAAGCTCTGCTTTTAACATAGGGTCGTCAAAAGTACCTGCAAGATGTAGTTTAGCGTCGAGGTGTTCCATAGATAAAACCACTTCGCGAATTCCTCTTGATTCATAAAGGCCACCAATATAACAAAACTCATTGGCAACTTTCTTAGACCAATCTGGTAAAGGAAATTCATCTAAAAGCGGGAAGTTTTGGATCAATTCAACTTTGGAATTAAAGCGTTTAAAACGCGCACAAATCATTGGCGTTACAGAAATAATCCCATCGAGTTGTTTTGTTTGATATCGTTCATATTGGCTATAGGCAAATGAAATTATATGACGCAATATCTTTGGTATCCAATGTTTATCCATGATTTGTTTGGGTACATCTTCATGAGAATCAAAAACCACCTTTGCACCATTTGATTTAAGTCTTTTTGCTAGGCGAAGTAATTCAGGGTCATGAAGATGATAAATGTCTGCGTTGATTTGCAAGGCTTCTTGCAATACGCTATCTACGGTATACTTCATTCGTATCCTTCGATTTTGAGTATCTGCTTTAAAACTATGAATTTGAACACCGTCTTGAATCCGAGTTTGTGAATTGGGCACTACTACATGTACCTCATAAAATTGCGCCATTGATTTGGCCATTTTATGGAAGATGCGAATGTCGCCATCCTTATGAACACTTGTGAGGTGGCAAATGCGTAATGGCTTAGACATAAGATATTAATCGTTTGGTAGCACTAATAGCAACATGATGATCAGGCCCCATCCACCGCTAAACAGCAAGGTAAATAATGAGCCTGAACTGAGTAAAATTAGAGGAAAAATCTGTAAACTATAAGCTAATGAACCTTGTGTTTTCCTATGCACATTGTTTAAAAAGGCAAAGAAAAAAGCGAGTAGAATTGCTGCTATTGTTAAGCCCCACCATCCTAAATTGGCATAAGTACGCATGAAATGAGCCGTATTTACACTTCCTTTTACTCCTTGTTGGGCATATGCTGGATAAAAAATCGGGTACAATTCTAAATTGTAATCAGCCACTTGATCATGAGTAAAATGCGTGATGATTTTGCTGTCGCGACCATACAAGAATGGTTTGTCTTTAGGTACATGTTCAAACCAAAGACTCAGTGTTTTACCAGGCACAATAAAGATCCGTTTTAACAAGCCTTCAGAAACTTGGTTTGTTTTAGTTTTTTGGACAGTAGACTTGTTTAAATCGTTTTGACCACCATGTAATTGTGGATTATTGGCATAAACAGCAAGTAGGAATAGAACCGCCATCATAGAAAAAAAGAGCATGGCGGTTAACCACTTTTTATTTAAAAACAAATAAACTATGGAAGGCAACATTACCCAGAGCACCAAACTTTTCTGCATGAGAGCTAAACCATAGCATGCGCCCACTGCCAAGCTTAGTGCCAGGCCCAACTTATTTTTCTTTTTCAAGAACATGACGATAACTACCGGAATCAGTGCACGAATGACCCAAGTACTCGAATATAATAACCATCTAGGTAGGGTTGCAGAGGCAATCTTCCGGATCTGATTGGCTTGGGAGAGTTTTGTAGCTGTCCATGCTTCTATAAACGGTATTTTACCTAACCAAATTAAATGAACTAGAATAATAGATGTGGCTATTGCCAATAATACCCATTCTAAATGTTCAATGTTTTTCTTTAATGTCAACCATTCTAGTTTGAATACCAATTGATTGCTAAGTAAGGCATAAACAATACAAAATGGAGTAAAAAATAAGAAGAATAGTGCTGATGCATATTGAAAACCCGAATGTTCTATCAGTCCAATCTGCAACAATACGTAGACAAGAAGGTAACTTGAAAAATACGGATGTGCTTTAACTAAGGCTGTAATTTGTTTCATTAACGTTGAAGTTCGTAGCGCCTGATAATTAAATAAATCAGTGCAAAGTAAAGTCCATAGGCTATAAAATCTATATAACAATAGCGAAGCACAAAATCTTGAAGATCAGCACCTGGATGCAAATAAAGCCAGGCCATTGCGCTAAAGTAAAGAATTTGCCAAAGGGCGCTAAAACGTACCTCTTGCAATGCAACCAAGGTGGAGCTCATCGGTGAGACAATAAACTTAATGGCCTGTCCAAATATAAGAACTGCCGTGAGTTCTCCGGCTAATTGCCATTGACGACCAAAAATAAAAGTGAAGAGTGGGCTTGCAAAAAAGAAAAATACCAAGGCTAGGGGAATGCTCATCCAAAATAAAACTTTGCTGACCTTCCAAAAATCAGATTGTATATTGAGTTTGTTTCTAATTTTTTCTGCCTGATGCTGCAAATAAACTTGTGATAGAGCTGTGGAGATCAGGGCCATTGGCAAAGACAATACAAGCCGACTTAGGTCGAATTGACCAGTTTCTGCTTTGCCAAAAGCATGGTGAACAATAAATACGGGTAGAGTAAGGGAAATGGTATTTAAAAAGGAAGGAAAAGCATGGTAAACAGGAAATTGCCAATACTTGCGCAGTATTTCTCTAAGTTGTTTAAAGTCTTTTTGTATGCGAAAACCTTGGTTTTTAATCTGGATAAAAGCGCCTATAAAATTCACAAAATCTCCAATAAAGTTACCAAATAGCAGACCTTGATTGTAACCAAGCCAACCCGTAGCGCTTTGAACAACAGCTTCGGAGCCTCGACGGTAAACCTTGTTCCGAGCTGAGGCTTTATAGGCCTTTTTTCGTATCAAGTAAAAATTAAAACATTGGTAACTACTTACAAAAAATACACTAAGTGGAATTAAAAATAAATAGCTGACTTCCTTTTCATTCAATTCAAAAAAGTGTAGAATAGTTGGTTTCAAGATCAAAATCAAGACCCAAAGGATTAGGCCAAATAACAAACTGATCAATACCCCGCCTCCAATTAATTGATTTGCCTCTTCGTCTTTTTCTGGCAAGACAATTGCACTCTCGTATTTGAAATTTGCGAGTGCCACAAGCATCCCAACGGCCGTTACAAAAAGTGCAGCAGTACCGAACTCTTCTGGGGTATACATGCGCCTTAGTAAGGGCTGAAAAAGAATTGGAATGAGCTGAGCTAATATGGTTCCAACGATAAGGGTGGTGGAGTTGCGCAGCAATCCGGCTTTTGAAAAACGTTGGATCAGGCCTTTGATCATACCTTGGGTTTATTTGCAAAGATAATCAAATCAAAATGCATGGAATTTTCTTGCTTGTAGTCAAGGAGCACTATATTTGTAAAAATAATTGAAGCAATGAAAAATGTAGCAGTAGTAGGAGCAGGCACCATGGGTAATGGCATCGCGCATGTTTTTGCACAATTTGGATATAAGGTTAATTTGATTGATGTTTCTGATGAGGCACTTAAGCGCGCTATCGAAACAATTAGTAAAAATTTGGATCGTCAAGTTGCCAAAGGAAGTCTTACAGAAGAACAAAAAAGCCAAACTCTAGCCAATCTGTCTACGCATTCCGATATGGCCGAAGGGGTAAAAGGGGTTGAATTGGTGGTTGAAGCTGCTACAGAGAATGTAGATCTAAAGCTTAAAATTTTCAAAGACCTAGATGCGCTTACCTCTGCAGAGGTGATTTTGGCAACCAACACCTCATCTATTTCTATTACTCAAATTGCTGCAGTTACCAATCGTCCGGACAAAGTGATTGGTATGCACTTCATGAATCCCGTACCGGTCATGAAACTCGTTGAAATTATTCGCGGTTATTCAACCTCAAATGAAGTTACTGACTTGATTATGAATACATCGCGCAGCCTATCGAAGGTTCCTGTTGAAGTCAATGACTATCCTGGATTTGTTGCAAATCGCATCTTGATGCCAATGATCAATGAGGCGGTTTATACCTTGTTTGAGGGCGTGGCAGGGGTAGAAGAAATTGACACGGTAATGAAACTTGGAATGGCCCATCCAATGGGGCCCTTACAATTAGCAGATTTTATTGGTCTAGATGTGTGCCTTGCAATTTTAGAGGTGCTTTATGCTGGCTTTGGCAATCCAAAATATGCTCCGTGTCCGCTATTAGTAAATATGGTTACTGCAGGCAAAAAAGGCGTGAAGTCTGGGGAAGGTTTTTACTCCTGGACACACGGCACCAAAGACTTAGTAGTAGCATCAAATTTCAAGAAGTAAAAAGAAATTCTTTTTGCAATTTTTCTAGCACAATTCGGTCAATTGGAAATGTAAGATCAGAATCGTTTAGCTCATTTAGTGCAATCCAACGTTGTTTTTCGTGCTCCTCATAAAACGGAATGGTATATTGCTTTATAGCTAAGTCGAGTTCCTTTTTATTAATTTTGATCAAGTAATAAAAGGCGATCAAATTGCTGTTATCAAATGCTGAAGCCTGATGAAATTCATTGAAATAATAAAACTCAGCTATTGAAATATCAAGTTGTAGCTCTTCTCTCAATTCTCTAAATAAGGCCTCTTTGATGCCTTCTTCGTTTTCGACGCCTCCGCCTGGAAACTTAGTGAAAAATTTACCAAAGCGGTATTCATCGGAAATGAGAATTTCGTTGAATTCATTGATGATCAGGGCGTATACTCTGAGATTAAAGCGCGCCAATTAGCGTATGTACTTAAAATTCAATCCTGGATAAACAGCAGCTTCTTCTAATTCTTCTTCTATGCGCAAAAGCTGATTGTATTTTGACATGCGATCTGAACGAGATGCTGAACCCGTTTTGATTTGACCGCAATTAAGTGCCACGGCCAAGTCAGCGATTGTATTGTCTTCGGTCTCACCACTTCTATGGCTCATTACAGATGAATAGCCATTTCTTGTTGCTAAGTTTACGGCTTCAATGGTTTCGGTGAGCGTGCCAATCTGATTTACTTTAACCAAAATTGAGTTGGCAATTCCTTTAGAAATACCTTGTTGAAGTCTTTTGGAATTGGTAACAAAAAGGTCGTCACCTACCAATTGAACTTTTTGCCCTAGTTTTTCAGTGGCCATTTTCCATCCGGCCCAATCGTCTTCTGCAAGCCCGTCTTCGATAGAAATAATTGGATATCTTTCACACCAATCAGACCAGAATGCAACCATTTCTTCAGCAGTTCTAGATTCACCGGTAGAGGCAAAATTATATTTTCCAGTAGCTTCGTCATAAAATTCTGACGCTGCGGCGTCAAGGGCAATAAAAATATCTTTTCCTGGAGTGAAGCCAGCTTTAGTAATGGCTTCCATTACCACTTCAAGGGCTTCTTCGTTGGATCCTAAATTGGGTGCAAAACCACCCTCATCACCAACATTAGTCGACATCCCTTTTGATTTTAAAACTGCCTTGAGATGATGGAAAATTTCTGTTCCCCATCGAAGTCCTTCAGAGAAACTTTTGGCTCCAAAGGGCATGACCATAAATTCTTGGATATCAATGAGGTTGTCGGCATGAGATCCGCCATTGAGAATATTCATCATTGGTACAGGCATTGTCACCGCACCAACACCTCCTATATACTGAAATAAGCTCAGACCCGCTTCGGCAGCGGCCGCTTTTGCAACTGCCAATGAAGTTCCAAGGATTGCGTTGGCGCCCAATTTAGATTTATTGGGAGTATTGTCTAAAGCGATTAAGAGGTAATCAATTTTCTTTTGTTCAAAAATGTCCATTCCTACCAAAGCACTTTGAATGATAGTGTTGACATTGTTTACAGCATTCAATACGCCCTTGCCTAAATAATTCGATTGATCTCCATCACGCAATTCTACTGCTTCGTGGATTCCAGTAGAAGCACCTGATGGAACGGCAGCACGTCCGAGCACACCGTTTTCGGTGAGAACATCAACTTCAATAGTAGGATTACCTCTTGAGTCAAGGATTTGTCGGGCATGTATAGAGGCGATAAAACTCATTTTTGTTTGTATTGTGTCATGTTAGTAATAAAGTCATCGAATAGATAACGTGAATCATGTGGTCCGGCCGAGGCCTCGGGATGGTATTGAACTGAAAATATGGGTTTGTTTTTTATTGAAATACCAGCAACGGTCTGATCGTTGAGGTGAATGTGCGTAATTTCTATCGCTGGATTGTTGGCAATGCTGTCTTTAGAAATTACAAAACCATGGTTTTGTGAAGTAATTTCACCTTTACCTGTTTTTAAATTAAGTATTGGATGATTCACCCCTCTGTGGCCATTGAACATTTTTATTGTCTTCAAACCTTGGCTGATCCCTAAGATTTGATGCCCAAGGCAAATGCCAAAAACGGGTTTATTGTCAGAGGCAATTTCTTTTACAAGAGCGATGCTATCATGCATGACAGAAGGATCACCGGGGCCATTCGAGAGCATATAACCATCTGGATTGAATTGATCTAGATCGGCTTTAGTACTATGCATCGGGAATACCTTTACATGGCAACCGCGCTCTACCAAACAACGGATAATATTTTGTTTGACGCCGAAATCAACTAAAGAAACACGGTATAGTGGATTTTCGGGTTTAATTTCATAAGCTTCATGGGTGCTAACTCTTGAAGACAATTCAAGTCCATCCATTGATGGAACTTCGCTTAGTTTTTGTTCTAGGGTTGCAATATCTAATATCTCTGAAGATATGATGGCATTCATCGCACCTTTGTTACGAATGTGGCGTACCAAAGCACGGGTATCAATGTCTGATATTCCGACGGTGCCATTTTTTTCCATTAATTCTTGCAATGAGCCTTCGGCAGCAGCTCTTGAGAATCCGTTGGAAAATTTTTTAGTAATAAGCCCTGAAATTTTAATCGACTCAGATTCAATTTCTGCATCGTGTGTACCATAATTTCCAATATGGGAGGTGGTCATGATGAGGAGTTGTCCGAGGTAGGAGGGGTCGGTAAAAACCTCTTGATAGCCTGTCATGCCTGTATTAAAGGCGATTTCTCCTCCTGTAGTACCTATCTTACCAATGGCATTTCCATGAAATACAGTGCCGTCTTCGAGTAATAAAACGGCTGTTTTATTTTGCTGCATTTAAAAATTTTCTTCAAAATTACGCACTTTGTTAAGAACGAAGTGTAATTCCAATAAAAAAGGCGAACAAAGTCCGCCTTTTTTTATCAACATTCTGTCGATTTATTCTTCAGTTTTTTCTTCTTCAGCTGCTGGTGCCTCTGGAGTTTCGTCAGTTGTTTCTTCTGCCGGTGTTTCTTCAACAACCTCTGCAACTGGAGTTTCTTCAACAACTTCTACAACTGGAGTTTCTTCAACAACTTCTGCAACTGGTGTTTCTTCAACAACTTCTGCAACTGGTGTTTCTTCCACAACTTCTGCAACTGGTGTTTCTTCAACTACCGCTGCAGTTGTAGCTCCTGTTTCAGAAGCTTTACCACCACGACGTGAACGACGAGTAGTTTTCTTAGCTGTATTGTTGTATAGTTCGTTGAAATCTACGAGTTCGATCATACACATTTCAGCATTGTCGCCTAAACGATAACCTGTGCGAATGATTCGTGTGTACCCACCATCTCTTGAAGCAATTTTAGGCGCTACTTCACGGAATAATTCCGTAACGGCATCTTTGCTTTGGAGGTATGAGAAAACCACACGACGCGAGTGTGTAGAATCGGTTTTTGATTTAGTGAGCAAAGGCTCAATGAATCCGCGCAAAGTCTTTGCCTTAGCAATTGTTGTAGTGATGCGCTTGTGTTCGATCAAAGAACAAGCCATGTTCGAAAGCATTGCTTTACGGTGACCTGTCTTTCTGCTTAAGTGATTTACTTTATTTCCGTGTCTCATGACTTAAAATCTTAATCTCTGTCTAATTTATATTTTGCGACATTCATACCGAAAGTCAGGCCTTTGCTGTCAACAAGGTCTTCTAGCTCAGTTAAGGATTTCTTACCAAAGTTTCTGAATTTCAATAAATCAGATTTTGCATAAGAAACCAAATCACCTAGCGTTTCAACATCAGCAGCTTTCAAACAATTAAGTGCACGAACTGAAAGGTCCATGTCAACTAATTTGGTTTTGAGCAACTGACGCATGTGCAATGAAGTCTCGTCAAATTCTTCCGTTTCAGCTTTGATTTCACTGTCTAGCGTAATGCGCTCATCAGAGAAAAGCATGAAATGGTGGATAAGAATTTTTGCAGCCTCTTTCAACGCGTCTTTTGGATGAATAGAACCGTCTGTCTTGATATTGAAAACCAGTTTTTCGTAGTCAGTTTTTTGCTCTACACGGTAGTTTTCAATACTGTACTGAACGTTTACAATAGGTGTAAAAATGGAGTCGATAAAAATCGTACCGAATGGTGCGCTTGCAGATTTATTCTCCTCGGCAGGAACGTAACCACGGCCTTTCACAATAGTGAGTTCCATTTCAAATTTCACAGCCGATTCCATATTGCAGATGACTAGATCTGGGTTCAATACTTGGAATGCACTGGTGAATTTACCAAGATCTCCAGCTGTTAGTTGTTGCTGTCCGCTAACCGAAACAATCACAGTTTCAGAATCCGTTGCTTCAATCTGACGCTTGAAACGAACTTGTTTTAAATTCAAAACGATTTCAGTAACATCTTCTACAACACCTTTGAGGGTAGTGAATTCATGGTCTGCACCTTGAATTTTAATTGACGAAATTGCAAAACCTTCCAAAGAAGAAAGCAAAATTCGACGCAAAGAGTTACCAATAGTAATTCCGTAGCCCGGTTCAAGCGGACGAAACTCAAATTCTCCGTTAAAATCGTCGGAGTTGAGCATGATAACCTTGTCAGGTTTTTGAAAATCCAATATTGCCATTTTCTATCTCTTAGGTTTATTTAGAATACAATTCGACGATCAATTGCTCGCGAATATTTTCTGGGATCATTTCTCTTGCTGGTAAGTTCAATAACTTGCCACTCATTGTAGCCGAATCCCAAATGAGCCAATCAAAATTTTTGTTGCTCGCAGTAAGGGAACCTGTGATTGCTTCCAATGATTTTGATTTTTCACGTACGCCAATCACATCTCCAATACGTAAAGTATAGGAAGGAATGTTGACAACCTCACCATTTACAGTGATGTGTTTGTGAGAAACCAATTGACGCGCAGCACGACGTGAAGGTGCAATTCCTAAACGGAAAACAGTATTGTCTAATCGTGTTTCACACAATTGCAATAAGTTTTCACCAGTAATACCCTTCATTCGCGATGCTTTCTCAAACATATTCGCAAATTGTCTTTCTAGAATACCATAGGTATATTTAGCTTTTTGCTTTTCACCTAATTGAATTGCGTATTCTGATTGTTTTCCACCTCTTCTTTTAGATGGACCGTGTTGTCCTGGACCATAATTTCTCCTGTCCAAGGATTTGTCTGGACCAAAAATTGGATCGCGAAAACGACGTGCAATTTTGGACTTAGGACCTGTGTATCTTGCCATTATAAATTAAAATTGTGTGGGCGTCATGAATTAAGGCATTCCTTCGATGACACTATACCCACTGGTTAAAAATATTATACTCTTCTACGTTTTGGTGGACGACAACCATTGTGTGGCATTGGTGTCACGTCAATGATTTCAGTTACTTCTATGCCTGAATTGTGTAGTGCTCTGATAGCAGACTCGCGTCCGGCACCGGGCCCTTTCACATAAACACGCACTCTACGTAGTCCGAAGTCATGAGCTTCTTTTGATGCATCCTCTGCCGCAACTTGTGCTGCATAAGGAGTGTTCTTTTTAGAACCTTTGAAGCCCATCTTGCCTGCAGATGACCAAGAGATCACTTGTCCGGCATTATTCGTTAAAGAAATGATGATGTTGTTGAAACTCGCTTGGATATGCGCTTCACCGGCTGCATCAACTTTAACGTTCTTCTTCTTTTTTTGATTTGCTTTTGCCATTTTATGTGGAACTAGTTATTATTTAGTTGCTTTTTTCTTGTTTGCAACAGTCTTACGTTTTCCTTTACGTGTACGAGAGTTGTTTTTGGTGCGTTGACCACGGAGTGGAAGACCCAAACGATGACGAATACCACGTTGACAACCAATATCCATCAAACGCTTGATATTCAACTGAACCTCAGATCTTAACTGACCTTCAGTTTTGATTTCGTTTACTGTATTACGAATCGCTGCTAGTTGATCATCATCCCAATCTTGTACTTTGATGTTTTCATCAATAGAGTTAGAATTCAAAATCATTTTAGCGGTGCTTCTTCCGATTCCGTAGATATAAGTCAAGCCAATGACTCCTCTTTTGTTTTTTGGTAAATCTATACCTGCAATACGTGCCATATACTAATTATTATCCTTGACGTTGTTTTAATTTCGGATTTTTCTTGTTGATGACGTAAACTTTTCCTTTACGCTTCACAATCTTGCAATCTGCAGTTCTTTTTTTAACTGATGCTCTGACTTTCATAATTCAAATTATTTGTATCTAAAAGATATTCTACCTTTTGTTAAATCATATGGAGACATTTCAACTTTAACGCGGTCTCCTGGAAGTATTTTAATATAGAACATGCGCATCTTACCAGAAATATGGGCAGTGATGACATGTCCGTTTTCAAGCTCCACGCGAAACATTGCATTTGGCAATGCCTCGAGTATCGTACCATCTTGCTCTATGGAAGTTTGTTTTGCCATAATTTACATTCCTGAAAATTCGTTAGCACCACGTCTTCCTCTTACTCTTGTACCTTCCATGAGTGAATCCATGTTGCGGTTCAATTGGTAAGTTTCAATTTGTTGTAGGGTATCCAAAACTACTCCAACCATGATGAGAATTGAAGTGCCTCCAAAAAACATTGCAAAACCATCGTTAACACCTGCTAATTTTGCAATTGAAGGTAAAATTGCAATGGCTGCTAAAAATAATGATCCTGGGAAAGTAATACGCGATACAACTTCATCCACATGCTCTGCAGTTTCTTCACCCGGACGTACTCCTGGGATGAAACCGCCACTTTTCTTAAGGTCGTCAGCAATTTTACTTGGATTGATCATTATGGCAGTGTAGAAATATGTAAAGACTACAATTAATATCACTAGCAAGGCATTGTAACTAAATCCGTATGGATCGCCAAGTGTTTTGGTCAACCATCCTGCATCTTGTTGTTGCGTAACCCCTTGATAAATCATCATTGGAATCGTCATAATTGCTTGTGCAAAGATGATCGGCATTACACCGCTTGCATTGATTTTGATAGGCAAGTAGTTACGCGCTCCATTTACATCTTCCATGGCTCTTGCACCTGCAACCCGCTTGGCGGTATTGAGAGGAATGCGACGCACGCCTTGTACAATGAGAATGGTGATTAGAATGATTAAGAAGAACATTACAATTTCAAGAACCAGTCGAATGAGGTTACCCGCTTCAACAGACTTACCGAATTCTGCAAAAAACGCTCCAGGAAGTCTAGATAAGATTCCTACAGTAATTAAGAGTGAAATACCATTGCCCACGCCGCGTTCTGTAATACGCTCGCCGAGCCAAACAGCAAACATTGATCCTGCAATGAGGAGCATGATTGTCTGTGTCCACCAAAAAGTATTTGGGTCATCAGGCATTGCATTTTTATTACTTACGTAAAGCGTAAGGTAGCTAGGTGCTTGAAGCGCACAAATTACGATAGTCAAAAGACGGGTGTAATTATTGATTTGCTTCCTTCCTGATTCTCCTTCATTTTGCATTTTTTGTACTGCCGGTACAGCCATACCTAAAAGCTGCATAATGATTGAAGCACTGATGTAAGGCATGATGCCCAGGGCCATAATTGAGGCATTGGTAAAACCTCCACCTGAAAAAACTGATAAAATACTTTCTAAAAAGTTTTGATCAGTGGCCTTACTTGTAAGGGCATCGTATTTAACACCTGGTAAAATGACATAGGAGCCAACACGATAAGTGAGGATAAGGCCAAGTGTGAGGATAATGCGCTTACGCAATTCCTCAACTTTCCAGATATTTTGTAGGTTGGTTATTAGTCGTTTCATCTAAAAGCGTGCAAAGATAGTTAGATTTTTGTACATGTACCACCTTGGGCTTCAATTGCTGCAATTGCTGTACTTGAAAAACCGTTGGCTGTAATGTTAATTTTGGCTTTCAATTCACCACGACCAAGAACTTTTACTAGCTCGTTGTTTGATAAAAGACCATTTTGACGTAGCACTTCCGGTGTAATGTCTAAAATTCCTTTAGCGCTTGCTAAGTTTTCAAGGATATCAAGGTTGATTGCTTTGTATTCAACACGATTGATATTCTTAAAGCCAAACTTAGGTACACGACGCTGTAAAGGCATCTGACCACCTTCAAAACCTATTTTTGTTTTGTAACCAGAGCGCGATTTAGCACCTTTATGACCACGTGTGGATGTACCACCGCGACCTGATCCTTGTCCACGACCAATACGCTTTTCAGCTTTGATTGACCCTGCTGCTGGTGTAAGATTGTGTAATTCCATTTCTTTCTAAGTCTATTATTCAACTACTTGAATAAGGTGTTTTACCTTATTCACCATTCCCATAATTTGAGGATTAACCTCTTTTTCAATAACTTGGTTCAAGCGACGAAAACCCAAAGCTTTGATAGTAGCTTTTTGATCAGCTGGACGCTTGATCGCACTTTTCACTTGTTTGATTTTGATTGTGCTCATTGCTGCTTATTTTATCCGTTGAATACTTTGTCAAGGGAAATTCCACGTTGACGTGCTACTGCAACTGCATCGCGCATGTTAGACAATGCGTCAATGGTTGCTTTTACCACGTTGTGTGGGTTTGAAGATCCTTGAGATTTTGCTAATACGTTGTGTACACCAACACTTTCTAGTACGGCGCGCATCGCACCACCAGCGATAACTCCAGTACCTTCAGTAGCAGGCTTGAGGAAAACCTCAGCACCACCGAATTTACCTTTTTGCTCGTGGGGAACGGTACCGCGTAAAATCGGAACTTTAATCAAGTTCTTTTTAGCGTCGTCAATACCTTTGGTAATTGCTTCTGTTACTTCTTTTGCTTTACCTAGACCATGACCGACTACGCCATTTTCATCTCCAACTACAACAATTGCCGAGAAACTGAACGTACGACCACCCTTGGTTACTTTGGTAACGCGGTTTACAGCTACGAGTTTGTCTTTTAACTCGATGTCTGCTGATTTAACTCTGTTTACGATTTGAGCTGCCATTTTTTTTAAAATTTGAGTCCTCCTTCGCGAGCTGAATCAGCCAAGGATTTAATTCTACCATGATACAAATAACCATTGCGATCAAAAACAACGCGTTCTACGCCCGCTTTTTGGGCAACTTCCGCGATTTTCTTTCCAACAATAGCCGCCTGACTAACTTTGTTTACTTTTTGAGCATCATCCATTTTTAACGAACCTGCAGAGGCAAGTGTACGACCACTATTGTCGTCGATAATTTGCGCGTAAATTTGCTTGTTACTTCTAAAAACAGTAAGGCGTGGAATAGCTGCAGTACCAAAGATTTTTTTTCTGATTCTGCGCTTAATTTTTGCTCTTCTTAATACTTTATTTAGTGCCATAATTCTTTCGATTATTTTTTACCTGCTGATTTACCAGCTTTTCTACGAATATCCTCACCTACAAAGCGAATTCCTTTTCCTTTGTATGGTTCAGGTTTTCTGAAAGAGCGAATCTTGGCGGCAACTTGACCAAGTAATTGCTTATCGTAAGACTCAAGTGTTACGATCGGCGCTTTACCTTTTTCAGTTACTGTGGTAACCTTCACTTCTTTCGGGATTTCCAAAATAATGGCATGTGAAAATCCAAGGGCTAATTCGAGTTGCTGACCGACAGCGTTGGCACGGTAACCAACTCCAATTACTTCCAATTCTTTTTTGAATCCTTCTGATACACCTTGAACCATGTTATAAACCAAGGAACGGTATAGGCCATGCTTTGAACGGTGGTCTGGTGCTTCAGTCGAACGCGCAAAAGTAATAATGTTATCTTCAATGCTTACACTTACTGAAGCATCAATGTGTTGTGTTAATTCTCCATTTTTCCCTTTTACCGTCATCACGGAGTCATTGAACGTCACTTGAACGCCTGCAGGGATTGTAATAGGTGCTTTTCCAATTCTTGACATTGCTCTTAATTTTTAGTAAACGTAACAAAGCACTTCGCCGCCAACGTTTTCTTGACGCGCTTGTTTATCTGTGATTACGCCGTGTGAAGTAGAGACGATAGCAATTCCTAAGCCATTCAAAACGCGTGGCATTTCATCGGCGCTGCTATATTTTCTAAGTCCTGGACGTGATGCACGTTGCAATTTTGTAATGGCAGGAACACGCGTAGATGTGTTGTATTTCAAGGCAATTTTGATCATACCTTGTTTGTTATCATCCTCGAATTTGTAATTGAGGATGTATCCTTGATCAAATAATATTTGCGTCATAGCGCGTTTGATATTTGACCCTGGGATATCTACGGTCTTCAAGCCTGCTGCACTCGCATTTCTAATGCGGGTGAGGAAATCTGCTATTGGATCTGTATTCATTTCTTTTAATTTTTCTTAATTACCAACTTGCTTTTTTAACTCCGGGGATTTTACCTGCCAAAGCCATCTCGCGGAAAGTTACCCTTGAGATACCAAATTGACGCATATAACCTCTAGGACGACCAGTCAAACCACAACGGTTGTGTTTTCTGATTTTAGCAGAGTTTGCTGGTAATTTCTGTAATGCCATCATTGCATCCCACTTTTGCGATTGAATTTCTTCAGATGCATCGGTTGACTTCAAAATTTTAGTGAGTTCAGCACGTTTTTTTTCGTAGCGGTTCACTAACTTTTCTCTTTTGCGCTCACGCGCTTTCATTGATTCTTTAGCCATTTCTTCTTACTTTTTAATAAATGGAAAACCAAATGCATCCAATAATGCTTTCGCCTCTTCATCGCTTTTGGCAGACGTAACGAATGTGATGTCCATTCCTAGGATACGATTTACTTTGTCAATATCAATTTCTGGGAAAATGATATGCTCCTTTACACCGAGGTTAAAATTTCCACGTCCATCAAAACCTTTTGGGTTGATTCCACGGAAGTCACGGGTTCTTGGTAGTGCAACTGCAAGTAAACGGTCAAGGAAATCGTACATGCGATCACCGCGGAGGGTAACTTTAGTACCGATAGGCATCCCTTTACGCAACTTAAAGTTGGAGATATCTTTCTTAGAAATAGTAGTAATTGCCTTTTGACCTGCAATACGTGAAAGATCTGCAGCTGCATTATCAATTAATTTCTTGTCAGCTACTGCATCACCCATACCTTGGCTGAGAACAATTTTTTCTAACTTAGGAACACTCATTACTGATTTGTAATTGAAACGCTCTTGAAGCGTTTGCTTGATTTCGTTCCTGTACTTTTCTTTTAATCTTGGCGTGTAACTCATTACTTAATCACCTCCCCTGATTTTTTTGAATAACGGACTAAATTTCCTTTTTCCTCTTTTCTACCAATGCGAGAAGCAACACCATTGCTTACTACCATGAGGTTAGAAATGTGAATAGAACCTTCTTTTTCTTCAATTCCTCCTTGAGGATTTGTTGCGCTTGGTTTGTTGTGTTTTTTGATCATATTGACCCCCTCAACAGTGGCGCGCATTTTTTGACGGTCGATAGTGGCAACTTTGCCCTCACGGCCTTTGGATTCACCAGAAATAACCTTCACGGTGTCACCAATCTTAATGTGTAATTTCTTTTGCATTACTCAATGATTTATAACACCTCAGGTGCTAGTGAAACAATTTTCATGTAGTTGCTTTCACGCAATTCACGAGCTACTGGCCCAAAGATACGTGTACCGCGCATTTCGCCGGCTTGGTTTAAAATAACGCAAGCATTGTCATCGAAACGGATGTATGATCCGTCTGGGCGGCGCACTTCTTTTTTAGTACGTACGACCACTGCCTTAGCAACTGATCCTTTTTTCACAGCGCCATTTGGCATGGCACTTTTAACTGCTACTACAATTTTATCACCTACTGAAGCGTATCTTCTTCTTGTACCGCCTAAAACGCGGATGCATAATACTTCCTTAGCTCCGGAGTTGTCTGCAACTGATAGTCTGGATTCTGTTTGTATCATTTTGTCCGATTATTTAGCACGTTCTACAATTTCTACCATTCTCCAGTTCTTTGATTTACTCAAAGGACGTGTTTCCATGATACGAACGGTGTCACCGATATGACAGTCGTTGTTTTCGTCGTGGGCAACAAACTTGGTAGTTTTCTTTACGAACTTTCCGTATTTGGGGTGCTTCACTTTACGCTCAACAGCAACAACAATGGATTTCTCCATTTTATCACTGGTAACGACACCAATTCTTTCTTTTCTTAAATTTCGTTTTTCCATGTTCATTTTTTTAACTCAGGATTAAGCCTGATTTGAACGTTTTGTTAACTCTGTACTCAATCTTGCTACTACTTTACGCATGTGGTGAATGCGCATTGGATTTTCGATTGGAGTCATTTTGTGTGTCAACTTCAAAGTTGTCAATTGACCTTTGAAATCTTCTAAACGACCTTGTAGATCCTCAGTAGAAAGTTTTGTGATTTCTGTTTGTTTCATCTTAATTTATTAAGCTGGTATAACATAATCATTGCGAACAATGAACTTGCATTTCACAGGCATCTTCTGTGCGGCAAGTCTCATTGCTTCTTTTGCAATGTCGTAAGGGACGCCATCTGCTTCGAACATGATTGTTCCTGGCTTGATCACGGCAACCCAATGGCTAGGTGCACCCTTACCTTTACCCATACGTACTTCAGCTGGTTTTGAGGTAACCGGCTTGTCTGGGAATATTCGGATCCATACTTTTCCTTCACGCTTCATGTATCGAGTAACGGCAATACGTGAAGCTTCAATCTGACGTGAAGTAATCCATCCTGGTTCCAAAGCCTTTAATCCGAAAGATCCGAAAGCGATGGT